>SUUL01000004.1 GCA_015062545.1 Alphaproteobacteria bacterium | reverse complement strand
TCTGTAAATAAGCCGTCATTTGGCGTTCCGCATCCGCATCTGCTTTCTTTTCCGCCAGACCTGTCGCCAACATCTGACCACCTGCACCGGTCGCTGCCATGGTCGCACCACCCAACATACGATTAGCTAACAACTGCTCATTCGCTTTGGCATCATCTGCCTTTTCTTGTAATTCTTTAATTTCCGCATCCGAATAACCCTGGGAATTTTCTTCAGTTTTTTTATTTTCTTCTTTTTTTATCGTCTCGCACGACCATGTACCATCTTCCCCTTGTTCCCAACCCGTATTACACTTTTGTTCTTTACACCTTGCATTCTTATTTTTACCTATTAATTCCCAACGTGGGGATATACATTCCGTTGGATAACATTTCCCATCAATGTCGGTTGCGCTTTTTATACCTTTTTCTTTATTTACAGTACACCCCTTGACTACAACTTCTTCTATTGCTGTAGCAGACGATTTTAACTCTATCGACAGACCTGTTGATTTTTTATCCAATTCTGCAGCAGATATTTTTACACCATCCATTCCCACGAACTCTACAAGTATCCCCTCATCGTTCGGGCAAGACAGACCAAATTTTCCTTCAAAATCAGCCACCACCCCAATGGCACTTGTTTTTTCACACACAACCGTTGCCCCAGCACATTGTGCTAAACTGGAATTACCATTATCACATTTAACCACACCAGAAATACTACGCTTTGCATCTGCACCCCCAGCAACCCCGCCTACAAATGACAAAAACACAAATAAGAAAAGCACCCGTTTCATATGCAAATTTTCTCTCTCATACCCCAATTTATTATATCACAATACAACACCAATGCAAACTCACTCTTTATAACGCATGCCGATAAAAACCCCGGCACATCCAACGATTAATATTATTATCATCCATATATTCATCCCCAACATGCGATATGGTGTTTCATGCGCCCCCCAGACATATCCATCCAAATACCCCGATTGCCCAACCGGCAAACTGGAAATAACATTTCCATCCGATGCAACAAAGGCACTTATTCCCGAATAATTTGCACGCACAATAGGCAATCCAGATTCAATCGCATATCGCCGCACCATGTCCAAGTGCTGATATATTCCCGGTGTATTTCCAAACCAATTATCATTTGTAATGTTTACAATGGCATCAACATGCCCCGCCCCCGCACGCAACAATGAATCAGAAAAAATAATTTCGTAACATACCGCTGGCGCAAACACAAAACCATTTACACTTATTATTTTCGGTCCATCGCCCGGCATTAAATTTACGGGTGCTGGCAATATCCCCAATGGACGATATTCACCAAATGGCACCAGATGCGACTTGCTATAAATATGCTCTATACGGCCGCTTTCGCTGGACACAACCATTGAATTAAACACGGCACCGTCATGAATTGTGTTTGCACCAAAAACAATCGGGCTGCCCACAATACGCGCCAAATCAATATAATCATCATGCATTACAACAAACGGATATGACGTTTCTGGAAATATAACAATATCTGCAACATCATCACCCGACCGTGTCAGTGACACCAATCGCCGTAAATTATCTTCTGCATTCCGCAATGCCTGTTCACGACTATGTGTTGCCTTTTGTGATTGCGATGTGGCGGGCTGAACAATACGTATCATCGTATTATGTTCTACATTCACGCCAAAACTTGCATACCTTATATTATTATATCCCGCATATCCACCAACACACGCCAGCAAGATAAAAAAACCAACCACACCCCACAAAGCGCGTTTGCGATAATTTCGTAATACTTCGACCACCCCCGCAACAAAACCAATAATAACAAAGCCCGCGCCCAACGCGCCCCACAGCGACATAGAATTAGACAGCACCGGTACAGGAATCATTATATTTGCAATCGGATTCCATGGGAACCCCGTAAACATCCATTCACGCGCCCATAAAACCAACGTCCAAACGGTTGCAAACATAAACACTCGACCCACCCCAGAAATTTTATATCTGGCAATCGCCACAAACGGCCACGAAAAAATACACACCCCTGCCAACATTAAACCCAACAGCCCCGGAATTGTCCATACCGCATATTGTTGTGTTAATTCTGGAACAACATATATAGAATGTAACACCCACCAAAACATTGCCACAGCATACGCTGCACCAAATGGTGCAACCCGTAACAACGAACGCCAAAAGCCACCAATTTTAGCATTACGAATCGTCAACCAATACGCCCCACCAACACCAACCAACATCCACCACCATTGATAAAATGGCGCAAAACCAAAACTTGCAATCCCACCAAACAGTGCGTACAGCGCATATTGCCAAAAACTATTTTCACGAACTTTCAACCTGTTCAAAAACGCGATTGTCTTGGCACCGGGGCAATATTTTCCACCTGCGCACACCACGTCATCCGAATATGGATTTGCGATATTTAATTTCTTTAAGATTTTGATTTCTTTGTTTTCCATAACAGTTGCATCATCATCATTTATATGATCGTATCCCTGCAAGTGCAAGACCCCATGAACAATCATATGTATCACATGATTTTGTACTGATATATTGGCATCTTTTGCCTCGCGCAGGACGGTATCCAACGACACATAAATATCCCCCAACAAAACATCATCCCCCAATTCAAAAGACAAAACATTTGTTGGTTTATCTATGCCGCGATATTCACGATTAATTTGTTGAATTTCCGAATCGTTGGTTAGAATAATTGACACCTCGGAATCCTTGTGTACGCATTCAACCGCCGCACACACGACTTTTTCAAAATCAACTTTATATTTATTCCAACGTTTATCATGAATATCAACATACGCTTTCATCTTTTATCACCTATGCCATACTATTATCATTGGCATCTGGTTCATATACCAAGAAGCCTTTATACTGAATTTTGTTTATTCCATCATTAAACGCAACTTTTTTCTTCTTTTGTGGTGCCTTTTTTGTTTTGGCAGTGCTTTTTGTTGGCAAATGTGCCTTCATGCGATTTATTGCCTTTTGATAAACATCCTGACGCGACTTTGACAAGCCTGCTAGTTTTGCATTTTCCAACGCGGTTTCATAGTTTATTTTTGCTTTGGCATAACATTCATTTGCTTTAACAATATCTTTTTTATCTCTATATATGTTACCCATTTTTTCACGCGCTTTTCCTGCATTATAATAAGAAGCTGCTTTTACCCCGCGATCCATCAACAAACCAACATTTGCATTCATCCTCTTGTTTCCCTCTACAACAGCATTAATACATTTATTATAATACCGAATATCTTTTGTTTCATCACCCAAACGCAAATAAGCCAATGCCAAAGAACTGTATGCTTCCATATTATTCTCATTTGCCTTTATGGCATCTTCATACAGTACGACTGCTTTTTCATATTCCCCACTTTTATATACACGATTTCCTTTGTTTAATATTTCCATAGATTTTTCTATCTGCTTTTCCTCTTCAGACATTTCCACTGCAGCGATTCCTGTAACATCATCATTATTTTTTGCAACCGAAACCAATATCCGTCTTCCACCTTCAAAATCAGACAAGAATTCGCCAACTTTATTGTAATTTTTGCGTTCACACCCCAACACAAAATTTACAGTTTGCTTGCCCAACAAGAAATGCCCATTCTTATAAACGCTACTAAGCAACGGGATAGAGAACGAATCGCGTGTCATATTTAACAAATCTTGAATATCTATTGCACCTATGGCATACGCAGCACACACCCAGCGGCGTTTCATTGTTCCCACCCGATCACCTTCGGGTCCATTATAGTGCGTAAACGCATCTGCAATTTGTCTACTTGTTTTTGCTTTTGCAATTTTTGTTGCAATCCCCACCATATCTGCAGGTCTTTGGTATCCTGCAAGGACCAGTGCTATTGCTTGCCTTCTTGTAATATTCGTCTTACCTTTTGTAACCTTTTTCAACATTGGCAAGGTCGAAGCTATCAAATGCCGTCTAACCTGTTCATAATTCTGCTCTTTGGTAAGCGTTTTTGTTTTTCCAGCAATATTTTTTGCTTGTCTTAAAACCCCATTTTTATCATAGGTATATGTCCACGTACACCCCAATCCATTTGTTGCACGTTTTTCACCCTGGTGTACCACAGGCTTGGCACGATATGTTTCCAACTCTGTCAAACCAATGGCAATTTCTGGCCAATATGCCTCCAGCGCAGCTTTAACATAATCTTTACGATTTGGGTTAACATAGCCCCCATTTATTTTTGCAAATTCTTCATATTTTAATACAGTATCATCATTCCATGTTGAATCTTGGTCGTTACGAATTTCTTTTTTTGTTTTTGAATCATTGTCTTTGCCTGCCACTTCATAAACACCCCAGCCTCCTAACAATACCGCACCCATCATCATATAATAAGAAAGATAAGAAAAAACAGCCGGATTCTTCTTTATCACAGACTTAAAATAATGTTTTATATTGGGTCCTATATTTTTTATAAATTGCTGTTTTTTGCCTTTTGGTGACACCTTTGCTTTTGCATACGCCTGTTCCATTTTGCGTAACAAAGCATTATCCAGTGTTAACGCATTAAAAGCACGCACCATATATTCCATCAGCCATAATTTTGCAGCACCACTTAATTTAGATATATTATGCTCTGCCCTTTCGCCAAGCCATTTTGCAAACACTTGCATACGCTTATCTTCCGCGGCCGGATCAAAAACATCTTCAAATTCTATTTTATATACAGGTTTTCGCTTTTTTACTTTTGCTCTTTTTTCTGCCAAACCATCCGCAACCCCATCTAATTTAGCACCTGTTTTTTTCACAGTAATTTCTGCCGCCATAGCCATCATCTCCTTCCCAAGCCTGATTTTTTGGCAATTTTAGAACGCTTGCGCGCATAAGATGGCGCAACAAACGGATAGTCATCTGGCAACCCCCACTTTTCACGATATTGTTGTGGTGTCAGATTAAATCTGCGTTTGATATATCGCCTTAACATAACATGCCAAGTTCCATCTTCCAGACATTGAATTTTATCAGATTGAACAGAATCTTCTATCTGCTGTTGTGTTACAGATGTTCCACGCAATATTTCACGCGCATTACGTACGGCCTCTTCCATGGTCAGATTTGGATTTGCCGCAATCGCCGCCGCCGCCAAATTAGCCACTGCCAATGTAAATTCAGAATTTTTATTTACCAACTTGCCAATTCCTTTGTAATTTAATACAATCATTATATCACAAATAAACATCAAATAAAAGCCAAGTAAAATGACACGACCACTTGCCGATTTAATGCGACCTGCCACAATAGACGATATTGTGGGACAAGTTACATTACTGGGCGAAAACGGCCTGGTTCGCCGTATGGTTGACAACAAAAAATTATCTAATTTAATTTTATGGGGCCCGCCCGGGTGCGGAAAAACAACTATCGCACGCGCCTTGGCAAATTCTGTTGACATGGATTTTGTTCCAATGTCTGCGGTGTTCTCTGGCACAGCTGATATAAAAAAAGCCATGGATGCTGCCCGTATGAATCGCGACATTGGCCGTGGCACGCTGCTGTTCATTGATGAAATCCATCGCTTTAACAAAACACAACAGGATACATTACTGCCATATCTAGAAGACGGCACAGTTGTATTTATCGGCGCAACCACCGAAAACCCCAGTTTTAATCTTAACAACGCGTTACTGTCACGCTGTCACATTGGTGTACTGCAACCATTGGCGACCGAAGACCTGTTAACATTAATGTCGCGTGCCGAAGATTTTACATCCCGCGAACTGCCACTTGATAATGATGCACGAACCCACCTTGCCCAAATGGCAGATGGTGACGCACGCTTTTTATTAAACACTGTTGAATATTTATTTAATGCAAAATTTAAGTCACCATTATCACCGGATGCCTTGGATTCCGCCGTACAAAAGCGTGCACCATTATCCGATAAACATGGTGACGAACATTATAATTTAATATCTGCCGTACATAAATCTTTACGTGCCAGCGATACAGATGCCGCACTGTATTGGACAGCGCGTATGATGACATCTGGGCAAGACCCAATGTATATATTCAGACGTTTAACACGCTTTGCGGTTGAAGATGTTGGTCTGGCAGACCCAAATGCCCTGCAAATTGCAATTGCTGCATGGCAAGCATACGAAAGACTTGGCAGTCCCGAAGGCGATCTTGCGCTGACCCAACTGGTAATATATCTGGGTACTGCACCAAAAAGCATTGGTAATTATCGCGCACAAAAGGCCGCATACGCTGCCGCGCGTGAAACAGGCAGCCTGATGCCCCCAAAAAACATCTTAAACGCCCCAACAAAAATGATGAAAAATTTGGGATATAATGCGGGCTATATATATGACCCAGATACAGAATCTGGCTTTTCTGGTCAAAATTGTTTTCCAGAATCTATGGGCCGTCAAAGATACTATTTTCCAGTTGAACGTGGTTTTGAACGCGAAATAAAAAAACGCCTTGAATATTGGGATTCATTGCGTGAAAAACTGGGCAAGAAATAATACCCCCAGGATTAGCGAAAGAAATTAAATATAATGATTTAGATAAAAACAAATCGGGAATCGCGAGTAGTACATGCGCTACATGAGATTCCACCCAACCCCAAGATTAGCGAAAGAAATTAAATATAATGATTTAGATAAAAGCAAATTGGGAATCGTAGTGTACATGCGCTACATGAGATTCCCAATTTGCTTTTAGATGAATTATTATATTTAATTTATTTAGAAGAGGATGTTGACGCGAGCCCCCACCTGTGCATCATCTGATTCAAATTCATAGTCCACATGCCCAATATACTGCGTGCGCCCATACTGACGAACCAATTTCATATGTAACCATTCTTGATCATAATCCTTATGGGTAATTGGATCCTTGTGTGTCGCCTTGCGAATTGTAAAACCACCACCCAAACGGAAATCAGGTGAAATTCTAAAATATGCTTCTGGACTAAAATCAATAAAGGCCGTGCCACGCGTATCATCAAATACCCAAGTTGACTTTATGGTTGCCGCCAATGTCATACCCAACCACTGACGTCCGAAACGCACCCCCAGATAATATGTAGAATCTGCATAATCAGGTGTGCGCACCTTGGAACCACCGCCAAACTTGAACCCAAACAAAACATCTGAAATTACATCCGATTCGGTCTGTCCTGGTGCAGACATACGATATGTGGCACCTAAATCAATCGCAGAAAAACCATCTTCGTTGCCATTAAAGTCATGCTGATAATGAACATTTGCCCCAATCGCCAAACGATTATTTAGCCCATACGACACAGATTGCCCTGCCCGCAAAATATGATCCCAGTACGTAACAGACGTTTGTGTTAAAATCTGTTCTGCACCTTGTAAAAACAAAGGGTCTGCCGAATCCAAAGATAAATCATTTGCACGCACCACAGATGGTGTTGCCATTACCAACGAAACCAACCCCACAGATAAAAATTTACGCATTGAAAATCCCCTCTCTCGCTTTGAACACACATTCCCCCAGAAAAAATCTGGGGGATTTTATAATACCCTAGAATTGGAATATTGCCTGTACACCGATTGATGTTTCGGATGAATTATCCACCTTGGCCGAACCAATTTTTTGCAACGCATCAAATCCGATATTTGGCTCCATCCAATACAGACCTAAATTTTTGCCATCTGCATTATCATAGAAAGATGTTTTTGCATACAGATTCAATGCGAACCAATCGTTTGGCTGCCATCCGATTGCCCCTTTGATAGTTGCACTATTGTGCCAATCATAATTACCAAAGACCGCTTCCAGATTCAATGTCCAGTCTTCTTGCAGCACACTAAACACACCCAATCCGGCTTCAAAGTACATAATTTCACTTTCGCCAACCTGATATGGGATATATGTTGCGGCATACACACCATCTGCATCTGTACCTTCTATAAAGCTGCCGTATGAATTACCTTCTAAATCCAGATACCAGGCGCGTCCCAACCCATATATCGTAGATTGTGCAACCTTGTACCCTGCTTTCAAATCCAAGATGATATTATTAGAAACATCTTTTTGATGCTGATAATATCCTGACACAGTTGCAATCCAATCCGCATTATCGACAAAACGCCATTGCGCCCCCAAACCGAACAGATTCAAGCTGCTGTCATCCATACTTTCCGATGGTCCACTTTGTCCCCAATCAACTTCACTTTCTGCTGCGTTATATTGCAACATACCAACCAATGCAACACGATCAGTAATACCATAGCTAAAGTCTTCTTTGATTGCCAAATTATTATTTTTCCATTCGCCACCTACACCTGTTAATGGATATTTTGGTGTTTCGCCATCATACACAGGCACAACCTGATTTAATTCAAAATCAAACTTGCCAGACGTATAAGACAAATCTGTCACAGATCCAAACTTGCCCTGCAAAGGTTGAAAGAAAGGATGTGCCAAATAATATTTACGTTTCATCTTAGCGACAACTTTCTCGCTACGGGATTGACGCTTGGTTGTCTTGACCGCACGTGCAGACGAAGAATTTGCGGCATCATATTGCTTGTACAGCGCGCTGCGATTTGCGGGCTTCACATAATACAAATCCCCGCCATCCGTAGATTCGTATGTACGTGTCAATGTACGTGTCTGATATTTTTCATAGTTAACATTCTGTTGTTCACGTACCGCCGGCGCGCCATCCAATTTTGCGACAGACCCCGAACGTGCGCCCCAATTAGTATCGGCATTTGCAGCAAACACGCCAAACGCAACCAAAATCCCTACAATCCCTGACAAAGATTTTTTCATTTATAAAACTCCTTTTGATAAATTATAGCATAAAATACGTATATAAAAAAGGATAAAAAAACCAAAAACGATGGCGTAGTGTACACCAAGTTACATAAGCCATCGCCCAACAACTCCTTGCGATGGTAAGAAATTAAAGATAATGATTTAGATAAAAACAAATCGGGAATCGTAGTGTACATGCGATACATGAGATTCCACCCAACCCCAAGATTAGCGAAAGAAATTAAAGATAATGATTTAGATAAAAGGAAAAACGATGGCGTAGTGTACAAAAGTTACATGAGCCATCGTTTTTCCTTTTAGATAAGTCATTAGATTTAATTTATTTTTTTAGGCAGCCGCTGTAAACACCTTCTGCACATCATCATTTGCATCCAGCGCATCTACCAATTTTTCAATTTTGGCATACGCTTCATCATCCAAATCCATTGGCATGTTTGGTAACCAGGTTAATTCTGCCTGTTCTGGTTCACCCAAAATATCCGCCAAGTATTTTTGTGCGTTGATAAAATCTTCGGGTTTTGTTGTGATGATAAAGCCCTCTTCTGATGTTTCCAAATTATCCGCATTTGCTTCCATAATAATTTCCATCATTTCATCTTCGGTTTTACCGATTGATGCCGGGTACATGATTTGACCCGCGCGTGTAAACATAAATACAACAGAACCTTCTTCGCCCATATTACCACCATTTTTGGCAAAGATATTACGGATTTCTGGCACTGTACGGCGTGGGTTATCGGTCAAGGCTTCTACGATAACAGGTACAGCCCCCGGTCCATACCCTTCGTAACGTACCGCTTCATAGCTTTCTGTGTTCGCGCCAGATGCCTTGTCAATCGCGCGCTTGATGTTATCATTTGGCATAGAATTTTTGCGGGCTGTCAAAATCGCCAAGCGAAGGCGTGGGTTATTATCAGGATTTTTATCGCCCAACTTTGCCGCCATTGTAATTTCACGTGCCAACTTGGTAAACAAGCCACTGCGTGCAGCGTCTGCCGCGCCCTTTTTATGTTGAATATTATGCCATTTACTGTGTCCACTCATATTTGACCTTTTTATTTATTTAGATTAAAATTACCCCAAAAGGATAACAAATGATTGGAAAATTGCAAGGCATAGTTGACTATATCGGCGATGGTTTTGTTATTTTATTAACAGGCGGTGTCGGATACAAGGTCTATACAGCAGAATACCTGACACATAAAAGTACTGTTGAACTGTGGATTGAAACGGTTGTGCGCGAAGATTCAATTCGTCTGTTTGGTTTCACAACGCTAAACGGGCAAAACCTGTTTAATATGTTAACAGGCGTATCTGGTGTGGGTCCAAAGGTTGCCTTGGCGATTTTGGGCACAATAAATTCTGACACCTTAATGTCTGCAATCGCGACCGGCGATGCCAAAACGATTGCAACCGCCCCAGGCGTTGGCAAAAAGATGGCAGAAAAAATCATTGTTGAATTGAAAAACAAAGTCGGTGGCGCATCTGCAACATTATTTGCCCCAGACACCGGCGGCACATCCAGCGCAGGTTCTGCCCTGCCTGATTTATTGATGGCGCTGGAAGCATTGGGCTATCGCAGATTAGACATAATTGAAATGGCACAAAAATTGGTAAATCAAAATCCAACGGCAGACGTATCTAAACTGGTTCCATTGGCATTGAAAGAAATAAGTGGTAATAAATAATGAATACAAACGACACAATTTTTGCATTATCCAGCGGGCACGGCAAATCCGGCGTTGCGGTTATTCGTATATCTGGCGACCATCTGTCAGACATTTTTTCCAAATTCATAAACAAATCGGAATTTGTCCCCCGCCACGCATATTTTTGTAATTTGACCGATACCACGGACGATTTAATCGACCAATGTCTGGCGATATATTTTCCCGCCCCACACAGTTTTACCGGCACGGACGTTATTGAATTACACACGCACGGCGCGCCGGCAACAATTAACGCGACATTTGAATACCTGAAAACATTGGGCATGCGCATGGCAACCCCTGGGGAATTTTCCAGACGCGCATTTTACAACAACAAGATGGACTTGGCGGACGTTGATGGTCTGGCGGCATTACTGGATGCACAAACCGACCAACAAAGAAAACACGCCTTAAAATCCATGCTGGGACGCGACAGCGAAATTTACAACACGTGGCGCAACCAGATGGTTGAGATATCCGCGTATGCGGCGGCAATATTGGACTACAACGCGGATGATTTACCCGCAAACATTGGCGAAACGATTTACACGCGCACAGAAAAGTTATATAAAGAAATTAACAATGCATTAAATGGATACAACACATCCCGTGCGATTCGTGGTGGTATAAATATTGCATTGGTTGGCGAAACGAATGTTGGAAAATCATCCATATTTAATTATTTGGCGGGTTCGAACCGTGCGATTGTATCAGATATTGCCGGCACAACACGTGATGTTGTATCGGTTAATCTGGACATTGATGGTTTTATGGTAAATTTATCTGACACCGCGGGCCTGCGTGAAACAGATGACAAAATTGAAAGCATTGGTATTGAACGCACCAAGACAGAAATAGAAAATGCAGATATTGTTGTTCACGTGTACACACCGGAACAACTGCCAGCAAAATTCACCCCCAAAGATTCTGACAATGAAATCATTGTTATAAACAAATCGGATTTGTTACCAAAATCTGGGAATCACATTTTGGATATTGAAAATTACTTGTACGTATCTGCACATACTGGCGATGGGATGCCTGACTTATTGACCGCCCTGCGCGACAAGATTCACACACTTATGGATGGATCTGAAAACAATTTGGTAATCAACGCCCGCACAAAAGCATTATTGGAAACCGCCCGCGCAGATTTGCACATGGCGTTACAGGCTGGTGATAATTACGACATATTTGCGGAACACACCCGCCGCGCCACGGACACGATTGGCAAGATTCTTGGCACAATCACCACGTCCGAAGTTTTGGATAAAACATTTGGTCAACTGTGTCTGGGAAAATAATATCAATTCACGTTCAAGATATCTGACACAAAAAATCCCGCCAAACAGCGGGATTTTTATTAAATCTCACAATAATGACTATCTCCACCTTCTTCATCTTCTATCCAGCTACCACCCAGATCTGTGCATGCGTCTTCTGTAGCTGGGTGACATTCATTACCGAGTTTATCAAATCCGCTATCACACTCACATTTCAATGTCTTTGGATTCCATTCAGCTGGCTTAAACCCATATATATCACCGTCCGGCTCATAACAAATACATGTTGAAGAATCCGCCTCCCATTCTCCGCCAGCATCGACACATGCTTCTCTCTCAGATTGTTGCTTTACGCAACTATTATTCTGCAATTCATAGCCATCTACGCATTCTGTAATAATACAGGCACCATAATAACCAGTGTTTTTATTATATTCCTGATACCCTTTGCTTACGCCTTCTCCCTTCGTATCACAATCCTTTTTAGACGCATGGCATAAATTACTATCCAGAGTATAACCATTGTTACATTCCGAAATTACGCAATCACTATACGCGCCATTCTCAAAAGTCTGTGTTCCCGACTTGGCATTCGCGGGCATTGGCGCACATGACCGGGTCTTGTAATAACATTGGTTATTATATTCTACCTGATTTGCAGAACAAGTAACCTTATTCCCCCCCCCCCCGGTGGAACCAGATGGGTTATCATCGTTACCTGGCGTATTATCATCGTCATCAGCAGAAGAGTCGGACACCTCACACTTACCACCCTTCAGTTCATAACCATCCTTACATACTGTAATTTCTGTACATTCTTTATCTGCACTTCTCTTCCAACCTTGCTTTGCATTGACATTATTCAATTCTGCAACAGAACATCTAACCCTGTCCGCTGCTTCTTCAAATGCAGACCAATTTCTGACGGCATCTATACCCGCATCCATCAAGCACTGTTCACGCATTGCGATTGAAGAACCCGTGCCTTCTGCTGCGATATAATCTGCCTCTACACTGTTGCCAAATCCATTGATAATTTCATTCAATGTCACGACATTGCGGCATGTATTCTGGGTATAGTCTTGGCTGTTTTTACAGCTGCCACTATCCGCGACATCAATAACCGCACGGAATTGTGCCATTGATGGATTACAAATCATTTCTTCATAACAATGTGGAACATTTGCAATCTGTGCACAGTATGTCTTGATACGTGCATCTGTCCAGTTATCATTTGAACGTGCCTGTGTTTCATAGCAATCCATAATTTCACTGATACATTCATCAAAGTTACCCATTGCCTCTATTGCCTGGGCCAAGACAGTTTCTTTTTCTTCGTTATCAAATTCCAAACGTTTCTGTTGCAACGCTTGTTGTGCGGCAACCTTTTGATAACCGATATTTTGTGCGGTTATGCGCAACTGTTCACCATACGCATCACAGTCCGCATTTGCATCCAACAGATATTTATTCATAATGCTGCGGCGTGCATCTGCGACCGGCCCACGCAAACTGGAATATGGGTCGCCCGATGCAGATGTATAACCAAAGCATGTTGCACTGGAATTTGTTGTAACTGTTGCACCACGTTCATTCAATGTAATATCCCCTGCTTTGGAAACTTCTATCTTGGAATTATAGTTAAACGGACAATTTGACGATTGACCATTTGCGCACTTGCCTCCAAACGAAGATGGCGAACCACATGCTTCGTAAATACCATTAAAGCAAGAATCCAAAACGCGGCTACAAACTTCGTTATGTGCATGTGCAAACAAATCATATCCCCATGTTTCCGCCAATGTATCTTCTAAATCTTCGGCATCTGCAAATGCCCCACTGATACCGGACACACTGCCAACAACATTTGAAATTCCTTCGAACGCCCCCAACAAACCTTCTTTGTCGTCTTGCAAGATTGTGATTGTATTATCTTTGGCATCTGCCCACGATTTCAGTGTTGCCAAAATATCAGACCCCGTTCCATCCAACGTGGAAACATCAAAACCAAAGTCATTTCCGGCTTCGGAACAATATTCTGGTTTCGCACAACTGGTAACCGTTTTGCCATTATTAAAGATACCATGATTTGAACACCAATCTATTGCTTCTTGCGAATTAACACCATATTGATTGGTTGTATCCTTCCAAGAAACACAGTTCATAACCTTTTCTGCATCTGTTAATTGGAAAGCAACCGAAACATCTTTACCCTTGTTTGCAATCAACAACGCCAATTCACCTGACACTTTGATAAGTTCTTCATTTGCTGTTTCCAGTTGCGCTTCGGCATCTGCAAATGCCTTGACACGGCCCGCACACGCACATCTGCGTTGCGCGGCATTACGCGCAGTACAAATTTCGTCCATACATGTATAATAAGATTCCATACATACCTGATACGCATCATCGGAAATCAATCCGGTTGTTGAATCAATAATATTGGAATAATTCCCCGTATATAATTTATTTGTCAGATAAGAATAATTGGTGGATGTTGTACCTTTGTTACCGCGAACCGCACTGCCTGCCAAGGACACACGCGCCCCCGCGGCCGTAGATACACCATTTGCGACCGCCGTACGTGCACGAACATTACGCGCCTGATTTGCACGATTTATAACATTCGCCTCGCGCGATACGACATTTCTGGATGATGTGGCATTTGCACGTGGTGATGTTGTACGACTGGCAACTGTGCGTGAATTCACATTACGTACAGGCGTTGCATTTACACGTCCATTTGCAACCGCCGTGCGCGCAACAGTCGCGCGTGACGTGGCAGAATTTGCACCACGTGGACTGGCACGACCAGATGTACGTGCACTTGCACGTCCAGACTGCACACCATAAACATCCATATTTACCGGTGCGATTGGGTCTGCAAACACCGTACGGATAGACAGCACAGTTGAACACACGAAAAACGCGCCCGCCAGCAACATGACCGTTCCCATTGCATTTTTCAATGAACTTAAAAATTTCTGCCCTTTCATTCAGCTCTCCTTGTATTCTGGTTTTACCCAGAAATCCAACCTTTCTATAAGATTTCACCGCGCACAATGCACGTTTACTATACTTGATTATATCAATTTTTTGCCATTATGTAAACACTTATTAAGCATGCAATTCACAATTCTTTTTTTATATTCCCATATCAGGACGACAAAATTTCAACAAATAAAAATCCCGCACCCGCGGGATATTTATTTTATTCCAGCCTTTAACTTCAATTGACCGTTCTGGTAATCAGAATACTTATTCCGCAAACATCCGCGCATATCATTTAACAGGGCCTTGAACTTTTTAGATTTCAGCTCTTTGGCATCTTTAACCTCTTCTACATCCTTAGAAAGACCACAAGGCCCAGACCCATCAGCTACTTTCAAGTTGCTTAATTGTTTCCAATCTGCCCATAATTGTTTTTTCAATTCCGATGTTATATTTTCACCATTTGCGGACTGCTGTTGCACACATGCCAGATTTTTTTCATAACAATCCAACGCTTCTGCCATCTGATACTTATTCAAACAATTTTGCGCACAAACCACATAAGTTCCATCGGTCGCCCTGTAACCACTGGACTTAATATCCTCCTCATCATCTGTATTACCACTGGCGACCTTCAAGTCATTGGTCAAAACTGCTTTTTCCAACTGGGTCTTCAGACGATTCAACATAGATTCCATTTGTTCATATTGCCGAAACATTTGCTGCGTTATCAGTGTTGTTTTCATTGCGATAATTTCTTGCATAAAAGCCCGATCGCCAGAATCACTGGGGTTTTCAATCACCCCTACATTATATGCATGCGTTGAACACAGTGCCAATTCTGGTGTAATCATATTATTATCATCATTATCACAACCGTCATCCGCCGCCCACACCGGCACCACGACCATCGTTACGATTGCCACAGATAAAACTTTGAACAAAATATTTTTCCAGTTTTTCATTTTATATTATTTATCTACACATGTTCCATACTTACCATTATCCTTATAAAAATCGTTTGGCACCCACTTTTTTCCTTTTGCTTCACAGGTATCCTTTGGTGTAATTAACTTCCACGCCGGATCATCTTCTATAACTTCATCCTCCACCTGGGCAAGACTTTGCCAATACACATCATCTTTCAGCTCAGCAACTTTACCCCCCCCCCCCGCAGTTGACCACATTTTATTTTGTACACCTTCAACATAATTATCTAATTTACTCTCCATATAATTTAACTCTCTTTCCAACCCAACAGCATCTATCATTGCAATATCACTCTTAACAAAATCACTATTTTCAAACTTGCACAGTCCATAATAACCACAACGCTTGGACGCATCATCCCATGTTGTACCACAACTGTCATCAATACTTTTTGCTCTTAGCCCCCACCAATCACACAATTCTTCTTCATCAACCCCCGGAACAACACCACTGTCACTTAATCCACTGCCCTTGAATCCAGATGCCATAATTGCACCCTTCATGGCGATATTAGTTAACTTCTTATCACTAATACAAACCGTCTTTGGCAATTTCTGCGTATTCAATGCAGAAACCAAATTATTATACCCATCTTCGGTAACGGCGCAATATTTGGTTTTGGCCACCTGTGCCGATTCCGAATTTCCACGCGAAAAACGATTGTTTGACGAATATTCTGGCGCATCTTGTAATAAAATACGTTCTAAAATCTCCATCGATACTGTTGATGCCTTCTTATTACTGCGGCGACCAAATATCGCCAACGTATCCAACGCAGATGTTGCACACCCTAACCGAACCAAGCCATCATCATCTTCATTTTCCATAACCCACTGACGTTCAATATCTTTGCTGTTATTTTCAGTAATTACACTGGTCAAAACACATCTGACATCATCTTGGGGCGGAACCACCATCCCGATACGACACGATTGACCGCCACGAACAACAGAATCTTCCGCACCCGCAACAGACTTTTCATTTACACAATCTTTCGTGCTGTATGTTGGATATTCTTTGGCAAAGTTACTGCTATTATCCGCACCTTTGTCTGGACGACACATATATTTACCCCAACGATTACACGCACCATTTAACATCATGATAACATCTGTAATATCAACACCAACCGCCAAAGACAATTCCAAGGCATCATACAATTCATCAACTATATCATCATAAGGCTGAAAGAACCGCTGCGCTTTTTCCTTGAACATCTTGACACGTTTTGGCCCCTTGCAATTATTACCACGTTTATCACAGCCGGCATAAGTAAACGCCTCTTGCATGGTGGCATTCAGGTTTTTTAATTGCAATTCTGCATTTTCAACCGCCGTTAAAATTTCCCCAGAAATTGTCTGACGCGCCAACAAATCTTCGGATATTCCCGATTCTGCTGCCACACGTTGTGCCGTTGTCAATTCACGTCCCGAAACCGTTTGATTTGCCGCAGCATCACTGGCCGCAGATTGCGCAGCGGCAGCATCATATTGTGCCTGCTGGGCGGCCAATGCCTCGCTCTGCGCTTGGGCGGCCAATGCCTTTTGTTCTTCTAATGCCGCCTGCATTTGTGCCATCTGTGCCGCATTTTGTTCCTGCATCTGCTGTTGCATTTGCATCATTTGTTGTTGCATTTGCTGCATCTGCGCACTGCTCTGCGCAGCCGCCTGCTGTGCGGCCGCCTGTTGCGCCATCATTTGCTGTTCTTGCATTTTTGAATTTGCGCTTGCAACAATCTGTGCAGAAATATATTCAATCAATTCATTACCATACTGTTTGCAAGATGCATTACTGTTCACACACCCCGCAACAATAGAGCGCGCCAAATCAACCGTTGTGCACCCCGCGCATTTTGGTTGCGCACAACGCAAAATCAAAGAATTACAATTCCCAAAATCAGCCGTTGGCATATTTGCCGTTGCCAACGTACGACTGTTCATCATTGTATTCCAATTATTATTATTGGTTGCACCACTGTTTCCATTCCATGCCGTTAAATTATCCCCCGCAGTGGTCGCAATCTGAGCGCCTGCCAATGTCGGCATGACGCACAGCATCATTATAAAAAATCTTTTGATAAACTTCATACTCTCTCTAATGTAACTTATTCTAACATAAAAAAGATTTATATAAAAGTAAAAATTATACCCACACCCAGAAATGCAGTAAATTAAAGATAATGATTTAGATACAAGTAGTGCCGGCAATGTAGTGTACAGACGCTACATGAATTGCCGGCACCGCTTGTAGATGAATTATTATATTTAATTTACAGGATGTGACGTTTGTTATTTGCATCAGGCGCAGACACAATACCATCTTCTTCCATGCGTTCCATAAAGCCTGCAGCCTTGTTATAGCCAATTTGTAAACGGCGCTGAATATAAGAAATTGTCGGTTTTTTATCACGCAAAACACATTCTTTGGCGCGCGCATATAAATCCGCATCTTTATCCCCAGACGCACCACCAATCGCCCCTGGGATGCCGGCAATATCGCCACCCCCCATGCCACCATCGGCAGAATCCGTAACGCCTTCGGCATATTCTGGCGCGCCTTGACTGCGCAAGAAATCACCAATACGTTTCAATTCATTGTCATCGATAAACGCACCATGGATACGCACAGGAACGCGGCCGGCCTCGCTGAATAACATGTCACCCATTGCCAATAACTGCTCTGCCCCGCCTTCACCCAGACATGTCACACTATCAATACGGCTGCGCGCCTGGAAAGAAATACGCGTTGGGAAATTTGCCTTGATAACACCTGTAATTGTTGTTGCGTCTGGACGCTGGGTCGCCATAACCAAGTGAATACCCGCCGCACGTGCCTTTTGTGCAATACGTTGCACACAGGCTTCTACGTCTTTACGCGCCAAACTCATCAAATCCGCAACCTCGTCAATAATAATGACCATATATGGCATATCTGACAAATCTACTTCTTGGGTTTCAAATAATAATTCCCCGGTTTCTTCGTCTGTACCAACTGCGACTTGTTTAGTAATTTTTTCACCAGCCTCGCGTTTCTGCGCTGCAATTTCATTATAACTTTCAATATTGCGCGCATTCAGAACCTGTAATTGTTTATAACGTTCTTCCATTTCACGCACCGCCCATTTCAAAGCATTTACAGCCGGCTCTGGTTCTAACTTAACAATCGGTGTGATTAAATGTGGAATATCATCCCAAAAACCAAAGTCAACACCCTTTGGGTCAATAATAATCAGTTTACACTTGTCTGGTGTAAAGTGATACACAATAGACGTAATAATTGATTGTACAAACACAGACTTACCAGACCCTGTACGCCCTGCAACCAGCATGTGCGGCATTTTCGCCAAATCAAAGAACATTGGATTGCCACCAATATCAACCCCCAACGCCAATGGTATTTTATATTTAGATTCCACAAACAGCGGATTTTCCATCAGACCACGATAACGCACAGTTTGACGGGTTAAGTTCACCATTTCTACACCAATTAATTGTGTACGTGGAATATGTGCGATACGAATACTTTCTGTTGCCATCGCGCGCGTCATATCTGTTACAGTTTTATTAACATCCGCCATACGCGTACCATCATCTGGCATAAATTCATACAAAGTAACGATTGGCCCAGGCTTGATTCCAACCACCTTGCCACGCACACCATATTGCGCAAATTTCACTTCCATACTGCGGGCATTTTGCTTTAATTCTGGTGTTACAGAATATTTACTGAAATTTGACTTTTCCAACATTTTCGGATCTGGCAATTTGAATTGCGTTCCCGCGCGCGCACGCTTTGGCGTGGCAACCGCGGCCACAGCACCCGCCACTTTCTTTTGGTTTTTACGTCCCAGCAAACTGCGCTTTGGCTTTTCTTCTGAAGCCTCTTCTTCATCTTCCCCAATCTCTTCGTCTTCTTCTATATCTTCTTCATCATCAGATTCTGCCAACACTTGGGCAGGGGTCATATCTGTCAATCTGAACGCCGCGGCAATAACGCGCAACCACTTGTACATCAAGCGCATTGCCCACCGCAAATGCGACAAACGCACATGCAACAAGCTGCCCGCCATCCACAAAAAACCAACAAAAGAAAAAATTCCAACAATAATTGCAACATTACCCATCAGCGCCATCAAATCCGCCGCCGCAATCGCACCAAACAGCCCGCCATAAGATGCATTTGGCGACATCAAGCCCAATCCAACCGCCCCCAAACACAATGCAATAAACCCACGCAAGAAATCATATTCTGGCGCATAATCACCATGCAATCCAACCAACTTCACAAAACCGAATCGCATCACACACAAAAACAGAAACAATGCCGGCACCGCACCAACACCATAACGGATACATCCAACAATCCATCCCATCACAGACTGACCACCCAACGTACTGGCCACACCAAATCCATCTAAATACGGATTATAAAACAACAACGCACATGTCGCCCATCCACCAATCAGAAAAATCAACACCCCCACCAATCGGCTGGACATTGACCGCAAAGCATCTGATATACTGCCCGGTAAAAAAGTTGATTTCTTTGCCATAACAGATGTATTTTATCACAATTTTAGCAAAAAAAACAGGCGATATTTCATCGCCCATGGTTTATTTTTCACTTTTTCGCAACATATACCATTTAATAATATCTGCCACGACCATACCCAAAAATGCACCAAAAATAACATCACTGGGCCAATGCGCGCCAACTGCCACACGCGACACCCCTATCAAGATTGCCAACGTCCATGTCAGTGGCTTGAATTTTGGTGCCAACATGCCAATCATTACCAGACCTGCAAAACTGACCGCGGTATGTCCAGACGGCATCGAATTAAATGCCCAATCAAACGATGGCGGAAAGAACCCGGTCATATCCAAGGCCTCATAAAATATCGGACGGGCACGCCCAATAAACACTTTTAACAACTTCACTAAAACCCCTGCAGACAAAACGCTATAAAATATCAAAAATGCATTACTACCCTTTGTTTTTACAAAGAAATTCAACAGATACGTTTTCAAGCTGCCCTTGTTTCTAAAATCCAAGAAACTACAATCTGTTTTTACGCACTTTTTTGTACAAAAAACCACTGCCACCACAAAAGATGCTAAAATCCACAATTTTGGTGCAAAGATTTTTGCAAGAACATGAAACGCGCCACAATCAAAATTGCGCAAAAACATAAACACAGGTTTATCAAACCAGAAAATCCCCATCAGCACCAGCGCACAAGTAACAATCGCGCCCCACCCCATTTTACGCCATTGAATTTTATTGTCCGATGTCAAAAACATGTCACACCCCCAAAATTATTTATTCTGCCAGCAGATTATTATAGACTTTTTTATCAGTTAAAATCTTGGCAGACACAGCCATCGCAACCGCATCTTCATCTGTTCCACTGGTAATTACTGGACACCCACGGCGCACAGCCGCCACATCAATATCCGGTTCACGATTAAAATCACGCGCATTAAAATTACTGTTGATAACATTCAAAAAGAATACATCTTGCTGTTGTTGCGAACGAATATTAGACAGACAGACGATTGGGAAAATTCCGCGACCGTCTAATTTATTTCCCAACCCCGTTTTAATAGATTTATTCAACAACACCAATGCGCCACCATTATCTAAATCAATACGCGTTGCGGTGCGCGCACTGCCCGCGGTCGGTGTTCCAACCAACACACCACGCGCATTTTCATAAAACGCCGCCGCCAACGCTTCGGCTGTACCACGTGTCATATTAGACATCAAAACCACCACAGGCACATCCGTCACCGCATTACCACCAGGAACAATTTCCACTTCATCACGCGCTGTTTCAACAATACGCATCAACGGCACCTGCCCCATAAACAAACCACCCAACTTTGCAGCCGCCCTTTCATCATCACCAACCGCGGCACGCAAATCCAATATTACACCATCTGCATCTGAATAACGCGCCAAAGCCTCGTTAATAATATTAACCGCACCATCAGATATTTTATGAACAACTATCTCAATCAATCCACCCGACTTTGGGTTACTGCGATGAATAATATCCGCATCTGCCAACACAACTGACGCACGCCGCAGCACCACATCTTTACCCCCCGCCGGTGTCAACAATTTTACTTTTGATGTTCCCGAATTAAACCCACGCATAACCTGTGCTAATTCCACATCAGACATATCCGCAACGGCACGTCCATTAATTTGCACAATCAAGTCCCCTGCGCTGACCCCTGCAATATCTGCTGGCGCGCCTTTATAAATAGCAGACACGCGAAAATTTCCGCGTTCATCACGCGCGCCTTCCAAACCAACACTGGTCAGCAAGCGCCCATCTTCCGCAACTTCTGCAGCCTGTGAATAAATATACCGCCCATTTTCATCAATTCCCCGCACCAAACCATCCACAACGGCTTGATACACACCGCTTTCTGACAAAGAACGCAAAGCGGCATCTTGTTCGCGCATTTTCAACACTAACGCAGTGGTAATTTCACCAAAACCATACCAGTCACCATCACTGGGACGCGGAAAATTTGCAACAATCGTATCATCCCATACCAAAACCACACGCTCGTCTGTGGCCGCCACATGGGCAGATTTATGTAAATTTTCCAAACTTTCCACAGCAATATTAAGATTTTTTCCAGCCCAGTTTATTCCATTTAACTTCTGATAAATCTCTGCAAATGTATTTGACATATCAAACACATGCAGCCCACCTTGCACCGGTTCTTCTTCAAAGAACAAACTGTTTGCACTTGCAGGCATCGCCCCCACGGCCAACATTAACCATACCAAGAATTTATTTATCTTCATATGCCTTTCCCCCCGTTTCTTGCGATGCCTGTCGTTCAACTATTTATCTGAATCACGCAAATTAAAGTTATACAGAATCATATTCGAGATATAGATACTGGTGAATGTTCCCATTATAATAGAGAAGCCCATTGCGATTGCAAATTCACGCAACATCTGCCCACCGAACAAGAACAAACCAACCATTGCCAACAGGGTTGAAACACTGGTTAACATTGTTCTGCGCAACATTTCATTTACGGACAAATCAATCAAATCTGCCATTGGCATTTTATGATACTTTTTAATATTCTCTTCAATTCGGTCATAGTTTACAACCTTGTCATTAATAGAATACCCAATGGCGGTCAAGATAACTGCAATAGATGTCTGATTAAATTCCAAACCTGTCCAGGAATAAAAACCAAACATCAACACAAAGTCCAAGAACAACGAACCAAACGCACCAATGGCATATCCGCCCTTGTACCGAATCCAAACATAGACCGCCATCATTATAAACGCGAACAATATCGCCAAAATACCACCACGAATTAATTCGCCACCGATTTTTGGTCCAACAATCTGGACTTGTGAATATTGAACATTGTCACCCAAAATATTTTTAATTTCGCCGACACGTTCATTTTGTTGTGCATCTGTTGATCCCTTGGGCAGTCCCACGCGCAACAAGATTGCATTACCATCAACCTCTTGCAATTCTGGATTGAATTCACTTAACGCATCACGCATTTGTTCAATTCCATAATTTTCAACAATGGGTTTTACCTCCATTGAAATACCGCCTGCAAAATCAATACCATAATTCAACCCACGGAAAACCAACGACAATACAGACAATAATACCAACGCTGCAGAAATCACATATGCAATTTTGCGATATTTCATAAAATGCAGTTTCATAACACTACCCCTTTTTTTGCATTCTTATTTAATAAAACCAATCTTTTTATTTTTGCCACCCATATACCAATCTATCAACAACCTAGAAAACCATACACAGGTAAACAACGTTGTTAAGATACCGATTGATAACGTAACCGCAAAACCACGAATTGGACCTGCACCAAATTGGAACAACACCAATGCCGCAATCAACGTAGTCAAGTTTCCGTCCAAAACTGTCTTCATTGCACGATCAAACCCGATATTAACCGCACGTAACGTTGGAACACCCGCCTTGACTTCATCTCGGATACGTTCAAACGGCAACACATTTGCGTCCACCGCCATCCCCAAGGTCAGCACAATACCCGCAATACCTGGCAATGTCAGTGTTGCACCAAACAATGCTGTCAACCCAACAATCATGCCCAAGTTTACAACCAACGCAACCCCTGCCAGAACACCAAAGAGGCGATAAACCATAAACAAGAACAAGAAGATAAAGATTACCCCAGCCACAGCACCCACCTTGCCTTGTGCGATGGTATCAGCACCCAAACCCGCGCCAACAACGCGTTCTTCAATAACCTGCAAAGGTGCCGGCAATGCGCCACTGCGCAACAACACAGCCAAATCTTTTGCGCCCTGCAATGTAAAGCCCCCAGAAATCTGTCCACGACCACCTGGGATTGGCTCGCGAATAACTGGCGCAGACAATACCTTGCCGTCCAAAACAATCGCAAATCTTTCATTGACATGTTCCGTGGTCAATTTTGCAAATCTACGCGCCCCAGATGCATCAAACACAGTTGACACAACAGGCATATTATTCTGGTCAAAATCCGCCTGTGAATCTTTCAAAGATTCCCCTGAAACTTCCACATGGGAATACACAGGAATCACCTGCCCTGGCGCATCAATATAAGGCAAAAATTCCGTACCACTTGGTGCACGTCCAGACGCAATCTGTTCTGGCGACACATTCTCATTCACCAAATGGAAAGTCATTTTTGCAGTCTGACCGATTAAGTCCTTGATACGTTCTGGATTATCAACACCAGGCAACTGTACCATGATATACTTACCCCCCTGGCTTTGGATTGCAGGTTCTTTTGTCCCCAGCGCATCAATACGGCGGCGCACGATTTCAATACTGCGCGCCAAGGCATCATTAATCATTTCCGCACGCTGTTTTTCAGAATAAGATAATTCTATTGTTTTTCCATCTGATTTAATATCAACCGTATTTCCAAACACGCTTTTCAAGCGGCCCTTGGCATCACCAACCTCGTTTTCATCACGCACCACCAGCGACACAACACCATCATGATTACGCAGATTAGAAAAACGAATAACCCCCTTGTTTCTATCAATCAATGCGCTACGCGTTTCATCATATAACTGTTCTGTTTTTTCTTGAAACATAGTTGTTGTATCAACTTCTAACAACAACTGCGCCCCGCCCTTCAAGTCTAATCCCAAAGACACAGGATGCACCCAAGACGGAAAATACGGTGCCAACTTTGGCGACATCGTTGGCACAGCCAACAACACACAAAATACCGCAACAAAAATTATCGCCAATTTCTTAAACATAATCAAAACCCCTTACTTATTCTACCAACGCCACGGCGTTTTTATTAACTTCTATAACAACGCCTTTGGCAACTTCCAAATCTATCGTTTTTTCATTTACTTTTTTAACAACACCATAAATACCTGCGGCCATTACCCGATTACCAACCTGCAGGGAATCCAGCATTTTTTGATATTCCGCCATACGTTTTTTATTTGGGCGCACCATAAAAAAGTAAATTATTCCAAATGCAATAACGCAATACAAAACCATTCCCCAAAATCCATTCTGCGCAGGCATTGGGGTCGTTTGTACAACCGTATCTACAACTTGTGCTGTCTGTTCCATGTATTTCTCCTTGTCTTAATACAAGAACAATAGTAAAAAAACCCAGTATTGTAAAGGGAAAATAAAGAAAAAAACCATTTATAAAAAACGCCCCACCCAAGGCTTTTTACAACCGTTCAAACCATGTATCTATTTCAGATATTGGTATAATTTTATACACGGGTCGTCCATGATTACACTGCCCCGCGCGTTCTGTTTTTTCTATATCACGCAACAGTGTATCCATCTGCAACATATCTAACTTTTGCCCCGCCCGCACAGAATGATGACATGCGTAATTTGCCAATTTCAGATGCAATTTTTCATTCAGTCCAGACGAATGTCCATTGGCGCGCACTTCGTCTGCAATTTGACGCAACACATCCGGCCAATCCATATCCCAATCAGATGGTTTTTCAAATATCGCAACTGCATCTTCACCAAATTCACCAACATGCAAACCAGACTGTTTTAATTCATCTGCGATTGACACAACCGCCATAACATCTTCTGTACGCAGATTCACAACAATCGGTGTCAACAATGGTTGAGTTTTAATTTTATTTGTACGCAACTTTTCATAGGTTATACGTTCATGCGCCGCATGCTGATCAACAATTATCATATCATCCCCACGTTGCGCCACGATGTATTTATTGGCCACCTGTCCGACAACCCGTCCCAACGGCAATTCAACTTCTTCTTCCCGTATCGGTTCTGCCAATATTTTCAAACTTTCCACAGGTGGCACATATCCGGTTTGAATTGGTGCGACAAAATCTCTGACCTTGAAAGAATCGGCCTTGATACCAAAATCAAATTTAACAGGTTCCGCCCGAACAACATTATTTGAAATTGCACTAACACTACTTTGTTCGACATTCTCCACAGATTCCATCATGGTCTGCGCCAACCTGTCACGAATTGTTTTTATGATAAATGAACGAACGTGCGATGGTTCCAAGAAATGTACTTCGGTCTTGGCGGGCGACACATTAACATCAACAAATTGTGGTGGCAGTGTTAAATACAGCGCACACAATGGAAATTCACGCGCATGCATAACATCCATATATGCCCCGCGCAACGCACCTACCAAAACCTTGTCTTTGACAGGACGATTATTTACAAACAAATATTGATCCACAGATGATGCGCGCCGCAATGTTGGCTC
This sequence comes from Alphaproteobacteria bacterium, assembly GCA_015062545.1. Classification (GTDB taxonomy): domain Bacteria; phylum Pseudomonadota; class Alphaproteobacteria; order Rs-D84; family Rs-D84; genus Enterousia. The sequence continues at coordinate 46,242 of SUUL01000004.1, read as the reverse complement.
TGACACAAATCCTGTTAACTTCATTTCCGTATTACTACGCGATACGGCATTGATTTCCAGCATCCGCCCCCGCACATCATCACCCATAACCGCCACGATACGTTCTGCCAAATCTTGATTTTTTGGAAACCGCCATTTGTTATTCAGCACAAACCCAACATCAGGTCGCGCCATGGCCAAACGTTTTACCACTTCTAACACTGAAATTAATTCAGCCTTGTCGCCACGCAAAAACTTTAATCGTGCAGGCGTTTTGGCGAACAAGTTCTGCACACGAATACGCGTACCGCTTTCCCAGTCAGACGGCTTTACATCACCAGAATTTGCATCAATTTGCCAACCATGTTCTTCTGCCACATTAAAAGTATCAATATACATATCTGACACAGATGCAATAGACGGCAACGCTTCGCCACGAAAACCCATAAAATTAATATTTAACAAATCATCTGTTGGTAATTTAGAAGTCGCATGCCTGGTAATTGCGCGCACCAAATCATCGCGCACCATTCCCCCGCCATTATCAATAATTGTTATTGCCGTACGTCCGCCATCAACCACATCTATTATTATCTGGTCTGCCCCCGCATCCAGCGCATTTTCCACCAATTCTTTGACCACACTGGCGGGACGTTCCACCACTTCGCCCGCAGCGATTTGATTTATCAAAAAATCTGGCAAGACCCTGACCGACATAAATTACTCTTTGAATTTTACTTCCAATATTTCATATTCTTTTTCACCACCGGGCAATTTGACGATACAAGTATCCCCGACACATCTGCCAATCATTGCGCGCCCAACAGGTGACGTACACGAAATAACCGTCCGTCCGTCCGATTCTATATCAGACAAAATTCTGCATTGCATTTTATTACCATCTTCATCTTCTGCGACCACACGCGCGCCAAAAACCACCCTATTCCCAGACAAGGAATCAATATCAATAACCGCTGCATTTTCAATAATTCCTTCGATAAAACGAATACGATTATCAATCTGACGTTGTTTTTCACGTGCAGCACTGTAATCTGCGTTTTCGGACAAATCCCCCAAAGAACGCGCCCACTGGACAGTTTTCAAAATTTCCGGTCGCTGATTTTCTTTCAAATCTTTCAGTTCTTTCAGCAACTTATCAAACCCATCACGGGAAATTGGTTTCTTTTCCATTTTTGTCATCCTGTTATATTTATCTGTGGAAATTATACGCATTCATTTTAATTTTGCAAATATCAAATAAACAAGTTATACTTATTTAATATGTCCAGGTCACGTATCTTGAACAAATTCCTATTACGCCGATTTTTTTCCGGCGTTGGTCTTGTTATGTTGATTGTATGTGGAATTATTTTGGCGGTTACATTCGTAGAACGTCTGCCGTCTAATTCACATGCGGTTGCAGCATTGCGTGATTCCTGGATCAGATTATTGGAATATGTTCCCTTGTTTTTACCATTGGCGGTATTTATGGGAACATTATTAACATCTTATAATCTTACCAAATCCAGCGAGAATATTATTATATCGGGTGCGGGCCTATCTCCCTTTCAAGCCACACGTCCATTTTTGATTGGTGCATTTTTGATTGGCGCATTTGCCACAACGGTTATTAATCCATATTCGGTCAGCATCAGCACCCAGGCAATTACATCGGACAATTTACAATTAATTGATAACAAGATATGGTTGCGTGAATCTTCGGACAGCGGGTTTATCACCATGCAGGCATCTGACGTTCATAACACTCCTGACACATTGATATTTGAAAATGTATCCATATACACCCAAGATACACAGTTCAGATTAAAAGAACGTGTCAACGCACAAAACGTTATATTGTCCGACAAAAAAATAACCGCCACAGATGCGAACATCTGGTTGGCTGATGGCACGATGAAAAAATCCGACTGGTCCACAGACACCCTGTTGACCCCACAAACGATTTTGGACAGATATCTTCAACCAGATCAAATATCATTTTGGCAATTACCACAATTTATCCGCAAAATGGAATCTATTGGTGCCCCTGTACGCGGTCATTTGGTACAGTTTTGGACCCTGCTGTTTTTACCATTAACCATGATTGCCATGGCCATGTTGGGTGTTGCGTTTTCTCAAACGAAACAACGGCGCAACTACAATTTTGGCACAAAATTTAGTCTGGGTATTATAACATGCTTTGCATTGTACTTTATTGTAAACATGTTCAACGCATTGGGCGCAACGGGTACACTGCCACCAATATTGGCCATTATTGCACCGCCACTGATTATCATTGCGGCTGCCGGCACATTTATCACCAGTTTTGACACGATTTAACACCACAACAGCCAAAGGTGAACATTATGCCTATTAAAAAGAAGAAAAATCCAACATTCCGCAAATTTTTATTATGGGCCTTATGCATTGCCATCATCATATTAATGATTATATCATTTCCGCCTGCCCAACACATGACAGAAATTGTGGTGTACCCATGAACTATATAGACATATTTCTTGAAGCACTTGTCGCGGAAAAAGGATGCAGCAACAAAACATTAACCAGCTATGAATCAGACTTGCGCTTGGCGAACGAAGCCATACCTGTCGGGTTAATGAACGCAACCGCCACAGACATACAAAATTATCTGTCCAACCTGCCGGACAAACCATCATCTATTGCGCGCAAAGCATCTGCACTGCGTGGATTTTATAAATTTTTGATGCTAGAGAAAATTATTACACAAAATCCAACAACTAATCTGGAATTACCCAAACGCGAACACAATTTACCTAAATTCTTGTCACCACACGAAATTGAATTATTAATATCCAGTGCTGGCGACATAAAAACTGCAACCCGTCTGCGTGCCATGATTGAATTACTTTACGCATCGGGCTTGCGCATATCAGAATTGTGCGAATTACCCATGACAGGCATACTGGGGAACAAATTATTAATTCATGGCAAGGGCGCAAAAGAACGCCTGGTGCCGATGCACGATGCTGCAATTCATGCATTAAATAAATGGTTGGATGCACGTGGCGACATTGATTCAAAGTACGTATTTCCATCCCGTGGCAAAACCGGTCACATAACACGTGACGCATTTTTCAAACTAATAAAAAAATGTGCAGTTTTATCTGGCATTGACCCAAAACGCGTATCGCCCCACGTCTTGCGTCATTCCTTTGCATCACACTTATTGGCGGGCGGCGCAAACCTGCGTGCAATACAAACGATGTTGGGACACGAAGATATATCAACAACACAAATCTACACCCATGTAATGCCAGAAAAATTAAAAGAAACGATAACAAATCATCATCCATTATCGAACAAGAAAGGTATATAAAAAAATGATAAAAAAATGTGACAAACCAGGTTGCACCAAGGCCGGCACATGCCGCGCCCCGAAATCACGTGATTTGCGTGATTATTGGTTTTTCTGTCAGGAACATGCCGCAGAATATAACAAGAACTGGAATTTCTATGCTGACATGACCCCAGAAGAAATCGAAGCAGATTGGGAACGCCAAACATTTGGTGCGCCATTAAAAGACAAAGACGATGCCAATGCCGATGCAACAGATTACGCAAAATTCATCAACGATTTTATCACTGGCCGCAGTAAATTTGACCGAATTCCAGCAAAAAGCAAATTACCAACAAATGTTGTGTCTTCTTTGAAAGTATTTGGCCTGGGGATATCTGCCACATGGCGCGAAGTTGGCGCAAAATACCGCGCATTGGCAAAACAATACCACCCCGACACCGCAACCGACAAGAAAAATGCAGCAACCCAATTTGCAAGAATTTCTGCTGCATACGAAATATTAAAAAAACATTTTGGAAAAAAATAGAAACCGGCAAATGCCGGTTTATATTTTAGTGCTTGCCACCAATTTTTGTACGCCCACCCATTAACGCCTGTAATTTCTTAGGAATATTCACAGAACCATCTGGGTTTTGATGATTTTCAATTACAGGAACGATGGCGCGTGGCAACGCAATCCCTGTGTTATTCAATGTTGCACAAAATTGCATATTTCCATCTTTGTCGCGGAAACGCGTGTTTGTACGGCGCGCTTGGAATTGTCCAATTGACGAACAAGACCCCAATTCACGATATGTATTTTCACTGGGGAACCACGCTTCCACGTCATGCATCTTCACTTTGTTAAATCCCATATCGCCTGTGCATGCCGCAATAACACGATACGGCAGTTCCAAATCTTCCATCACTTCACACAGATTATTCAACAAATGTTCATGCATTTCATCAGACTGTTCTGGCGTACAAAAGATATATTGTTCCACCTTGTTAAATTGATGTATGCGCACGATTCCGCGGGTGTCGCGCCCTGCCGCCCCTGCTTCTTTACGGAAACATGGCGAATAACCCGCATACTTAATTGGCAAATCTTTTTCATTCAAAACTTCGTCTGCGTGTAATGAATTCAATACAATTTCCGCCGTACCTGCCAAACATCTGTCTGTATCTGTCAGCATAAACACATCATTATTCATAACCGACAAATCTGCCCCCATAAAATGTCCCGCATTAAATATAGTCTGTGGTTTTGTAATAGACGGACAGTTTACAAATGTAAATCCTTTGGCCATTAATTTCTGTAACACGTATGTCTGAATTGCCAATTCTAATTCTGCGGCTTCGCCAAACAAGGCATACGTACGTGCGCCACAAATTGATGCAATTTTATCATTTTTCCACCAACCATTCATTTCCAACAATTCCCATTGTGGCCGTGGTGTAAAGTCAAATTCACGCGGGACACCGACACGTCTAACCTCTACATTTTCCGTATCATCTTTGCCAACTGGCGCATCCGCGGATGGAATCTGGGGTGTACGCAACAGCAAGTCATGCAACATGTCTTCTTTTTCCGCCAGTTCTGCCATATCCGCCGCAATCTCTGCATTAATTTCCTTGCTGCGTGCAATCAAGGGTGCTTTGTCTGTTGCAGTTGGTATTTCACGTGTAATTTTATTTTTTTCAGCAGTCTTAGATTGTGTGATTGTCTTCAATTCACGAACACGCATATCCAACGCCAATATTTCATCCACCCTGTTTTCATAGCCTTTTAATTCACAAGCCTTTTTAACAACATCTGGATTTTCACGAATAAATTTCATATCCAACATAATATATACCTTTTTGATTTATTTGGATTATATCTTATAACAGTTTAGATTTCTTGTAAAGAAAATGAATATACGAAAAACTACACCCCAAACGGGGATGAACTGCGACTAAAAAATACAATTTGATTACACATATCAACTTGATTATAAAACAATTTTTATGACAATGCAATAAATTCCGATTTCATTTGCATAATCATATCGTTTTGTGTATGGTATGCCAGAACAAAGTCTATCAAGGAAGGTATTACTATTATGTATGACGTTATTATTTTAGGTTCTGGCCCCGCAGGTCTAACGGCGGCATTGTATGCGGCACGCGCGAACAAGAAAACATTGGTCTTGGGTGGCGACCGTTTGGGCGGTCAAATGGCGGGTATTGCCGTCCTTGAAAACTATCCTGGTTGGGCGGGCAGCGGCATGGAACTGGCCGAATTTATGAAGAAACAATGTGAAACATTTGGTGCAATCGTAAAATTTACATCTGCAAAAAACATATCTGGCGATGCAGATAATGGTTTTACCGTAAATTGCGACAATGGCCAAGAATATACCGGAAAAACACTTATTATTGCAACGGGTGCATCCCCACGCAAACTGGACATCGAAGGGGCGCGTGAATTAATGGGGCGTGGCGTTTCATATTGCGCAACCTGCGATGGCTTTTTCTACAGCGGCAAAACAGTTATCGTTATGGGCGGTGGCAACAGCGCATTAAACGATGCATTATATTTGGCAGACTTGGCAAAAACTGTAAAAATCATATATCGTAAATCCGAATTTTTCCGCGCCGAAGCGATCCTGCGCGAACGCGTTGCAGCGCGTAAAAACATTGAATGTTTATTCAACACAGACCTGGCAAAAATCGCACCAAAACCAGATTCCGCAGACGGCGAATTAATTGTCACAACAACTGACGGAAACGAAATAGTTGCAGATGGCGTATTTGTTGCAATCGGCCACGAAGCCAACACAGATTACTTAACCGAAAACATAAAACGTGACGGCATGGGTCGTCTGGCACCAACTGCCCTGCCCGCCGGAATGTTTGTTGCAGGTGACGTTCACAGCGAACTAAAGATGCAAATTGCAACCGCGGTCGGCACAGGATGCACTGCGGGAATGGATGCGATTGCATTCTTAAATTCCAGGGCTTAAAAAAAGAACCGCCAAATGGCGGTCTTTCTTTATTTTACCAAGCATTTCATATTTTTTTGCAACCATGTCTGCACTTTACTTGGTTCTTCTGTTTTGCGGAATGCCGTATATCTTTTTGATGCATTAACAATATCTTCTGCAACCCGCTTTGCCTCAAAAAACTCTTTATCTTCTGGGGATGTGCGCTTATATTCCCAATCCTGAACCATCTTACAAAATCTGTAAAACATATTGGCAATATCTGCATTATAAATCCAGGCTGCACGTGCTTTTTCTGCAACAATTTCTTTTGGACCATGAACGATGTAATATGCATGATGCATATTCGCAGGCACAATATTATGCTGCTCTGCAAAATCATTTGCACGTTTTACCCATGCCGCCCCAGTATTCGCGCGCGAAAAATATTTTGCAGGATTTGTCGCCAATTCTTTCATAAAGACCAAACTGCGCGCCGCCTGCGCACGTTCAACCGGTGTCAAAGATTTCCAACGCTTTCTCAATCCGATACGCGCCAAATTATAAAATTCACTAAACGCGCTTTTAATCGCGCCATAAATAGCATCTCTATCCAATATCACTGGTGTCACTATAACCTCCTTTGGTTCATCATTACACTCAACACACATATCTAAATATAGACAAATTCGGCCAAATGTCAATCCCAGAACATAAAAAATATTGAAAATAAGAATTTTTAGGTATACCCTGTACCCGATTAAACACAAATATGGGGCAAAAACATGAAAATTCGCAATATCGCAATTATTGCACACGTTGACCACGGCAAAACCACATTGGTTGACAATATGTTAAAACAGGCAGGAACATTCCGCGACAACGAACGCATTGACGACCGCGTTATGGACAGCGGCGACATTGAACGCGAGCGTGGCATTACAATTTCCGCAAAACCCACATCTATTCAGTGGGGCGAATACAAGATTAACATCGTTGACACACCTGGCCACGCAGACTTTGGTGGCGAAGTTGAACGTATATTATCCATGGTTGATGGTGTTGTATTGTTGGTTGACAGTGCCGAAGGTCCACTGCCCCAAACCAAGTTTGTATTATCCAAGGCATTAAAATTGGGATTGCGCCCAATCGTTTGCATCAACAAAGTTGACCGCGCAGATGCACGCCCTGACGAAGTTTTAACAGAAACGTTTGACCTGTTTGATAAACTGGGTGCAACAGATTCCCAGTTGGACTTCCCATATTTATATTCTGTTGGTCGTGATGGTTGGGCGGTGCGCGATTTGAATGATGAACGCAAAGACCTGACCCCATTATTCCAGTTAATAGTTGACCATGTACCTGCCCCAGATTGCAACGGCAGTCGCTGCCAACTGGATGCCCCATTCACAATGTTGGCCACAACACTAGAGGCAGACCCATACGTTGGTCGTATTTTAACAGGTAAAATTGAATCTGGCACAGTTCGTGTTGGCCAATCGGTCAAGGCAATTAACCGTAATGGTGAATTTATTGAAAATGCCAAGATAACAAAAATCATTGAACATCGCGGCATTGAAAAGATTTCCCGCGACACCGCATCTGCCGGCGACATTGTTGTTGTTGCGGGCTTTTCCAAGGCAACCGTGGCAGACACCTTGTGTGCGCCCGAGGTTACAGAACCAATTCCCGCAATGCCCATTGACCCACCAACCCTGACAATGACATTCTTTGTAAACACATCACCATTGGCGGGCAAATCGGGCAAGAAATTAACATCCCGCATGATTGGCGAAAGATTATTCAAGGAAGCCGAAACAAACATTGCGCTAAAGGTTGAACAAAGCGAAAACAACGAAGCGTTCGAGGTATCTGGTCGTGGCGAATTACAACTGGGGATATTAATTGAAACGATGCGCCGCGAAGGGTTTGAGTTATCTGTATCACGTCCACGCGTTGTTATGCAAGATGGCGAAAACGGTGAAAAACTTGAACCAATCGAAGACGTTGTAATTGACGTTGATGATGAATTTTCTGGTGTTGTTATTGAAAAAATGACTAAACGCAAGGCAACAATTACAGAAATGAAAGCGTCCGGTGGTGGCAAAACACGTATTGTATTTTCTGCCCCATCCCGTGGTTTGATTGGTTACCTATCTGAATTCCGCACAGACACACGTGGCACAGGTATCATGAACCGCGTATTTGATAAATATGACACATACCGCGGTGCAATCCAACAATACCGCCCAGGCGTATTGGTATCCATGGAAAAAGGCGCAGCCGCAACATACGCATTATTCAACCTGCAACCACGTGGCACATTGTTTATTGATCCACAAACAGAAGTATATTCCGGTATGATTATCGGCGAACACAGCAAAGAAAACGATTTGGAAGTCAACCCAATCAAAGGCAAAGAATTAACAAACATGCGTTCTGTTACAGCAGACGAAAAGTTATTCCTTGCGCCCCCACGCCGTATTTCTTTGGAAGAAGCCCTGTCATATATTTTGGATGACGAGTTGGTTGAAATCACACCAGACACAATTCGCCTGCGCAAGAAAGAACTGGACAGTAACACACGTAAAAAATTAAAGAAGCATATCGAAGAATAAAACAACACCCCACCACGGGGTGTTATTTTTAGTTATAAAGCCTTTGTTGCAATAGTCAAAAAAAACATGTACATTATATTATATGAAGACCAAGCGATTATTTTTGTTTGCAGGTTATAACAAGAACGGATGCATTGATGCGGCCTTGGAACACTATGTAAACGCATTGACCGATTTGGGCGATATTGTTTTGGTAATGGATTCTGATTGTCCGGATTCAGAACTTGCGAAAATTCAGAAACAGTGCGTGCACACATCTGCCACACGTCATGGCGAATATGATTTTGGTTCTTACAAGCGCGCATACATCTGGGCAACCGAAAATCTGAATCTGGCAGATTATGAATACCTCTATCTGGTCAACGATTCTGTGTATGGCCCATTCCAAGACCTGGAACCTTATCTGACAAAAATGGAAAATTTGGGACACGATGCTTTTGGTATGGTTGCCAACCCCCATCATTCACACCCACACATTCAATCATGGTTTGTTGGCTTAAAGCCAAACGTATTTACATCCACATGGTTTGATAAATTTATGCGCGATATAACGAAACTGGAATCCAAGGGCGAAATTACACAACTATACGAACAAGGTTTATCCGCATTGGTCACAGCAAACAAACTTTCATGGGGCTGTTTATATATTGCCCCTGGACGCAGTATTTATAATAAAATAAAAAAGTTCTATTGTGCAGGCATGCCATTTATTAAAAAAGTCGCCTTTACGCGCAATCACGGCGCATTGGGCAAACAGATAAAATATATATTAAATCGCACATCACCCGACATCCGCAACTGCATTTTATCGGCGGCCCGGGCGACATACGGCACACAACATATCGATTGGTTATTAACAAATAACCCGATAAAAATTCTATTCAGAAACATACACCACGTAATCTATAAATTATTCATCGAAGGGATATAACATGACAACACAAAAACGCATTGCAGCAATAACTATGGCACGTAATGACACGTTCTTTTTGTCTCGTTGGATAAAATATTACGGCGGCGAAATTGGAACAGAAAATCTGTACATATATCTGGATGGCACCGACCAAGAAATCCCCGAAAATGCGGGTAATGCACATATAACTAAATTGCCACACACCGACATGTCGCGCAGCGCGGGCGACAAATATCGCATTAATTTAATATCAAATCTTGCAAATAAATTGTTACAAGAATACGATATTATTATTGGTTGTGATTGTGACGAATTTTTAATTGTTGACCCTGCCCTGGGGGTATCACTGTCTGAATACCTGTCATCAAAGAAAATCAACACCACATTATCTGGACTGGGACTGGACGTTGGTCAAAATCTGATACATGAATCAGAACTGGATAAAACGCAATCATTTTTATCCCAACGCAGATATGCCCTGCTATCAACACGATACACCAAACCTGTTGTATTAAACCGTCCTGTCCGTTGGGGCAGCGGCTTTCACAGTGTCCACGGACACAACTTTCACATTGACCCAAATCTGTACTTGTTGCACTTTGGCGCGGTTGATATGAATATGTTAATTACCAAGGCGGCCGCCCGTGGTCCAGATTGGGTCAACCATCTTAAAAGACGTGGCAACGGCACAATTAACGATGTATCAAATCGCACAGCACATGGCGAAGACTGGTTACGAATTGCGCGCATTATGCAACGCATATTCAGACCAATTTATGCATGGGACAAACCCGGCATGCTTGGTCTTAAACGAGTTGTAAAAATACCACAACGTTTTGAAAAATCAGGGGTATAATATCACATGAAACCGATTGATAAAATAGACATTGTATATTTATGGGTTGACGACACCGACCAGAAATGGCGCGCACAAAAAGACAAATGGTTAAAAATCATTCGCGGTGAAAAGCCTGTGTACGCCGATGCGGCGATTGATGCACGCTGGCGTGACAATGGCGAATTTTTATATTCCTTGCGCAGTGTGGAAAAATTTGCCCCTTGGGTTAATCATATTTATATAATCACCGGATTTAACCAGGTACCACGTTGGCTGAATACCGCACATCCAAAAATTACAATTATTCCACACGAACAAATTATACCATCTGATGCGTTGCCTACTTTTAACGCAACGGCTATTGAAATGTGCATACCAAACATCGCCGAATTATCCGAACACTTTCTGTTAATGAATGACGACATGTTTTTCAATCGTCCCCTGAACCCAGATTATTTTTATGATAAACACGGTCGCGCCCTGGTCAGGTACAGCACTCATTCCAAGCGTTCAAAAAACATCGGACAATGGATGGCACGCGTTGATGAATACACCCAAACACTTATTTTATCCGCAGGCATGATACAAAAAATCTTCAACAAAAACGTATATAAATACCGTCCATCACATGGCATTGATCCGTACATAAAGTCATCTTGGATTGAATGTCGCAATCACCCAATGATAACCGGTATGATTGACAAACAAATTCGCAACAAGTTCCGCACAAACAACGAAGTACAACGCCAAATGTTTAACCTGTACGATTTGATAAACAATCGCGCAAAATATATTCATTCACGCGCACGGAAATCATCTCGTCATAAACTAACAGATTTTATTTACAACTGTATATTTGCGCCATGGATTCGTAATTCGCCTGTATGTTGTACAGATGTATCAACGTCATATAACGCACTTATTAACGCGCCCACATTTTGCATAAACGACTCACGCGATACGGACGAAAACATCCTGCGCAACAATGCAAAATTTTTGGCGGAACGTTTTCCGGACAAATCATCATTTGAAAAATAAAAATGCGAATTATTTCAACTCTAGCATCAAACCACAATGGTCTGTTGGTTTATCTGCCAAACGCGGTCCTAAATCAATCTCGCAGTTTTTTATCATTTGGGCGGCAACCTTATTGCACAAAAAATAATCCAAGCGCAATCCTTGTTTATTACCCACCGTATCACGTCCGCGATATCCGTACCACGTATAGTCCACATCATCTGGATGTAACATGCGCCACGCATCAACCCACCCAGCATTTAACCATTCGTTCATAATATCACGTGCCGCCGGCGCAGAAATTGCAATACCTTCATAATTTTTAGGTTTCCAAATATCCCTATCTTCAATCGCGACATTAAAGTCCCCTGCAATAACCACAGGTTCTGGCGAATTAAGATATTGTGCAATATGTTGTGTAAAGGCCTGCATCCATTCCAATTTATATGGGAATTTTGGTGATGTAACTGTATCGCCATTTGGCATATACACATTAATCAATCGCACGCGCCCATCTACCACACACTCCAAGAAACGCGCATTTGCATCGGCATAATTTGGTATTCCCAATGTTGTATCTTCTATTGAATATTTGGAAAAAGTCGCAACACCATTCCACGACTTTTGTCCGAACACTTTGACGTTATATCCAAACTCATCAAACAACATGTGTGGAAAATTTGCATTTTCCACTTTCAGTTCCTGAACCATTATAGTGTCATATTCCCCCTTACGCAGTATTTCCAAGAAACTTTCAATATGTGCACGAATTGAATTGATATTTAACGTCAAAATTTTCATGTTTGCTTTCCTTTAATTCATGAGTATAATATCCATTGTCCAATATAAAAACAACAAGGAATTTTATAACATGAATATGTATCAGTTACTTGAACGCTCTGCGCAAACATGGCCAGATAATTTATATTTGGTGCGCGAAGGCGTTACATACAAAGATTTTATAAACTTGGTCAAGGCGCGTGCCACGTCATTAGACAAGGCTGGCGTTACCAAGGGCGATGTTGTTGGTATTTTATCCCATAACATTCCAGAATTCCCAATTACATTATTTGCGATTTGGTACTTGGGCGGTACAGTATTATTACTGGACACAAATCTGACACCATTTGAATACGACAATATGACAACCACCACAAACTGTAAATTGGTCTGTGCAGAAAAGTCATTTGTATATAAGACAGATAAATTCAAATTCTATGACATTACAAAAAAAGACGGCAAGGTTAACCCAGACTTGAAACCTGCACCTGTTGGTTCTTTGGATGTTGCGACAATGTCATTTACATCTGGTTCAACAGGTATACCAAAGGTTGTGCCATTGACCCACTTTAACATTGTTGAATGTACAAACTCATTAGATTCAATGGCAGAATGGATTCGTGCCGGCGACATCTTATACGGTTTCTTGCCAATGTACCACGTATTTGGATTTGCGGTTGAAATTTTGGCAACCACCCACTTTGGTGCGGGCGTGTTGTTACAACCAACAGTCAACCCAAAAGAAATCATGGCAGACTTCAAGAAATACCGTCCACAGGTTATACCTGCTGTGCCACGTTTATGGGAAGTATTCCGCAACAAAATCATTGATAACGTCAAGGCACAAAAGAAATGGTGGTTGGTATCTTTCATATTAAGACGCGGTAAATTGTTACAAAAAATCGGCCTTGGCGCATTGGTACGCAAGGTACAAAAACCAATCTTGGATGTATTTGGCGGTCGCGCCCGCTTGTTAATCGCAGGTGGCGCAGCAACCAAACCAGAAGTTGAAACATTCTATGAACGTCTGGGGCTGACATTTATCCAAGGATACGGTTTAACAGAAACGGTTGGCCCAATCTGTATTTCCAAACCAACCAAGAAACGTTTTCCATTTGCATTTGGCGGTCCAACATTGAATAACGAATGTGAAATTCGTGATAAAAACGAAGACGGTGTTGGCGTATTATGGTTGCGCGGTCATCAGGTATTTGGTGGTTACTTGAACAACGAAGAAGCCAACAAAGAAATCTTTGACGAACGCGGTTTCTTTAATACTGGTGACATGGTATCCATGGATAAAAACGGTGAATTGCATTTTGCAGGCCGTAAAAAACAAGTTATCGTTTTAGACAGTGGTAAAAACGTTTATCCAGACGAATTGGAAGGCATGTTTATCACAATCCCCGGTGTTAAAAACGTTGCAGTATTTGAACACACGGTCAAAGGCAAAACTGTTACATACGGTGTATTCAGCGTAGAAGACGGCATGACCCTTGAAAAACTGGGCGAACACATTGCCGCGGCCAACAAAAAGGTTGCCAGTTATAAATGGGTAACCCACTATGCAATGACAACAGAAGACTTGCCATTAACCAGCACACAAAAGGTTAAACATCACGTTGTGCGTAAAAACTTGATTGATGGCAAATACCCAGATCGTCACGAATAAAAAAATCCCACCAAACGGTGGGATTTTTATCAATCTTTAATTCTGGCTAAATCATCATACTGCTTATATTTCTGATCACCTGTTTCATGATATTCGTATGCCGCCCCACCCGCGGAATAAATATTAAATAACTCTGTCACTTTGTCCACGGCAACACGTATTAAATCTTGGGTCGTATTTGCATCATATTCAATCACACGAACATCATTATTCTTCAGTTGCAAAAACTTCATAATCGGTGTTTTTGATAATGAACTGATACGAATTGGGAAACCACCCTGTTGCAAAATGAACGCCTCTAACGGTAATTGTGGCATATTTCCCTGTTCCAACTGTGACCTGGTCGGCGCAGCCCCTGTCTTAAAATCCATCACCCCCCCGTCCCAAATTCTGTCTGCGCGCGCACGCACATTACGCCCTGCGATTTTTACCTTGCCTGCAATTTCTAAATATGCCTGCCCTGCCCCTGATAACTCTTTCACAATTACAGGTGCGATTTCACAAAATCTTTTATGCCAAAAATGGAATATGATATTACCACGTCCTAAAACCTCTAACGCCTTGGCATCCATCTGCGCCACCAGCACATCTTCGCGCAAGTCTGTTGCATGTTCAATTACATCATGTACCAAATTTCCAAACGTACGCGCATCTGGCATCGCCCAATAATCATCCAAAACCTTCAATCGCAAAATATGTTTTACATAAAAAGAATACGGATTATGAATCAAATGTTCCAATTCTGTAACATACACATCACTCCAATCTGCGGGCGGCATTGGCGCGGAATAATCAAGTGGTGCAAAAGGCACATCATCTTGCTGTGCAACCAACTTTACCACATCTGTATTTTCATCAAACCTTGCACCACGCACAATCACACGCGACAAGAATCTGGATTCAGTTGTCTGCACCCCACCGGACACAGCGGACCGTACCCAATAAACATCTGTGCCACACGACAAATTCATAAAGTCCAATGCCTGCAAAGACACCTTCCTATCCCCTGACGGCAAACCGATTTTTTCTGCAACTTTTCTTGGCAACCATGCGTTTTCATACCCACGCGCCGGAAACATCCCTTCGTTCAAACCGGTCAATATTACAACATCTGCAGTCTGCATACGTGATTCTATTGTTCCCAGCACAACTATCTTTGCCCCTTCTGGCATTACACCACGCACACTGACACCGGCAAAAGCATCTGCAATAAATGCGCGCGCATCTGCCAAATTTAATCTGACATCTGCCACACGACACGCATCAGACATTTCCTTTATTGCTATCCAAATTTGTGTATATTCGTCAGGTATAAATTGTGGTGTAAATTGTGGCAAATATTTTTCAACCATTTGTGCCACAGTATCAAACAAATCAAATTCAGATTCTGTATATAATTTATCAAATTCTCCTGCCCCCTTTTCTATCCACGCATCAAATAAATTCAATATTGCGCGCCCTGCACTTGTCATACCGCCAGACATTCCGCCCGAAAAGTCCGCCATCAATCCACGCGCCGCAAACGCAGATGCAATACGTTGGTTACCCGCCGCATCTGGTGTTATTACCAATACTGACTTATTTTGTGCAACCGATTGCGCTGCAATTTCTGCAACCGCAGCCGCCTCGACCGCTTCATTTGGTGCAACAACTAAATGGCAATTTGATAAATCATTATCAAAATCATCTGGTGTTATACCATTTCCAAACGCAACATTCATAAAATCAATTACCGACCCACCAACATCAATTTGTTGCACATCGTCCGCGGACAAATTCAAACGTCCCAAGAATTTATATTCCGCATTATACGGATTTGTATTTAATCCAAAATCATCTTGCCGTCCTGCAATTTTACCAGACAATATTATTCGTCCATGCGCAATACCCGCCACCGCCACCATTAAATCTGATGTTGCAGGCACACTGGCTGTTGAACCACAAACCACAACTAATTTATATTCATGTAATTTATTAATCCACGCACGAATATCGCGATTGCGTGCCGCAGTCTGTGTAATGCGCCCATTTGCATACATCGGCATAAAAGAAGACAATATATTTAATATTTTTGCCTTGGATTGAAAATGCGCGGCATATTTTTCATCAACAACAGATTCCCAATCTATATCCGCCGCATCTATTCCTTCGTTTTCCAAATAGTCCTGCATACGCACTAAATCATGCGCCACAGACAATGCGGTTGTTAAATTCCCAATACTACTGTCTGCTGCCAACAACTTGGCCAAGACAACCACACGTTCTACATTGGAAATTATATCCGGCTCATCTGCAATTTCTTCTATATCTTCTACCCCTTCGCCCAATGCAACCAATGTTGGCAAAATCACCACACCACCAGACTTGTCTGCAATCATTTTTTCAACTGTTCTGACGGCACGTCTGCTGGGCAAGAAAATCAACATATCGCGCAAGTCAACACCGCTTTTTGACAATAATTGCCACAAAGCCTCTCCCATCTTGGCAGGATTTGTTGCACAAAAAATATTTTTATTTGATACCAAGGGTTGTCCTTATTGATTCCAATCCAGTTTTCTTTTCTGCGGATGTCTGCAGTATTTCTGGCACCATTGCGCCATGGTCTGTATGCAGTATTTCCAACTGTTTTGCTTCGCGCACTTTTTTATCTTTTTTGGTATAAACAATCTGATAAGGGATTGCATTTGCATCGCAAAAATCCATCAAATCCAAGTCCGCATCCTTGGCACCTATGCGCGAATCAATCAAAATAAATAACCTTTTTAATTGCTGCCTCGACAACAAGTATTCCTCTAATCGTTTCAGCCACCGCATTGCATCCACCTTGGAAACTTTTGCATAACCATAACCTGGCAAATCAACAATCATCACCCTGTCATCTAAATTAAACAGATTCAGACTTTGCGTACGTCCTGGAGTATTAGAAGTACGCGCAATCGGTTGCCCGACAATCGCATTTATCAACGATGATTTTCCTACATTACTGCGCCCAATAAAGGCATACTCTGCGAAATGAGAATTTGGCAAAGATTTTACCGTCTCAAAACTGCCCACAAATTTAATCATTTCCGCCCCCTTGTTCCAACAAGCGTTTATATGCTTCTTTCTTGGAAATACCACTGCGTGCCGCCAATTCTGCCGCAGCCCCCTTCATCGAAGTTGCCGCAATTTCATTTACAATAGAACTAATTTCTGCATCGGACATTTTTATCTCTGGTCGTGGTGCAACGACAATAACGATTTCCCCACGTGGTGGTGTCATAGATAATAATTCTGCAGGATAACCAATAATTGCTTCTTCATGAATTTTTGTAATTTCACGCACAATGGCAATTTTTCTTTCTGGCATGACACGCGCCATTGCTGCGACTGTCGCCATAATACGATTTGGACTTTCATAATAAATAATCGTATGTGGAATTTTATTGTCATCACGCAATTTCTTTTCATCAAAGAACCCACAGAATGTAAACCTGTCTGTTGGAAAGCCAGATAACACCAGCGCACTTATTGCCGCCACTGGCCCTGGCACAACAAATACCGGCACCCCTGCACTGCGCGCAGCGCGTACCAAACGAAACCCCGGGTCAGACACCCCCGGCATACCTGCATCACTGACACACGCAATCGCCATACCGGATTGAATTTTTTCAATTATACTTGGGACAACCTCACGTTCATTATGCTCATGACATGAAATACGCTTTGTTTTAATATTAAAATGCGATGCCAACTTGCCAAACACACGCGTATCTTCCGCCGCAATCAAGTCAACATTTTGCAAAACCTCTATCGCGCGTGGCGACATATCAGCCAAATTTCCGATTGGTGTTCCAACAATATACAAGCCTGTTTGCATTTAGAATCCTTTTATAGTAAAATGATACAAAATAAAATGGATTTTTCAATGTATATAAACAGAATTTTTGGATATATCACAGCAATACTTACCTTGGCGGGATGTTCTGGCATTACAGACACAGGCACCGATTGGTTTGCAGATTACGACACAATGATTACAGGAACCCCACGCCACATGCAATACGGCCGCCCATCTGATGGATATGGCACGTCTGATGCATCTGGTGACGCGCATAATATGGCGGTACTGTTACCCCTGTCTGGCGACAATGCCACGATTGGGCAAACAATCCGCACATCTATTGAGACAGCGGTCTTACAAAGCGCACCACAAAATCTATCCGTATCTTTTTATGATTCCAGTGTGAATTTACCTGACACAATAAAATCAATTCTAGCCACAGACAGCGACATTATTATTGGCCCTGTATTTTCGGACAACGTTCGCACCCTTCGCGAATCCAAGCCAACAGAATTACCTGTTATATCATTTACATCTGATGCATCTGCTGTTGGTAACGGCATAATGACAATGGCCCTGATGCCCACAAACAGTATCGAAGCAATTATTCGTGAAATGACATCTGATGAAGTAAAACAATTTATTATATTGGCTCCAAACACACCTTCTGGCCGTATGATGAGCGGTGCCGCCAAACAAGTTGCCGAAAATTATGAATTACCATTGGTTGGTATATTCTATTATACAGAACATGATTCTGAATCTATCAAGGACGCTGCACGCACGGCGGCCATGAATACTGCGCGCACGGCGGCACACACGCGCGCACGCCAAGTACTGTCCGATATATTAACGAACGAAACATTAACCCCTGCCGAAGAAACCAGTCTGAATCTGCAACTGGAAAAACTGGAAAAAACCGAAACATTGGGTCACGTACCGTACGACGCAGTATTATTCTTGGGTAATGGCGATGACACAAAATCGTTGGCATCATTTTTGCGTTATTATGATGTCAGCGCACGCGATGCACGTTTTTATGGTACAACAATGTGGGATGGTTCTGATATTACTGGTGACTTTACAATGTCTGGTGCAAAATTTGCAACCCTGCCAAATATAAATCAAAATTTTGCATCACTGTACGAACAAGTATCTGGCACCCAACCAAACAGGCTGGCCACATTTGGATACGATGCGGCAAACATGGCGATTGGGATGATATATTCCAACAAGTCTAACGCTGCTTATTTACTGGACCCCAGTGGTTATATGGGCACAGACGGTCTGTTCAGATTAAAGCCCAACGGCACATCCGAACGTTCATTACGCATTGTACAACTGGACGGGTCTGGCACACCGCGCGAAATAAAATCTGCCCAAACAAACTTTATCAAACCAATATACGGCCTGACCCCAGACAATATTGAAAGCGCGGATGCGTTTGGTCTGGAAACACCCGGCATAGACCCAGATGATTACATACGTATTCCGGAACATTTATCTGATAAATATCGCAGTAAAACCATTGGGGCACACATAACCAAGAAATCTAATGCCACCCCATCCCAAGTTGTTGCGATTATATCAACAGACGACACCACCACGATAACCAGTACAGAATATCAACCAACAAAACTGGAAACAGTCAAACGTTCTTTAATTGAAGAATACGAAGTTGAAGAGTAATCATAAAAAAACACCCCTTGCGGGGTGTTTTAACCTTTTACAAACTCAATAAACAAAGCCCGTACTTTATGCTCTGTGCCAAACTTACTTAACAAATAACAGCTTCGGTGTTGTCCATCCATAATAACATTATCTGCTGCGTTGATAACCGGCATGCTTTTGGCATTAAATCCTTTGGATTCTATACAAGACACCAAACAATCAAAACGATGCTGTGACATTTCAATATTAAACATTCTTTTATTTTCTTTACAATATCTATTGTAAGCCTGCGAATTACCCTTCAAATAAATATATGGTGCACATTCATGCAATTTAAATATCTTTCCTTTCCAGCTACGATTTATATCCCCAAGCGCTATTCTCTTCACATAATAATTTCGAATTTTTTTCCCCTCCAAACCTCGATAAAAAAATTCATCATCCAATACAAATCTTCTATCATCCAACAATCGCAACGATGATGTTTTTTGTGCTATTTCAAGCTCGCTTTTATATATTGGATGAGGTACTTTAAGGCCGTAAATTATATTTCCTTGTTTTTCTATCATAGCACAAATTATTCTTTCCATAGCATGCGCCAATGAAAAAATACCACGCTTCGTACATGAAAAATTCTTTATTGTTAAATTTTGTTTTTTTATTTTTTCCAACCCCTCTGCCCTTATCGCAAAACAACTACCTGCGACATATCTATAATTCTTATGTAGCTTGATTTTATATTTCTCTGCAATTTCTTGTGTCAGATTCTGTTTATGCTTTGGATCACAAACAATTAAATTTTTACTTGCCACCACGCCAATATTTTTATTGTTTGAAAAAGCTTTCATCACTTTATGGACAGAAAATTCACCCAAAATACCATTGTATAAGTTATAGAACCAATCTTTATTTTTAAAAATTTGGTTATAAATATATATTTGTTTTCTATAAATCCCCTTACTATGCAGTTTAAAGACTATATCATAATCAGCAAGATTGATTTTCTGTAACACATCTAAAAAAGGCCCTATATCGAACCCTCTGTTCGGATACATATACATCTTCACATTTTTATTAAATTCTTTTATTTTTGACAAAACCCTCTTATCATAACATCCCCTAACATAGGTCACAACCAAATCATAATCATAAGCTTTTAGATTATCCAAATACAATTTTATTGCGTTCCAAGATTCCATATAAAACAAATGCAAAACCACTAAAACACGTTTATTTTTGTTCTGTTTAATAACATTACGATAAAGCAACTTAGCAAAATTTTTATTAAAATAATGCGCAATTTTTTTTATTACATTCACATTATAAGTCACTTTTTGTTTTATTTTTATACCACCTCTGCGTCCTTCATAGCGACCATATCTTTCATAGTGCAACAACGGATTCATCTTCGCATTTTTTACATCCATATTTTCTTTCAAATACGCATTTCCATCAAAACTTTCTGATGGATTATGTTTTTCTTTCCAGCCTTTCTTCAAATAATGATCTATCGGATTCATTCCAGATTTCAAAACATCAGGATACGTCTCTAAATACCACTTTTTATTAAAATACTTTGATCTTTTGATAACATCATAATCCAACTTATTATGCGAAAAAAAATTCATTTCTTCCCCCTTTTTTGCTAAAAGAAAACCGCCGAAATTGGCGGTCGGGGAGTTAGCAATCATATCAGTTAAATGACTTCGTGGTCTTTAGGTTATTCCCTGTTGTATAACACACGACTCCCCGACCACAAGAAACGAGCGTCAGGGTTATTGCGGTGCAAAAAGCACCGAAACATCAACAAAACTAACGATGCTTTCGCACCGAACTGATAAGGCTTGCTACAGCCCCGAATCCAATCTCTCAGATTCAACGAGCATTATACTCCTTTTATCATAAAATGCAAATTTATAAAAAACGTGCGCCGCAAAACATTCCTAACAATTTAGCTGCACTATGTTTGCAAAAATTACTCATTGTCGAACCGCTGGTTCTCATCTCAGACTGCCCAGACCATTAAAAAGACCCACACAAGGTGGGTCGTTTTAATGGTGGGAGTGGCTGGATTCGAACCAGCTCAGGCTTAAGCCAACAGATTTACAGTCTGCCCCGGCTCTCCAACTCCGGCGCACGCCCGAACTTATTCGCCACATCTTTTCTTGTGGCTTGCCACACGAAGCCTGGGCGAAGTGTGGTGCGGGCAGCGGGAATCGAACCCGCATTTCAAGCTTGGAAGGCTTGCATACTAGCCTTTGTACTATGCCCGCAACAAATTCAAAGCCTTGTGATTATATACTAAATGAAAACAAAATCAAGCAATAAATGACCCGCATAACACGGGTCATTCATTATTTTATAAAATTCAATATATCTTGGCGTAATTTTCGCGCCCATCTATACGGCGGATTATCCAACGCCCCAACCTGTTGCAGTTCTTGGAAGCACGCACGTGCTGCAGACATATCTTCTGCGCCAGCCATATATTTTATTTTACGAAATGCCCAGTTAATAAAATACCACTGAAAATTTTTTGACCATTGTTCCATTTGATATGGTGTTGCCTCCTGTTGATATTTCAAAAAGGCGGTTTTTATTCCGGTACACAAACTCTGCATAATACGTAATTGTTTTGCACTTAAAACAATTCCACCAAAATTTGGAATATAGAAATACAATGGTAATGGTGCAATCGTCACACGCGGATTACGCAACATAACTTCACTCCACCACGGGAAATCTTCAAACAGCAAGCCCTTGATAAAAGGAATATCTGCAATCAGTTCACGCCGATACAAATTCTTCCACACCTGGCAATGCTTAATCAGCCATTTCTTTTTCTTACCAGGTTTATTATGCGTACGTTCCGTTGCGTATTCATACACATCATCTGTTACAAGTGTTTTTATTTTTGCAACATCATACTTTTTATTCATACGTTTTGGAATTACATTATCAGTATCCATTTTCAAAACATGTCGCACCATTAATTGTGGTCGATAAATTCTGTCATACGTAAACGATACGATGTCAGCCCCATCACGCACAGCCAATGAATATGCAATTTCCATGGTTTGCGGATGAATAAAGTCATCACTGTCCAGATACAAAATATAATCCCCAGTTGCAACCTGCATCCCGGCATTACGCGCATCAGACAAACCGCCATTTTTTTTATTTACGATTTTGAAACGCGCATCTTTTGCGGCATATTCCGCCAAGATAATATCACTATTATCAGGGCTGCCATCGTTTACACAAATTGCTTCCCAGTCAGCAAAAGTCTGATTTAACACACTATCCAAACATCTGCGCAAATATTTTTCTACATTGTAAATTGGAATAATTACAGAAATCTTTGGCATACACATCCCCTTATTTATTCATATCACAAATCGCCTGCGAGAAAGTCCCCGGCCGCGGTGCATCTGCATACGCCGTCTTTTGGAAGAACGCATCTTTGGTCAGTTCTTTGAACAACTTTTCATCATAAGGTTGGAACTTATATTCATGCCACAGTGTATGTGTTGGATATTGATCAACATGTGGCATTTCGGCAAAATATTTCATTGCGCGCGGCTCATTTTGCACCAGTGTCTGGAATAACATCTGATGCATAAAATAATCAAATGATTTTTCTTCATGCATCCAATAATCTAAAATCATTGCCCGCCATGCCCCCAACAAGAAAGAGCCTTTGCGTCCACGAATAAAACAGTTCTGACAGAACATATATTTCTGCCCTACTTTATCACCAACCAGGTACATAAAGAAATCTTGATCGATAATCCATTTTGGAATTGGGCTTACTACAAAGTCTGTTGAATCCAACCAAATACCACCATATTGGTACAGCAGTTCCACACGACAAATATCCGCAAAATGTGCACGGCGAATTTTTCCAGCCTTGTACTTTTGCACAATAACATCTGGCAAGGTTATATAATCAAAAATATTACTGTCATCCAAAACAACCAATTCTTGTTTACAGTGTTTTCTGATACTGCGAAAACAAGACTTTACCAATTCAGGCGCGTTTTCTTCGCCCTGTTGCCAGATTGTAAAAATCTTTTCGTTTTTATCATCTTTGATAACTTCGGTTTCTTTTACCGCCATCGCTGCTGGCAGATAACGTTTGAAGTACGCAGGTGCAACGCGGGATAAAACATTTGTTCTGACATCGCGTCTATGTTCACGCGACCGCCAAGGCCAATTAAAAACATGTGATTGAAAAAAGATTTTTGTTAATGCCCACGCCCTATCTATATTCATATTTCATCCCTTTGGTTTGTTTTATTATGACAAATTACCCCAACCAGGTTTTCCCGGTCGGGGTTAAATCTTTACCATTCATCTATTTCCGGTTTCATCATCAACTCCTTTGTTTATCCTTCTGATAAATCGGTCATATTATGCCCTTTGCTTTATTCTTCAACTTCACCAACCATTGTTCCCTCATCATCATCAACCGGCCCTGTTGTCATTTCTTCTGCAATACCCGAAGAACGCGCCATAATCTTTTTCAGCAATTCTTCTTGAACATCCGGATGATCTTTCAACCACTGACGCGCATTGGCCTCGCCCTGGCCCATGCGTTCACTGTTGTACGAATAGAAACTGCCCGCCTTTTCAATCAGGTCATATTTCACACCCATATCCAAAATTTCACTGATGCGACTAATACCTTCGCCATACATAATCTTAAAGTCAACCGTACGGAAAGGTGGTGCAACCTTGTTCTTTACAACCTTGACACGCGTTTCATTTCCAATAATGGCTTCCTTGTCCTTAATTTGTCCTGTACGGCGAATATCAAGGCGCACAGATGCATAGAATTTTAATGCATTACCACCAGATGTTGTTTCTGGATTACCAAACATAACACCAATCTTCATACGAATTTGATTGATAAAGATAAGCAATGTATTGCTGCGCGATACAGAGCCTGCCAATTTCTTTAACGATTGTGACATCAAACGCGCAGTTGTACCAACAAAAGAATCACCAATATTTCCTTCCAGTTCTGCCTTTGGCACCAATGCCGCGACCGAGTCAATCACAACAACATCAACCGCCCCAGATTTAATCAAAGTATCTGCAATTTCCAATGCTTGTTCCCCAGAATCAGGCTGTGAAATAATTAAATTAGAAACATCAACGCCCAACTTTTTTGCATAAGATGGGTCCAAGGCATTTTCTGCATCAATATACGCACATGTTCCACCCTTCTTCTGCGATTCAGCCACCGCATGCAACGCCAATGTTGTTTTACCCGAAGATTCTGGGCCATAAATTTCAACAATACGTCCCTTTGGATAACCACCAACACCCAATGCAATATCTAACCCCAGCGACCCAGACGATATCGCTTCTATATTCTGTTGTGAACCATCGCCCATTTTCATGATGGCTTCTTTACCGAATTGTTTTTGAATTTGTGCCAACGCAGATTCCAATGCTGGATTTTTTGCAGGCGCACCTGCCTCTTTTACAACTTCTTTCTTTGCCATAAACTTTCCCCTTTTTTCTTAAGAAAATCATACAAAGAAATTCTTGGAATTGCAAGTATCACTTTCTTTTTATCAGCACCCCAACCGCCAACGCACCAATCGTTGCAGTAATCGCCCAGACCGCAGCGGTTACGCCATATACCGCAATCATCGCAGCACCCAACGTTGGCACAATAACACTGGGCAAATTAACACTGGTGCGGAAAACACCATAATACTTTGTTTGTTGTGCCCGCGTCACATTATCAAAGAATAACAAATCATGCACAGATTCCATCAATGCACCTGAAATCTGCCATGCAACAAATATCGCCAACAATGGGATACCCGTCACAAACGTTGCCAACATTGACAATACCGCAAAAGAACCAAAGCCCAACATCAGCCAAATGGTTTTACCATATCTTTTTACCAGCCGCCCCATCAAATCACTTAACAACAAATACGGTATAATTCCCAACGTCAATACCCAACCCAACGTATCTTTAGAGAATCCATTTTCAATAACAATAATTGGCACATACAACACACGTAACGCACGCAAAGAATAATACGCAAAATTTATCGCATACGCACGCGCCATATTTGGCAACCGGAAAAAGGCAACTGTATTTTTCCACAACGCGCGAAACGTACGGCGTGGATTAACCGCTTTGATTTTTTTGTCTTGCTGAACAATTTTAAAGTATTTAAACACACCCCACGCAATCAGATATATCATCGCCGACCCAAAGAACGCGGCACGATTATCAAACCTGTTTGCTATAAACACTGCAACCGTTGGTGCAAACAGCGCACCCACATTTAACCACAAATGATAACGCGAATTTAACCGCGCCATCCCAATATTTTTTGAAAAATCCGACATAAACAATGGTATCAATGCCGAAGACAGCGTAATCGCAATACCGGTCGTCCAATCAAGTATAATAAACGTACGTGGCAAGATTGAAAAACTCATCATCGCATAGCAAACCGCCAGCATCAATAATGCAAAATAAAACACACGTACCTTGGAAAACTGGCGCAAAATTTCATTTACAAACAACCCAACCACAAAACAAAACACAGAATACAAGGTAACATAAACACCGACAATGGCACTGCTGCGAAAAATTTCCAAAATCACCAACGAATATACAGCATTATAAATACCGTCTGCAAATCCTGTGAACAACCCCAAGTTCGCAAACGAAAATCCATTTATTTTTTTACCAACTGAAATATAAGTATCTCTCGCCATAGCAGTTAATTATATCATAAAAATGATAAAAACGCCACCCCCCTTGCGGTGGTAGAAATTAAAGATAATGATTTAGATAAAAGGGAAAACGATGGCGTAGTGTACAAAAGTTACATGAGCCATCGTTTTTCCTTTTAGATAAGTCATTAGATTTAATTTATTGGCGGAAAACATTCAGTTGTGTCGTCACCCCTTGGGCAACACGCAAATATTGCATCACCCAAATCCTTGAATATTTCATCCCCACAACAACCAAATTGATTTGGCTTGCTGCCGTCTGCACATAAACCCGCATCCAAATTTGCCAATTCTTGCTCTGGTGTAATTTCTGACACAACTTCTTCTGCGACAGACACCTCTTCCACAACAGTTTCTGTTTCAACAGGGACCTCTTCTGTTGCCTGTTCTGGTTCAACCTCTTCCACCTGTTCTGGTTCTGCCACAATCACAGGCGCACGTGTGGTGGTAGATGCCCGCCTCCCTGCTGCAGATCGCATACAACTGCGGCGATAATCCTGGGTTAAACTGGCAATTTCTGCTGCAACATCACCGGTTTCATCTTCTACATCACTTAATTCCTTGATACGTGCCTGCATATCTGAACAGGACATACGCTCTACAACCACTGTTTCAGTTTTTGTATTTTCTGCCGCCCCTTCTTCGGCCACAGCAGGCATGCAGACACACAAACCAAATAAGAACATAATTTTTTTCATTGTTTCAAACCTATTGTTCATTGATTATTTTTTCAACTTCCAAAATAAAATCTATCGCGGGATTTGTTAATTTTTTTGCTGTTTCCAAAATTTCTTCTGCAGCCGCCTGCATATCAAGACGCTTGTACGTTTCAACGACTTCTATTGTTTCATATTGGTCGAATTCATCATCTTCCAACGCACGTGCAATCTCTAATTCCTGTTTTGCCAACGCAACATATTTTTCAGAATTTTCCGGACACCCACGTTCAGACATCTGTGCAAATATTTTTGCACGTATAATGCGCAATTCACCCTGACCATCTGGTTCCGGCAAACGTTCTGCTAACAATTCTTCAATTTGCACACATGTTTTTTGTGGTTGGGCAACTTCTTGCGTCTCAACATTATTTACAGATTCCACCTTGTCAGAATTCATTCCGACCCCAACCATCACACCACAACCGAACAAAGCCACCAAAGCCATAATTCCCCAAAAACGTTGTTTTGGACTGTGTACAATTTTTACTGTTTTTTGATTTTTCATTTTTCTCTCCCTTTGGTTTTATTTATTTTACTATCCCATTATCAATGGTGATTGTCCTGTCTGCACGTGCCGCCAAATTCATATCATGCGTAACAAACAACATCGCCATTTTATTTTTACGCACCAAATCCATCAATAAATCAAACACCGCACCTGCATGTTGCGGATCCAGACTGCCGGTTGGTTCGTCTGCCAACAGAATATCTGGATTATTTGCCAACGCGCGTGCAACAGCGGTACGTTGTTGTTCGCCACCACTCATTTCACCGGGCAGATGCGATGCACGATGCGCAACATTTGCCGCCTTTAACAGTTTGATTGCACGCGCATACGCCACATCTTCATCCACACCATTTGCCAACATTGGCAACACAACATTTTCCACTGCGGTAAAGTCTGATAACAGATTATGCTTTTGATAAACAAAACCTATTTTTTTTCGGCGAATTTGGGTACGCGTATCTTCATCCATTTTATGCACAGGCGTACCATTTATCATAATACTGCCACCACTTGGTCTGTCCAACAAGCCCACGCATTGTAACAAAGTAGATTTTCCGGACCCCGATTGTCCAACCAGCGCGATAATTTCCCCACGATGTAAATCAAACCCACCCCCACGCAAGATATGTAATGGTTGCCCCCCTTCTATAAAGGTACGCTTAATATCCCGCACAGACATAACTACATCGCCTGCATTTACCTTTGACAAAGAATTCAAAATATTCGCCATTTATTCTTTTCCGTTGTTTTGTTTAGCTTGCTGTATTTGTTGAATTTGCTGTTCTGCCTGTAACAATATCTCATAATGTTCGGGCGTTGTAAAGTGTCCATATTTCAACTTTTGATACCGCGGACTGTCTGCAACCTTTTGCAGTTCCCCATGTTTTGATTCCAAACACAATTTAATATCTTCTGGTGGAAATCCATACGCAACCCCACAAATAAAATCTTGCACAGGTCTGGAGACACCACTTTCCTTGCCATCCATTTTTATATTCGCCAATTCTGGATTTAATCGTTTTATTTCTTCAATCATATCGTCCACGGTCCACTGTGCAAGATACTCATAAATTGCTTTGATTTGTTCGTCTGAAAACGATTTATAAAAATCTAAACGTTTTTTTTCCATTGGTGACAAATTATCCATATTCATACGCCAAACATCCGGCAAGTCATCAAACGATGCAACATCAGGTACTCTTGCCATGTAATACCAAAATAACAAATCATACGATGATTCCAGTCCGAATGGAATTTTGTAATTATAATGCAACTTGAACGGTAATTTTATACCGTACTGCGCATAACGTTGTTCATTTTGCAACGCAGAAGGAGGGTTATCTTCATACTCTATTGCAGACCAATCATGCAAAAAACTTTTAACCAGCATTTGCACATTTGATTTATTAAACTGCTCGCGCTTATTCATTTCGCAACACCTCTACAGGATCTGTGTTTGCCGCCTTCCATGCGGGGTACAACGTTGCCAAGAACGCCAACAAAATCGCAATTAACGCGATTCCAACAACATCTGTCACGACCAACTTGGACGGCAATTCAGACAGATAATATAATTCCGCAGGGAACAAATCGCGCCCTGTTAACCATTGAAAGAATTGTCTAATTGGTTCAATATAAACCGCAACCAACACACCCAATATTGTTCCAAAGAACGCGCCAATTATTCCAATAGACGTTCCAGACAACACGAAAATTTTCATCATTGATTTACGCGACACACCAAATGTACGCAATACCGCAATATCCTTGTTTTTATCTTTGACCAACATAACCAAAGACGACACGATATTAAACGCCGCCACAATCACAATCAGCATTAATATCAAAAACATAACGTTTGATTCAACTTGTAATGCACCAACAAATCCACGATTCAAATCCCGCCAATCGCGCACCACAAATCCATCTGGCAACAATTCCACCAAACTTTCCACCACATCTGTTGTATCTTCTGGGTCATCCAAGAACAAATCAATATGTGTAACACCATTACCGATATTCAGATACTTCTGCGCCGTTTCCAATGGCATAAAGATATACCCAGAATCATATTCATACATTCCCATAAAGAACGAACTCATCACCGGATAAGACATAATACGTGGCATTGAACCAAACGGTGTTGGTGTTGCATTATTTGCCGACACCAATGACACCATATCACCCATTGTAACCTTCAGCGCACGCGTCAATGACGCACCGCCAATCAATTCGCCATCCTTGATTTCAGATAATGCCTTGCCATAAATTCGCGTACCCGTTTGTGTTTTTTCCACCAAATCAGACATACGAATTCCGCGTATCATCGCACCTGTATTATTCCCCTTGGCAGTTGCCATAACCTGCCCTTCGGCGATTGGCACGATTGCATTTGCGTGTGCTGCAACCACCTTGTTCTGCTTCATCTTATCAATCAAGAAATCAAAGTCAGAAATTGCACCATCTTGATGATAAACAACAACATGTCCATTCATTCCCACAATACGTCCCAACAACGTATCGTGAAAGCCGCCCATCACGGACATAACCACAATCAGTGTTGCCACCCCCAACATAATACCAATCAGTGACACCCAAGAAATCACCGAACCAAAACCACGCTTTTTGGCCCCCAAATATCTAAAAGCAACTTTTCGTTCCAGTTTTGAAAACATCCATTTATCCTTAATCGTTCAAGAAATCACGCAACGCATCACCAATCAGTTCATTCGCCCCACCAAAATCCCCTGATTTAACATCCACCACAGAAATAACCCGCGGCGACATAAACACCACCAGTTCCGCAAACGGCGACACCAATGTTTCTGGTGTTGTTACAAATGAATGTGTTGGAATACCCACAATTACATAGTTATCCCCAATCGTTGATGGGATATTAAACGAAGACAATTCACCATTACTGGTTCGCAAAACAATTTTTGCATCTATTTTTTCACGTCCTGCGAAATCCCCGTATGTACCCGTGGCCCCAACAATCAAATCTGTTTCCAGTCTTTCTTCTTTGCTGCATTGCCCAATATCAAAACGCGACTGCCACCCATTTGGAATCGCAAATGTTCCCTGGGAAATCAAAACAACATTTGCCTGCATTCCCAAGAATTCCTGTAATGTTTTTGTGTTAATTTCTGGCCCCACAACCAAGGCGCGCCCGACCACCCCAGGAATAGACATACGAATATTTTTTTCACCAAACGCCGGCAACATATTCATCCATACAATCGGATTATCCGTTCGCGGATACACACGATACACATCAATATCCCATGCCAACATATATTTTTTACCTGCGATATCTGCGATTATTTTTGACACTTCACGTTCTGTCTGATAATTTCCTTCGAACACAACCGTTTTATCTTTCCAATCCACCAACAAATTTCGCATATCTGCACCATGCATCGCATCCAGCAGTGCCATGATTATTGTTTCATTTTGTGGCATTTTAATCAGCCATTTACCACGATGCGTCAAATGCAATTCCCCCATTTGTGCATCATACGAATAATACACACGCCCCATCTTGGTAATCAGTTCAACCGCGTCAATCAAACTGCCTGCACTGATTGTCCCAGATACTTTGTCATATAACGCTTCGTCTTCCACGACAGAAATATCTGTACCATCCAACAACTTGTCCAAAGCCTGTTTAACAGTTAACTCCTTGAATTCGTAATCAGACACATTCAAATCATCTGGTAACGCATCCCCCACCCCCAGACGCACAATCTCAACTTTTTCATACGGCACCACAGAAACAACATTTTGATTATCCCAATCCACTTCACACCGCTTTGGCAGCTCTATTGAAAACCGCCGCGCCGTATCAGTGGTCAAGGCTGCTTTCTTTGGAAAGATTGGCACAGAATTATCATCTATGACCAACTGATCAACCACAGTCACAGTATCATATTGTGGTTGCTGTTGTTGCCGAACACATGCCCCCAACAAGCCCATCCCCACAATCAAACATAATCTAAACGCCATCATCCCTTTCCCCTTTTCTTTTTTTTATATATTCATCAGCTTTTCAAATTCTGCCAACGTCATTTCATGAATAGGCTTTTGCGTTGGTGTTATTAAATCTTTAACCCTTTCAAACTGTGCGGCGAACCGATTAATCACAGCAACTATTTCTGCCGACAAATTTTTATCTTGCACCATCAACCGCCTGCCGTATTCTACAATATATTCCAGAACATCTGCAGCAAAAAATCTTCCCACATAATTTTCCATTGCAATTCCGCCCTTTTGCACACAAATTGCAGACATCAGCATTGCTGTCTGATTATAATAATTTGCCAATTTTATAAACTGTTGAACATTAATTGCCATATCCTTGTCCCTTCTCTCTTTTTTTACATTATAAAAACTATTGCCACAAAAAGGCAATTAAATTATAATAATAAACATGAGAATAAAAATCCTTGCATTATTTTTAGCTTTAACCGCATGTGCCTCCGTCAACAGCGGCAGTATTGACAATGCCACCGTACTAAATTGGGAAAACGAAGCCGTCACCACAGAACAGTTTGTTCGTGATCACAAGGCATGTCTGGGCATAAACCGCCCTGCACATCAGCCACGTTCCAGAATTGCAAACTTGATTGCACCGAATCAATCGGCCATCATGCCCGATTGGGATGGTCTGTGGGTCACATTTCAATCTAACGAATACAAAGACGTTGCCCAACGCAGTTTGATGTCTGTTCCACGCAACACCACATCAAAATCTGTTGGCGCATACCGCAGATGCATGTTCCGGCGCGGATATTTACTGCGCGCGATGTAAAAATTGCTCATTCCCTTTTTTTATGATATAATCACTGTCATGAAACGTTCAATTTGGTTTTGGCTGTCTTTTGTTATTGCTGTAATTCTGGCAATATATTTTTCTGTACGCACAATTATGACAACAACTGGTCGCACATCCATATCACACGTCCGCAACATTTCCATATCTGCAGACACCAAAGATACCGACTTGACGGCATTGGCGGCGGCGGCATCTGTTGCGCCTGGCACAAATTCTTATTCTATAAACTTGCGCAATCTAAATGCGCGCATTGGTTCTGTTCCCGGCGTTCACAAATCTGCGGTACGCCGTATGCCAAACGGCAACATATCGGTTCGCGCATCTTTATATCGTGCGGTTGCATTATGGACAGATGGCGAAAGCTTTTTCCCATTATCAGCAGACGGCACAATCGTCAACACCCCCCGCGACACACGCGACACAGGCAATGTTGTTTTTCGTGGCCCCCTGCCATCAGACATAACAAAAATCACAAACGCCGCCCACAATTTGATTGGGGAATTGGATTATCTGGAATGGATTGAAAACCGCCGTTGGAATTTATACACAAATGGTGGCATAATGGTCATGTTACCTGAAAACGACCCCATATCTGCGATTGGCACACTTATAACATTGAATAAAAACAACAAGATATTGCACAAAGACATTCATGTTATAGACATGCGTGACAATGCACGTATATTGGTTAAATAAATATGAACTTGTTTGATTCATCTTTTTTGTGTCTGGATATTGGCACCCACGGTGTACGCGGTATTGCACATCGTGTACACAACGCCCACATTGAACGTTCTGCATTTTTCACCGTTGACAGTTGTGATACAGTATCTGCAATAAAATCTGTTATTGGCGAATTAGAAAAACAACTGGGTGTACTGTTTGATTCTGCGTATATTACGGGTAATTTTGGTCCAAATTATTTTGACATATTGGCCAAGAACACAGTATGGGGTGGCGAACACAAAATCACATCCACAGATATCCGCAATCAAATTTCCCAGATTACCCCACCTGACGGTTTTATACCAATACATATCATACCGATGCGCTATGACACGCCAACTGCACGAAACATGCTGTCCCCCATCGGTCACATTGATCGTCAGTTAATATCTGCATTTGGTGCCATATTTTATTCCAACGCATCCTTGGACAAGATATATGAACACATGCGTGGTGCCCACATTCAACCAAACGCATTTTTTGACCCACAATTTGTTCAAAACTCCATATATCGCCAGTCAAAACAAACGACCATGTTTATTGATTTTGGTGCCGAATTTACCAGTGCATCTATCTGGACAGACCGTGGTCCTGTATTACACACAAAAATCCCATTGGGCGGCACAAACATATCCAATGCGATTGCTGAAAAATTTAACCTGTCCCCAGAATCATCTGACATTATCAAACACAGTGTTGCATCTTTGATATCCAAAGAAATGGACAGATTTACCCCTGCGGATACATCTTATGACTTTTCGCGCAGCGATGTTAACGAAGTAATTTTACCAATTTTGGTTGATATTATCAGACAAATCAAAGACAAATGTCTGCCCGCATTTACCAAATACAAACCAACCAGAATTGTTCTGACTGGCGGCGGTTCAGAAATCGAAGGCTTGCGTGATTTCATTGAAAATGCCTTTGCCACCCCAACCGAAACGATGCCTATTGACGCAACTGTACGCGCATTATCCGAATACATTTGGCGCATCGAAGAACCACATCGCAACAATTATATTGCACGCCATAACCGTTGGCAAAAACGCGCCAATTTGTTTACACGCCTGTTCCATCGCAAACAAAAAAAGAAAAATCAATTTATTCCCATTTTGCCCAGCACCCTGTGTTTTGACATGCGCAAAACCGATACATACAACCTGTTTGCATCTGGCGGAATATCCATGATACACGTTGATATAATGGACGGCTTTTACGTTGACAGAATTGCCGGCGGCATTGAAGAATTACGCACCATACGCGCACACACAAACGCCCACTTGCACGTACATCTGATGACAGAAAGCCCAACGGTCTGGGCGGCAGATGCCATTGCGGCGGGGGCGGACACGATTATATTATCCACAAACACATCTGGCTTGCGTGCGGCGGTTCGCACGGTTCGTGCATCTGGTCGCCGTGTGGGGATTGCCCTGCACCCGGATTCATCTGTATCTTTGCTTAAACCCATCTTACGTGAAATTGATGAAGTTATGATAATGTCTGTTATGCCTGGGGCGGCGGGTCAAAGTTTTGACCCTGGGGCATTACACAAAATATCTATACTGGCGGCAACGCGTAAAAAGTACGGCCTTAAATATACCATTTCTGTTGATGGTGGCATCAATGACAAAACCGCCCAACCATGTTGGGATGCGGGCGCAAACATGTTGGTATCTGGTTCATACCTGGCACGCGCCCATGATTTTCCACTGGCGGTACAAAGTTTATTAAAGAAATCACACGAATAAAAAAACACCGGCAAATGCCGGTATTTATTTTGCACGCAATGCATATAGGGATGTGGGTTCAGGGCTTGTCGCAAGTCCATGTTTCGTGCAATGCCTGCTTTATGCTTTCGCACGATATAAATATTACATATAATCCACTAATAAATCCATTGGTACCTTTTCCCAGCTGTTATTTTATCATGATTTTTCGTCCATCTTCATACGCTGTAATATACACATGTATTGTATCTGACGGCAGAACATCTGCGGCAATTTCTGGCCATTCAATTAATGTAATATCATTTGCGATTGCATGTTCTAACCCCACTTCGGTTAGTTCAGATGCATCATCAATACGATATAAATCAAAATGAGAAATTCCATCATAATTCTGTACGATTGTAAATGTCGGGCTTGGCACAACAGTATCTGCCCCACGCAAGGTCTGAATAACAGTTCTTGCGATTTCTGATTTTCCCATCCCCAAGTCACCGTGCAACGCAACAACACAAGGCGCACTTAAGTTTTGTGCAAAATTTCGCGCCCAATTACGCGTTTCATCTATATTTGCCAACACATATTCTTTCATAACCTACTCCACCAATAACAAATCGTCTTCCAGTTTATGCAACGTGTCACGAATTTCCGCAGCCTTTTCAAATTCCAAATCTTCTGCGGCACGTTTCATTTGTGCGGTTAATTTCTTTATTTCGCGGCGGATTGATTCCGCATCCATTACCCCACCAGATTTATCATACACAAATCTGCGCGCCTTGTCAGTTTTTTCTTGCGCATCACCCACTTCGGCAAAGACCGCCTTGGTCACAGTCCTTGGTACAATACCGTGTTCTGTATTATACGCCATTTGCTTTTCACGTCTGCGCGCGGTTTCACCCAGCGCATACTGCATAGAATCTGTAATTTTATCTGCATATAAAATCACACGTCCATTTGCATTACGCGCGGCGCGACCGATTGTCTGAATCAAGCTGCGTGTTGAACGCAAGAACCCCTCTTTATCCGCATCCATAATCGCAACCAATTCACATTCTGGCACATCCAAACCTTCGCGCAACAAGTTGATACCTACCAGAACATCAAACTTTCCCAATCTTAATTCACGTAACAACTCAATACGTTCCAAGGTTTCAATATCG
The DNA here is from genome assembly GCA_015062545.1 of Alphaproteobacteria bacterium. Taxonomy (GTDB): domain Bacteria; phylum Pseudomonadota; class Alphaproteobacteria; order Rs-D84; family Rs-D84; genus Enterousia. The sequence continues at coordinate 10,198 of SUUL01000004.1, read as the reverse complement.
CTGTGCAAATACTTGGCGCGCACACCATTTTCATTCAAATAATCAGTTAATTGTTCTGCCATTTTCTTGGTCAAGGTTGTCACCAACACGCGCCCAGAAACATTTTTTACAGCACCTAACAAATCATCAACTTGATTATGTGTTGGGCGCACTTCACAAACCGGGTCCAGTAATCCAGTTGGGCGAATAACCTGTTCTGACACAATACCGTTTGCCTGTGCCAATTCCCAATCTGCGGGTGTTGCAGAAACAAATATTGTCTGTGGGCGCAAATTATCCCATTCATCAAACGTCAACGGTCTGTTATCTATACATGCCGGCAATCTGAATCCATATTGCGACAAGGTTTCTTTTCGCGCCCTGTCACCACGACTCATTGCACTAATTTGCGGCACAGTCACATGACTTTCATCAATAAATAAAATTGCGTCTTTTGGCAGATATTCAAACAATGTTGGTGGTGGTTGTCCAGGCAAACGCCCTGACAAATAACGCGAATAATTTTCCACCCCGCGACAAGTTCCCGTACTTTCCATCATTTCAATATCAAAATTCACCCTTTCGCGCAAACGTTGTTCTTCTATATACTTCATATTTTCATGAAAGTATTCCAATCGTTCTTTCAAATCTGCACGAATTTGTGTCAAGGCCTGTAACACACTGGGCATTGGGGTCGCATAGTGAGTATTTGGATAAACTGCAATCCTATCTAATTTTTGCAACTTTGCCCCTGTTAACGTATCAAATTCCCAAATTTCTTCTATTTCATCCCCCCAGAAAGACAGTTTCCACCCCCTATCCTGTGAATGTGATGGAAATATATCCAGCGTATCGCCGCGCACACGAAAATCACCACGTTCAAACGCGGTATCATTACGCTTGTATTGAATATCAACCAAGGCGCGCATAACATCACGCATAGATAACAAATCGCCCACATTCAAGACCACTTTCATACCCGCATATTGTTCTGGCGACCCCATACCATAAATAGAAGACACACTTGACACCACAACAACATCCCTTTCTTCCAACATCGCACGTGTTGCACTGTGTCGCATACGATCCAACTGTTCATTTATAGATGCATCTTTATCAATATAAGTGTCCGTGGTTGGCATATATGCTTCGGGTTGATAATAATCATAGTATGACACAAAATATTCCACATGATTACGCGGAAAGAACGATTTCATTTCTGTATATAATTGCGCCGCCAAGATTTTATTAGGTGCCATAATCAATGCTGGTCGTCCCAGATTCGCAATAACATTTGCCATTGTAAATGTTTTTCCAGACCCTGTAACCCCCAACAACACCTGACTTTGCCGTCCTTCGTTTACCCCTGCAACCAATTCAGAAATTGCCGTTGGCTGGTCCCCCATCGGCTGATAATCGCTTTCAAGATAAAATTCTGCTTTTTTCATTTTTTTATTCACAACCATTATTGTAATCCATTATAATCAAATTACAAGGACAGAGAGAATGGCATTAAAACCTAGATATAAACGCAGAATTTTTTGGGCTACGCTAAGTTTGATTGGCGCGCTTGTTTTTGCGCTGATTGTTATTCCTCCGATGATTACATTAAATGGGCTTAAACCCATTGTGGAAAAGTCTGTTTATGAACAAACAAACGTCCCTGCTAAATTAAATGGCAACATTCACTTCAGTTTAATTGGTGGTGCAACAATTGTTGCCCACGATGTTGCTGTTCCGACTGCCAAAATTGGTGCAGTAATGTTTTCTATTCCATTTGGCAGTTTCTTTGACATAAAAAATGCCAAATTAAACGATGCGGTTGTTGTGTATGATGCCAACATTACTATTGATAAACTTGCCCCTGCAATGTTCAACCATGACATTGAAATATATAACAGCACAATAAACTTTCTGGGACGCGAATATTACATTGTTCGTGCAGATTTTACCAATGGCGAATTCCACGGCACAATTCGCACAGATGATCACAAATATGACGTAGAATTTATCGGCGACACATTTCATATCAAAAACAAGAACAATAACCTAAATATAACGGGTCAAATATATTCGGACGGCTCTACCCGCGGCCAAATGTCTTTGGAAACAGACAACGTAAATGAATGGCTGGGGTTTTCAGAACCAAAAATAAAACAACACATCGGTTTAACTGCCGACTTTGAATGGGACGGTGGCACAGGGTACAAATTCACTAACATTATTGCTGACAATTTTTCTGGCAACGTAGAAGTTTCACCAAACGGTGACCGCACGATTCAGTTGGTTTCCAACGATGCAATATTTGACTTTTCGTTTTTATTAAAACCTTCACACATTCAACATCAAACAAATTATAATCTTGATTTATATGGCGACTTGAAATTAGGCGACCGTAATTTCAAGCATCTAAAAATCAACGCCATCAGTAATAAAAACAAATTCCAAATCACTCATATCGTTGCCGATGAAATTGCCATTACTGGTGGCACCATCACCAAAGACGGCGCACACGACATAATGATAACAACAATTATTGATGGCAAAAACACCATGTGCTTGTTTTCTGGCACGCCCCAAAATTGGCAATGCAGTAAATTTTCTTATGGCGACATATCTGGCAGAATATCTGTATCCGATGGCAAATATAACATCTTCGCAGAATCTAACACACCGCTACCAGATACAAAAACACTAAACCAAATGCTGGACAAAATCGGCTCAAGCGGCACTGTCAAATTCAAATTTGCAGACATTGGTGGCACATATCATATCTCTAACGGCAAAACAACCGCATCATACGATTACGCAACAAACAAAACATTAGGATGGATAAAAACAAACATTCCGTTCTTGCCGCCCTATATGATGCAAGACATCGGTAATTTTATATGGCAAAACGACATAATGACATTTACCCCACACAACCAGAAATGGCAATTATCAACATACGACAATTACTTTAATTTATCCGGCCACAGTTTCAAATCCTGGTTGCCAAAACTGGACTTGCGTTCAATCCAAGATGGCACTTATACAATATCTGGTTTTTATTCAGGCAACAAGATTTCTAACTTGAACATAAAAATCAAGAATCATGAATTTTATGGAAACGCATCTGGTAAAAACATCACATTACACACAGACACATTAAATATTGACGAAATATTAAATCCCAACTTTGTTAAAAATTATTCTGAACAAGAATTTTTAACCAATGCACCTATTCTGATACCATTTGATTTGCCTGTACAAATCTCACTGTCTGCGAACAAGTTGATTTATAAAAATAACGAATTCAGCAATTTTGTTTATGCACTAAAAGAAAATTCACAGACTTTTTCAATATCAGATTCTGCGCGTGGCAATTTATTAGCAACGATCGAGCGCGACAAAACAAATTATGATATATCAATTCAATTAAACAGATTTGTAATCAACAACAAGTTATTATCATCACAAATGCCATTAAACGTTCGTGATACAATGATAACGGCTGAAATATCCTTGAACACACACGGTCAAATTGCGCACGACATATATTACAACCTGAACGGAACAATGGATTTATCTTTTGACGGTGGCTATATTATCGGCATGTCATTTGATAAATTCTATGCATCTGCAGAAAACATCAGTATCTTAAATGCAGAATACGCACTGGCGAATGCATTGGGCGGTGGCGAAACAAAATTAAAACACATGCATATTGTTGGCGAATATAACCAAGACAACTTTATAACAACATCACCAATAAAATTATCCATGCGTCACACAGATGCAGTTGGCGGGCTGGCCATTACAAACGGCATGATGACGGCTGAATTTGACATAACCATGCGCGGAACCGCACCAACACCTGCAACAATACAACTAAGTGTTATGCCGGATGGTGGACGCAAATATTCTTTATCTGAAATCATGCAAGATTTTGATATTGGCTTTATGCGTGCATTTGTAAAAAATCATACAATGTTTTAACGGTTTGTATTTCTCAAGAATTCGCTTTTTGAAATTATATTTCCTGTTGCATCGGCATAGTAAGTATATCTTCCAACTTTGACACAATGATAACCATTTTCGCAGAACTTGATATTTCTTTGCGCACGCAACAAAGTCTTGTTTTGTCCTATTAAATCTGCAGGCGAACCAAAAATCATACGCGAAAAATATTCCCAAACATTATGGTTGGCATACGGGGCATACAATACCCCGCCCCGCTTTTCCAGGCGCGCAATATTATACCTATCATAATGCGCACGCAATTTACTGGCTTGATATTGGCTCAGTTGCAAGACATCTATCAAGTTATTAACATAATCTGTCATAAAATTCTCTCCCATATAATTGCGATAAATTATATATGGAAAAAAATCTTTAACCACAGGTATGAAATCACAACAAAATAAAAATGCCCAGAACGGGCATTTTTATTATTTTAGTTTTTCTTGCGCACTTGAATATGCACTTCACGCAACTGCTTTTCTGTAACAGTTGTTGGTGCGCCCATCATCAAGTCTTGCCCACGTTGATTTGTTGGGAATATTACAACCTGACGCAAGTTTGGTTCGTCCAACATAATCTGAACCAATCTGTCCAGACCGAACGCACATCCGCCGTGTGGTGGCGCGCCATATTGGAATGCGTTATACATACCACCAAATTTTTCCTTAACAATTTCTTCGGAATAACCTGTGATATCAAAACACTTCAACATAACCTCTGGGTTATAGTTACGCAAACCGCCACTGCAAATTTCTGCGCCATTCAACACCATATCAAATTGTGCCGCCTTGATTTCCAATGGATTCTTTGTATTCAACTCTTCCAATGTTGCCATCGGGAACGAGAAAGGATTATGCGTAAACGCGATACCTGTTGGTGATTCTTCATCTGCCTCAAAGAATGGGAATTCTTCTATCCAACACAGACGGAATTCTTTTGGATCAATCAAGCCCAAATCATCCCCCAGTTTATTACGCAGTTTACCTGCAGCCTTGGCGGCAACATCAACCTTGTCGCACACAAAGAACAGCGAAGAATTATCCCCTGCAATTTCACGCAGTTTTGCAATACGCGCTTCATCTAACTTCTTTGCAACAGGTCCTTTGGCTTCATCGGCAAATACAATGTATCCCAATCCACCCAGGCCCAATTCTTTGACTGCATAATCACCCAACTTGTCAAACCAAGAACGTGGCTTGTCTGCAGAATTTGGCGCAGGAATTGCACGTACAACGCTGCCATTTTCAACGGCACTTGCAAAGATACCAAAATCAGACCCACGGAATATTTCCGTCACATCATGTATGATAATAGGGTTACGTAAATCAGGTTTATCCGAACCATATTTCAACATTGCTTCATCAAATGGAATATGTGGAATATCTTCACAGATTTTTGCATCTGGAACAAATTCGCGAATCATCGCAGGCATCAAAGTATTACCCACCGCCTGAATATCTGGTAAATCAACGAACGACATTTCCAAGTCCAACTGATAGAATTCCAACAATCTGTCTGCGCGCAGGTCTTCATCGCGAAAACATGGCGCAATTTGGAAATAGCGGTCAAACCCAGAAATCTGAATAAATTGCTTGAACTGCTGTGGTGCTTGTGGCAATGCATAGAACATTCCATGATGATAACGACTGGGGACGATAAAGTCACGCGCACCTTCTGGACTGGACGCGGTCAGAATTGGTGTCTGGAATTCCGAGAATCCCATTTCCCACATTCTGTCACGAATAAATTTCATTACACGATTACGGAACAAAATGTTCTTGTGTAAACTTTCACGGCGCAAGTCAATATAGCGATATTTCAAACGTAAATCTTCTGCCACAGAATCATCATCACCAAACACCTGGAATGGCAACACATCTGAATTCGTCAGCACCTCGAAAGAAGTTGCTTGAATTTCAATACCACCTGTTGGGATTTTATCATTAACCGCGGACGCGTCACGCGCAACAACCGTTCCCACAACCTTGATAACAGATTCTGGTCTTACTTTTTCCAAGACTTCATTACCACCATCAAACACAACCTGTGTGATGCCATAATTATCGCGCAAATCCACAAACAACAACGCCCCATGATCGCGCTTACGGTGTACCCACCCTGACAGTGTAACTGTTTCGCCAACATTTGATGTATTCAATTCACCACATGTATGGGTTCTATACTTTGATTTCAAAGATAACATTTTGGTCCCTTTTTTTATTTTCGGGCACAGAAAAAAGATTAGATTTTCGGCACCCATTCAACTGTTAATTTTCAGGGGCGCAAGTCATCTTGGCTGCGCGGTGCCACCCTGATTTATAACTTTATATCTGCTGCGTTATTCCATGGTTGTCAGTCATATCATCACAACGCAAAGCAGATGAATCACACAGACCAGAGTATATCTACCTTTTTACTCAATAGCAAGCAATTTATGAAAAAAAATACAATCAAAAGAATTTCTTTTGAAATATTCTGCCATTACCTGTTTTAAGAAAATTTTCAAATTTTTGTGCTTTCTCTTCACTATCAAACGCCACATATCCATGCAGAATCCATGGTTTAAATCTATTAGTATATATCGATTTTCCATCATTATGTTCTTTTAAGCGTCTTTTTAAATCACTTGTACAACCAACATAAAAACGTTCTGGGAAATTTATACTTCGTAAAAGATAAACATAAAACATCAAACAGTCCGCTTTCATTCACCATGTTCATTACAGCGCGACATCCGTTTCTCTAACCCCACACCTTCGCTTGATTTTATTCAAAATCAATCTCGCTGTAGCGCAAGCGAAAGCGGATGGTGCCCTAAGCAAGAATCGGACTTGCGACTCGTCCTTACCAAGGACGTGTTTTACCACTAGACTATTAGGGCAACGATTACGCTCAATTATAAATACCATACACTAAAAATCAAGAACAAAGTGTCCGGTACAGAATAAAAATACCGGCAATGCCGGTATTTTTATTCAATACAACAATTTACAGCATTCTTAACCCAACTCTTCAGTTTGGATACCTTACTACCACCCTTTATTTCTGGCGCTTCTGCGACAACCGCTTTAACCTGTTTTGTTGTTTTCTTGGCTGGCTTGGCATCCTTCTTGTCACCCGTCAGCAAACCCATATTCAACCCCCAAAACATGGAATACAAACCATAAGATTGATCAAACAATTCGTATGCAGTTTTGCTGTCACCTGCCGCCAATGCCTTGGTACCAACTTCAAACACGCGCATAGATGCCGCCAACAAGTGTTTAGAAATACACCATACTTCGCCTTCATACGCAGGAATAATTTTCAACATCGCCTGCTTGCGCATTTCACGCACTTCGTTAATCAAATCATAGAATTGCGTTTTGCCTGTTTTCGCACCAGAAAACATCAAGTGTTCTTCAATAGAAATCAAATTCATAATACCAATTGTCAAATCTTGGTCAGAAGACAAATCTTTTGGATTAACCTTTTTTGCTGCATCCAATTTTTCAACAAATTCTTGAACAGATTCTATTTTTTTCATTTTATCACCCTATTTTTATTTAGAAACATAACATCATCGCCCAACTGGCCAATGCCAACGCAACAACCGGCAACACAACTTTTTCAAATGGGAAATGTGCATGACCGCCATTTTTTGCCTTCATCCATTGATATAACTTGGATGTCAGGATAAAAATCAACGCACCACACATCGCACCGAACAAGACCGGATCCATAACCAGCGCACCACAAATTTCAACAGGGTTATAATCCACCATACCCATATATATAAATCCAATCATCGCCACAGACAACACAATTACCATTGTATCGCGCCCACGGAAATGCCAGTTTTTCTTGTCCATAAATTTCAATGTCCAATACCCAATCAACGTCAGTAACGCCCCGGCCCACAGACCAACAACACTGTCTGGAACACCCAAGCGGCGCGCTATATCCAACCCCGCCCCGATTGCGATGGTACACACAGGACATGCCGGATTTGCCATAACTTTCATCGGCAACAACATCAACAACGCAGCAACAAACTTACGCATAATCCTTTCCTTTATTTACATAATCTGCGTATATTATTCTGAATATAACAAAAAAAGTCAACAGGCTAAAAAATACAATATATTTATAAATTCCCAAACTGCACCGCCTCGCCGCTTGCAAATCTGCAATTTTATGCTATAAAACTTATGTAAAATATTAAAAGAGTCAAACATGTCAAAACAGAACAAGCGTTATGTACATATTTATATGGGCCGAGATACCTACCAAGAATTTCGTTCAAAATGCCCTGATGATTTATTTAGACAACTGACCATATCAAACATAAAATACAGCCACAAAGCATGCCATGACAGATTTCGTTATCGGCATCCATTGATGATATCAACACACATTAAAAACACACCCCAGATGTATGATGTTATAAAACAAATAGAACTTTGGCGGCAAAAAATTCATTGGAACTATCTACCCCCCGACAACAAACCATCCCCACAAAGGGCAGAACAGATTTTGAACATATTGGAATCTGTAAAAAATTGGCAGTTGAAAAATGTTCAAAACAATCCACAGACAACAACGCCTACTGTAAATAAAACTGCAATACCAGTTGAAACAACAACTAAATCTTATGAAATCACAGATCTAACACCACAAATGGTTCAACAAATGTTAAATGTGCGTTGGGGACATTTGTACTTATGCCATTTTTACCACAATCCAGACTACCAAGAAGATAGCGGAGTAGAAGCACTATCCAACATAAAACACTTATTAGAATCACACCCAGATTTCAATGGTCGTAAATTGGCATTTATCGCCGGCATGTCCACAGTATACACTGGGGGAACATACACCCACCAACCTATTCATTCGTCCCAGATTGATGAAGATGACGATCCGTATGATTTAATAGCAATATATTACAGCACGTTTATTTCATACAATCCAAAAACCAAACAGTTTGAAAAATACCCCCGTGGCTGGATTCAAATAGGAGAAAACTCATTGTCTCGCGCCATCTATCAACATCTGCATCGCAATGCCACAGAAATCCTGTCTGCATTTAACAAAGAAAAGCAAAACACACGATAATCCCACCGCCAAATCTGGCGGTGTTTTTATTTCCTTTGTCATCCAGCGACCCGACCGCGGGACCCAGGTCATATTAAATACACAAACACCATATTTTGCGAAAAAGCATTGACAAATATAACATTTGTGATATTTTTTTACTAAAAGAAGAGCATTACGCATGTTCAAAAAATAAAAAAATCTAAAATTCAGAAAAAACGGTGCAAAAAAAATGACACAAAGCAATAAAATACAAGAAGTTATAAATTTCTTTAAACCATACTGGACAGAAACACCAGATGATTTGATTGCAGGCGCAATACAAAACGCAATCAAACGAGTTCCAAATAACAATCTATATATACCAGACCCAGAAACAACAATCATCTGCCCCGATTATGCTGGCCCAATATGGAAACACAAAGTTCTAACTGGTGTGGTTTATGATAATTCTCTGTTCGGGGTTAATATGATATCGAATCCAGATTATCCAGATTTGTGCACATACACCCAGACTCGGGAACCTTGGAACAAACCAGTAGGTGATTATATGAACTTTTCATTAAATGGAAAATTGCGCAGTGCATCGCTTACAGAATCTTTTCCAACAAAACAAGATTTATTGCACCTGTTGTCTGTACTGAATTTGAAACAAATAGAAATGATTGTCGGCTGGGCAATGAATTATGCCAAGCAAACACAGTTTGAGGATGCTTATAATGGCAATCATAATCATGGTGACGTATCAATGATTTTGAATGCGGCAAGGGAGGTTCTGGAACAAAAATACCCCAAAGAAAAAATCACAGCAATTGTTAAAAAAGAAACCAAGCCAACAATCTGTCGTGGTTGTATGAAAAAATGCGTACTGTCAGCAGAATACCAGCTATCACGTTCAGGGACACATTACTATGCAGTCGCCGTCAATGGCGAAGTAATCCACCTTGATATACATGGCAAACGGCTTAAAGAAGAAGTGGATTTGATGATAAGCGGCAAAGATGCAACAATCGCAACAGGCACAGCAAAAAATCAAGGAACACATCCAAGACGCGTTTGTATTAAGAAAACCGAACTTTCTCAAATCCATCAAGGTTTATCCTGCCAACAAACAAAACCTGCAAGCCAAGGTTTATAC
>SUUL01000001.1 GCA_015062545.1 Alphaproteobacteria bacterium | reverse complement strand
ATTTTACAAATCCTAACCTCGGTCAATGTTGCGGAAAACCTAGGTTATTCATACTCAACAGCACTCAATACAAATCTAGGGCTGGGGATTATGATTCCTCTGCTCTACCACTGAGCTACGCTGCCAAGCGACATGCATTATAACACCTATTTTCCAAAATGCAATCACAAGTTTTCAATTTCTAAAACTTTCTTTAACGGCCACAACAGCACCACAAACATGCACAAAACCACGCACACAGACCAACTTATCCCCCACCCATCTAACAGCGGTTTCATCACAAACATCCCCAACGCGTTCAATGCCGTCATATACATTGAATTCAATGATACAACCGTTCCGCGTTCACTTGACTTTATACGTTTATGAATAAAGGACGAAAACACCAAACTGCACATTTTCTGTAATGCCGGACAAATCACAATAAACGTCATCAACATATACGACCACCACCCCAGCGGCACATTAACGCATATCAGCACCATCCACAACACAATAAACATCAATATGCATATTAACTTTAACAATCGCCCCGCACCAAAGAAGTCAAATATTCTGTTTGCAAACTTGGTAAAAACCAACCGCGAAAATTGATTCAACCCCATAAATACCCCGAATAATGCAACCGCCATACCGACACTTTCCATAACTGGCTGAAACAACCACAAAATAATCAATGTAAAAGATCCAAACACAGACGGGAATAACATAAACCATTTTATTTCCGGATGCCGCACAGACATTTTTACCAACCCCATAACATCCTTCAGCGGACTTGTTTCTGGGGCAATTTTTCGTTTAACTTCGCTTATTTCTGGCAACATCGCAATCATGATTAACGCAATCAAAGCCGTGCCACATTCCACCGCAATTATACCATCGCCAATATAAGAATACAGCCACCCGCCCAAAACAGAGGCCACAAACCCCGCCGCCTGACAGTACGAAGACAAAGAACCGTTTTCTTTCAAAAAGTCCTTTTCACGTCTCATACGTTTCAACAAATCGTACGCATACGCTTCCTTAGTACCACTAAATAACGCACCTGCAAAACCGATAATAATTTCTGCAATCGCGATATTCCAAAAACCATACCCCAAATACAGCCATATATTACCCGCCAAGAAAAACAACGCCCCCAACACCAACACTTTGCGCCGACTGAATACATCAGACAAATACCCACTGGGGATTTCCAACAAAAATGTGGCAATACGTGAAATTCCTTGAATTAAAAAGAAATCACCAACCGTAATCCCCTTGTTTTGATACAAGATTAAAATCACAGGCAATATGATTAAAAAATAGTAAAAAAATTCACTCCACTTTAACAAGTGTAACGCAACACTATCAGAAACAGATGGAAATATTTTTTTCAGCATAGGAATATTATACCATATTTTTTCACTCAAAACAAACAGATGACATTATTCTTATTTACAATGATTATGTTTTTTAATAAAATCATTTGTAATAAACTGTTTTTTATGATACCATGGGCGGCATGAAAAAAATCTTATGTGCCTTATTAATATCTTCTGTGATGGCAACCGCCAAGGCAGAAACAAACCCGTTTTTCAACGGATACGACAACCAATTTGCCATCAATTTTGGTTGGGGTGTTGACGATGGATTTTTAATTCCTGCGCCTGTTCGTTGGGTACCATTTATTATGCTGCATGCACAGTATTCGCAACCAACCGAATTCTTTCGTCTGCCTGCGCGAAAGTCGTTAAACATAATCCAAACCTTGGGTTCTGGGAAATCACGCGGATGGCATTGGGACAAATACACCATTCCAATTGTGACATTATCAGAAGATGTAATATTGGCACATGGCAAAAACTGGTATTTTTATTCTGGCTTGGCCGTTGGCATGCAATTACAACAGAACGAAAGAATTGGATCTAAATTATTATTTGGCTTCAAATTGGGCAGCGGCTATAAATTGTCAGAATGTACAAATCTGGAATTGTTTGCCCAGCATTATTCCAACGGAAACACCGCCCCAGAAAATCATTCTTATGCATTTTTTGGTGCAGGTATAACGTACAACTTCTGATTACCAATCAATCGGTGTTTTGCCACACTTTATCAGATAGTCATTTGCACTGCTAAAATGTTTATTACCAAAGAATCCACGATATGCAGACAATGGTGACGGATGTGCGCTTTTCAATATCAGATTTTTTTCTGGGTTAACAATCGCGGCTTTCTTTTGCGCAAACGATCCCCACAGCATATATACAATATTATCACGTGCAGACACCGCACGAATTACCGCATCTGTAAATTGTTCCCATCCGCGTCCACTGTGCGATGCAGCCAGATGCGCCTGAACAGTTAATGTTGAATTTAATAACAACACACCCTGATTTGCCCAATACGTCAAGTCACCATTTGTTACAGATTTTCGTCCCAAATCAGATTCTATTTCCTTGTAAATATTTTGTAAACTGGGCGGGTTTGGCGTTGGTGGCAACACAGAAAAACACAAACCATGCGCCTGCCCTGGTTCATGATATGGATCTTGTCCAATAATAACAACCTTTACCTGATTTAACGGACACAAATTGAACGCATTAAAAATATTTTGTGGTGCCGGATAAACAGTTTTACCAGACAAATATTCCCCACGCACAAAATCTGTTAACTTGATAAAATATTCTTTATCAAATTCTGCACTTAACGCTTCCTTCCAAGATTGTTCAATTTTCACATTCATAGTATTTCCTTATAATACGCTATACTCCCTTTGATTTGTGCAAGTAATCGTCCATACCTTTTCGCAAAATTAATTTATATGAGACGAGTGCGCCACATAAACCAAAGGGAGTGTACATGTTGCTACATGACCGGCGGTTTATGCAAGTAATCGTCCATAGAAATTAATTTTTGTTGACAAGACTTCCATAAAACCACATCAATATACCCCCGTGGCAATCCCGTTTCACGCTTCAGATGTGCGAACATCGCATCACAGACATCTTTTATTTCTGACGATAATTTTCCATTATCAACTGGTAAATTTTTATTTGCAAACACACATCCCAAACGTTGAATCCAAATATCATACTTTACAACATCTTCGCCCAAATTACGCGCCAAATGATTTGCAGTAATTTTTCCAATATGCGGTAATTTCTGCAGATATTTCAATTTGTCATCCAAAGATTCCAAGACATAATATCCATCACGAAACGTCTGGCGATTTTTCCAAATTTTACAAATTGCATTTATTTTATTTTTGTTATTAAAGATTTCAATTAGCGCATCAAAATTTGCGCCATTTTTTTTAATCAAAGAGACTATTTTTTCATGAATTTTTTTCGCTGTTTTTTGTGAAAAACCACCCGCCAAAATTACATAAGCACAATGTGAAAAAAATTCATCTGCAGAATACATTTTTCTTGCGCGCAAATTTTCCAATATTTCATCAAAACTCTGTGCGTCACTATCCAGGCCACGCGCACGCAATTCTTTATCCAGTGCAAAAAACCAGTCACGTGTAAAATCCATTAACCGCGCCCCTGTCCTTGTGCCATCGCGGCAAACATATCATTTTCTGCCATTTTGGATTCTAATCCCATTTTTGCATTATTAAAGCCTTTGGTTTTTCTGGCTCTTTCTTCTTCCAACTGTTCTTTCAGTTTCTCTATTGCAGCTTTCTTATATGCGACCTGCGATTCAGCCACAGACCCCAGTTCCATCAACTCTTTTTCCAACTGATCAATTTCTCTTTGGATAATTTCTTCTTTTGTTGGTCCATGTTTTATAATGGATAACGCTTCAGACATTTTTCTTCCTTTTTTATTCTCGTTCCAAAGCATATGTATATTGCATACCTTGTTTATAACATGGTAATTTTTCTACAAAGTCACCATTTTTATTCTGCACAAAAACATCATTAAATTTGTAATAATCATTACCGTCAAAAAACAGAAAATTATAATTTCCATCTGTCAACAAACAAGAACACAATTCTATTTTTCCTGTTCTAAAAACATTATTATCTAACCTAAAATTTTTATACGCATCCATATCCCCCAGCGAAAAATTACGATGATAATTATTTATGCTTTTTGGGTGCGAATGTCCATGTGCAACAATATCTGTTCCGTCTTTTTTTGATTGTTGTACAAACTGTTCTAAACGGGGTAATAATTTTGCAAAATTCGCCTCGGCATACTTCATATCTTTGACATCCATATCTACAATAATTTTATCAAAGAACACCAGCGGATCTTCATCTCTTCCAAGCAGCAAAAAAGGTATCTCTTTGCCATGAACGCTTGTCAATCTTTGTATTTCTTTCATAATCTTTCCAACATCTTCGGAAACGATTACAGCACTACCTTTTGGCATATTTGGCAATAAATCATTATTAACAGGCGAATTATCACCAAAGCGATTATCTAACAATCGACTTTTATTTTTCACATCTATCTGCGCCCTCTTCAAAGCATCTAACATATCAGCCATAATTATACCTACGATAAAACCATGGCGCGGAAAACCGCGCCACAAATACTAGACATCCAAATTTGCATCCAACGCATTTTCAACAATAAAGTCACGTCTGGGTTCCACCACATCCCCCATCAACATAGACACAACTTCATCGGCCTTGGCGGCATCATCAATTTTAACCTGGAACAAGGAACGATGATTTGGGTCCATTGTTGTTTCCCACAACTGTTCTGCATTCATTTCCCCCAAACCTTTGTATCGTTGGATTTTCAGCCCCGTCTTTGCATATTCAAATGCTGTATCCAACAACTTTAATGCACCCCAGATTTTTTGATTTTTTGACTTCACCTGCAAGACCGTTGGTTTGCTGAATATTTCCATCAATTCTGCACGTCCATCCATTCTGTGCCAACTGCGAATTTCCATACCGTTTATTTTTTCGCGTGGCAAGAAGTAAGATTCTGTAACGCTGCGCAATGTTCTTGTTACTGTGATACCATGTTCATCAGACAAAACTTTCCATCCGCGTTCAAATTCCAATTCTTGGGCATCCAGCATTTTTTGCACATTGGCAAAAACATCTGCGCTTTCATTTTCAAACGCGCCATTTAATGCCAAGGCCTCTACAAAACGCAATGGCATAATATGATTCAATGGTTGCAAGGCATTACGCATATCCAAAACCAATCCCAACAAACGTTTTAAGTCCGCCCCAGAAACTTGCATACCATCTGCGGTTGAAATCATACCATCTGTCGCCAACTGTTCCATCAAATAATCATCCATTTCACGTTGATTTTGCAGATAAATCTGCTGTTTTCCACGTGTTACCCCATAAAGCGGCGGCTTTGCCACATAGATATAGCCGCGTTCGATCGCCTGTGGCATGTGACGATAGAAGAACGTCATCAACAACGTCTGAATATGTTGACCGTCAACGTCCGCATCGGTCATGATAATAACTTTGTGATAACGCATTTTTTCAATATCAAAGTCATCTTTACCAATACCCGCGCCCATTGTTGTAATCAACGCGCCAATCGTATCAGACCCCAGCATTTTATCAAAACGCACACGTTCAACATTCAAGATTTTACCACGCAACGGCAAAATCGCCTGCGTTTTACGATCGCGCCCTTGCTTTGCAGTACCACCCGCAGAATCCCCCTCAACGATGAATAATTCGCACTTTGCAGGATCACGTTCGGAACATCCCGCCAACTTCCCTGGCAAACCACCCAATTCTGGCCCGGTCTTTTTACGCGACAATTCGCGCGCTTTACGTGCGGCTTCACGCGCGGTGGCGGCTTCGATAATTTTATCAACGATTGTTTTTGCAATCTGTGGATTTTCATCCAAGAATTCATACAGCATTTCAGATACAGTACTTTCTACAATTGGACGTACTTCACTTGACACCAATTTATCTTTGGTCTGCGAACCAAATTTTGGATCTGGGATTTTCACACTGACAATACTTGTTAAACCTTCACGGAAATCTTCCCCAGACAAATTAATATCTTTCTTTGTACCCTTTTCCGAAATATATTTATTGATTGCACGCGTCAACCCCGCGCGGAATCCCGCCAAATGCGTTCCCCCGTCACGATTTGGAATATTATTTGTAAAGCACAAAGACGTTTCCGTATAAGCCGTTGTCCATTGTAACACTATTTCAATATATGTATCATCTTGTTGTTTTATCATCTGAATAGGGTCTTTATTCAACAATTCTTTGGACTTATCCAAATATGTTGCAAATCCTTTCAACCCATCAACAGAATGAAATTCACGTTCTTTCTTTTCTGCACCACGTAAATCTTCCAAAATAATTTTTACATTCGCATTCAAATAAGACTGTTCACGCAACCACGTTTCCATTGTATCAAAACTAAATTCCGTTCCAGTAAACGTATCTGCCGAAGGCAAGAAACTAACTTCTGTACCATGTTCAATTCCAGACTTATTTTCAGTAATTTGCACATCGCATGTTGGCACACCATCTGCAAAAGACATAAACGCCTGCTTATCACCACGCCAAACTTTTACCTCCAGCCATTTAGACAACGCATTTACCACAGACACACCAACCCCGTGCAAACCGCCAGAAACCTTGTACGCACCATTACTTTCATTATCAAATTTACCACCGGCGTGTAATTCGCACATAATTAATTCCAGCGCACTACGTCCTGTTTCATGATTGATGTCAAACGGCATACCACGTCCATTATCACGAATTGTTGCGCTGCCATCTGCGTTCAAAGACACATAAACAGTATCCGCATAACCCGCCATCGCTTCGTCAATAGAGTTATTAACAACCTCATAAATCATGTGATGCAAACCCGCACCACCTTCACCAACGTCACCAATATACATCCCTGGACGTTTTTTAACCGCTTCTAACCCCTTCAGAACTTTAATCGAGTCACCCGTATATTCATTATGTACTGTCATTTAATATTCCTTTCTTTTTTCTGTGTAAAACATAGCAATTTCTGGTATAATTATCAAGGAAAAAGGGATAAAAACATGACAAATATTACAGCACAAACTTTTACCAAAGACGACTTCAAGCGTGCATCTGATTTGGTTGGTATTCTGGGCAACAAATATGACGAAGCAACCATTGACCGCGCGATGCGCGAACTGTTGCGCAAACATGTAACCATTACGGTAAACAACTTGCCACGTCCAATAATTTATACCGCCAAATGGAATCACATACACAAAGCAGGCACACACCCTTCTTTACGTTTACACCCATTGGGTATTCAGAAATTTCAAGAATATTTAGAAAAAGGAAAATAATATGAAATTCAAATTATTATATTTTGGGGATATTTTAATTAATCCAAAGAAACGTGCGCAACATATTGCCGATATCCGCATGCAGTTTCACCCACAGTTAAAAAAATTAATTGAACACAGTCCATGGAATAACTTGACACAGTACATGGTACCAAACCCAACAAAAAGCCCTATTACCACAAGACATGTTGGTGGCATTGACTGGAATCCAATTATTACACCAAACTTAAAGTTGCTTGCTGAAATAGACATACAAATGTTACACCCTGAAATTGTTGGTGTTCCACGCAGTGATATAGACAATCGCGTAAAAACGATTATGGACGGTCTGCGTTGTCCCCAGAACGAACATGAAATTGGTGCAAACACACCGCGTGACATTGGACCGATTTATACATTACTGGATGACGACCACCTGATAACAAAATTGTCTGTCAACACCAGTCACTTGCTTGATGATGGGATATTTGCCAATCATGCCGCACGCACCCCAGATTCAGTCTTTATGATGCTTGACGTAAACGTTCGTGTTGCCGAAGGCACATTGGAAAACCTGCCGTTTATGGTATAAAAAAGATAAAGGCACAGATACGGGCCGGGGGCAACATCGCAGTGTACATAACGGTACATAAGACGACACCCCACCCCTAGAAATGCGATAAATTAAAGATAAAGGCACAGATACGGATGGGGGCAACATCGCAGTGTACATAACGGTACATAAGATGTTACACCCCACCCCTAGAAATGCGATAAATTAAAGATAAAGGCACAGATACGGATGGGGGCAACATCGCAGTGTACATAACGGTACATAAGATGTGACACCCACCCCTAGAGATGCGATAAATTAAAGATAATGGTATAGATACGGGTGGGGGCAACATCGCAGTGTACATAACGGTACATAAGATGTGACACCCACCCCTAGAGATGCGATAAATTAAAGATAATGGTATAGATACGGATGGGGGCAACATCGCAGTGTACATAACGGTACATAAGATGTTGCCCCCATCTGTAGATATGCCATTAGATTTAATTTATAATCTGATCTTGCATTTGGAACGTCCCTAACACCACCCATGCAATTATTGCGGACACCAACAAAATCCCCAAACTGTTTAATGTATTGGATATTTTTTCCATTTTACGTACAGATTCATTCAAATAATCATTTGCAACCTGATTCAAGTTTTCATCAAAGCCATTCATGTCTGCATAAATGGTCAAGTCACCTATGATTTCCGAATCTGGAAAGTTACGATTTGTATGTGTTAATGCCACCCCTAAATTATCACCATTGGCAATATAATGTAATGCACTGTCCAGAATCTTGCGCAAATACCGATTTGCATTATCTGCAAGCATTCGCATGGCATCTGGGATTGTTACACCCGCACGCACCATGGCGGCCAAACTCATCAACCAACCAACAGACACCTGAATTTTATAAACATTCCATGGCGGCAAATTATCAAATCGCGCCCGCATCCGCCCTGACCAATTTGGCAAACTGACCCAAACGATTGATACAAATGTCGCAAAAACCACCAAAAAGACATACCAGTATTTTATTGAAAAATCAGACAGCCAAATCAAAGATTGCGCTGTACCCCGCCACACAATATCATTACCGGCTACTTCACGCAATGGCGGCACCAAAAAGACCCCAACCATAATTATAATTCCAAACGTCAACGCCAACAAAAACAATGGATATGCAACCGCCGTTGTCATTGCACGTCTTATACGTTGCGTTCCATCCACTACACGTCCAACATTTTCCAATGCAACCACCAAATTAGAAAGATTTCCCGATGTCACCAACAACGTTTCTTCTGCGGGCACCCACCCCTTGGTTGCTTCGGAAAAAGTCATCCCGCGTTCCAAGTTTTTTTGCCATTCACGCATAACTATTGCATACGGTTCATTTGGTTTTTTACCACCTTTGGACTCAATCATTTCCAAACGTTCCAAGGCATCAATCAATGTAAAGTCATTTCTCAACAAAGATGCCAATTTACGACAAATTGACATACGTTTTTCCGTATTAGTTCTAAACACCCACTTTGCATACAACAGTTCTAATTTATTCATATCAGTATGCCCCCGGCTGATCCAACTGTCCAACCCAACGTTCCAATTCATCTATACTAATAATCCCTTGCAACATCAAAGACACAGCCGCTTCTTTCAGTGTACGTCCATCCATATTTTCCAACCAATACCGCACCGCTGCATCTGTATCTCCAGACAATGCCAAACGTAAAAATTCACTGTTTGTTATAATTATTTCACCGGCCTTGATACGCCCAACATTACCTGTTCCGCGACAATGTTCGCACCCAGGTCCACGTTGATACACCTGACGCAATCCCACTTCGCCATACATATCCATAACACGGCGATACGCACCACGTTCTGGATGATTTGCCAACGGCTCGCGACAATGCGGGCATACTTTTTTGAACAAACGCATAGAAACCAGACCACGCATCAGTGTTTCTTCTTTTAACTTAAACGGTTCTACGCCAAGGTCCAACAGACGTGTCAACGCCGCCATTGCAGAGTTCGCATGTAATGTTGTCCACACATTATGCCCCGACAGTGCGCCACGCACCGTCAATTCGGCCGCTGCCAATGTACGAATTTCCCCCACCATCAACGTATCTGGGTCACTTCGTAACGCCGCCGCCAATGCTTCTACGTATTTTTCATCACGTTGTTCTTCATTAGTTGTGTTTACCACTGGCATTTGTCGTGCGCCAAAGATTTTTTGTTCAACAGGATTTTCCACCGTAATCATATTGATTTCATAGTTACGTTCTTTCAACATCATGGACATATTACGTACCAATGTTGTTGATTTTCCCGAACTGGTGGGCCCCGCCACAATCACCAACCCTGTTGGAAAAGAACGCATACGCGCCAACAATCTTTGTTCATACAAACCAAATTCTTGTTCTGTTTTTATACCTTCGGACGGGTTATCATACAGCAATCGCATAACAACATATCTGCTGCCGAACGCGATTGGGTTAAATTGCATACGCACACCCAAGACCCCAGAAGGCAAATACAAATCCTTGGTACCACGCAATGGGGTGCGCCCATCTTTTTGTGCAGACTGATATTCGTTTTGCGCATAGTTCGCATTTGACATATCAGACGATGCAAATGCAGCACGCACAAAAGATTCCCCCCATTGGGAATTATATTCCATAACTGGCTGCATACTGCCATCGACACGGAAATATATTGTCGTTTGGTCTGCCACTTCTATATGAACATCAGAAACTTTTTGCGCGGCAGCTTTGGCGATAATATCCACAAAGTCTTTTTGCATTTGGTTATCAAAATCTTGGCGTGTACGTACCGCGCCCCCCAAACGCATATCATTAGATTTATATATATTTGAAATCAGTCCCAAATCAGAATAAAACGGTTCACGCATTTTGCGTCCACGCCGTTTTAACAAATCCAAGAAAGCCAACACACGCCCATCAAACCTGTGTGTCCGTGAAATTATAATTTCACCACCTGTAAAATAAGCAATTAAACTTTGTGTATCACGCGGCAATTCCAACATTGCCCCTGTTGCGGTCAACAAACGATTGCCATTTTCGAACAGATAATCAATAACATCTTTGGATTCTGCGTTTTCCAACCCCGCTGGCACAGAAGGCGTGCTTTCAAAATCAACACTATCAAAGACATCTTTTGCACTGGTCATGTTTTATTTTCCGTTACTTACGTTCAAGTTTTGCTCTATTCCATCTTCCCCGACAAGTACAACCCCATCATCCAAGGATATTGATTTCACTGTCAACCCATCCAAGACTTTGCCAACACTAATACGTTTGCTTTGTCCACTACTTAAATCTTCAACTGTTGCCTGCAGTTGCGCCCCCGCCCCAATAACATTTACCAGGCGATATTTTTTTGTAATATCTGTTTCTGGTTTTGGTTCTGCGACTTTTTTTACCCCTGTGGATTCACGCATCACTTCTTCTGCCAATGTTTCGTTCAGCAACGATTGTTTTTCTTTTTCTATACGTGCAGCTTCTGCTTCCAGTTTGGCTTTTTGTGTTTCGATTTCCTGTTGTTGTTGTTCTGCACGTCCAGACAACGTATCAATTTCCATATGCAGTTTTATTTTTTCTGCCGCCAATCTGTCCAGTTCCAAATCCAACTGTGCGCGTTCTTTTTCCAGCTGCATCAATATTTTTTCTTGTTCTAAATCTGTGATTTGCTGAAACAAAGACCCTTCTACTTGGTAATTTTCCACCGCATCTGCAGACATTTGTTCCATATCCGCCACTTCATCAACCACTGCGACTTCTTCGACCAGAACATCTTCTGCACGAACAGATTGGGCAATAAACATCGCACCAAATAACACACCCAAGAACAATTTTTTATTTTGCATAGATAATCACCTCATAGCTCCAAGAACGCGATGCCACATCCCACGATGCTTGCACCAAATAAACCCCACCGAAATCGTCAAAGATTTCCATAAACTGCATTGGAACCAGTTTTGATTCCGCCGCAACTTCGACAACATTCAGATTCACAACATCCACACCATTTGTTAATGTATCCACCACAATTTGCGTATCTACATCCATATCAACCGTCTGAAACAGTGTATTCACATCACGAACCACTGTCTGCGCATCACGTTCATCTTGCGATGCAACAACCCCCAATTTTGGTAACGCCGCCTGGATACGAATAACATCCTCGCCAACTTCTTCCACACCAACACCCGGCATTAATTCACCGGCCAACGCATAAAAATCCCCCAAAGTACCAAAACTGCGGCGCAATTCTGCAACTGCATGTGCCTCGCCACAAGTTGCATAAACCTGATTCCACCCAGGCACCGGTTGCATCAAGAAAGCGATTGCTTGATAACACTGATACGCACGTTCTGCAACACCCGGTAAAATATCATAAGGCAGAACTATTGGTTCTGGCGGCGCAACCTTTTCTATTTCATATTGCGCATCCAATTCTTTACTTTTTTCTTCAATTTGCCGTTTATATTCCGCAACCAATTCCGGATCTAAATCTTGTACTTGGGGTCTGTCATGGGTTGCCTGCATCAAAGAATCATAAAAAATCAACCCCAGCCCCAAAACAAACACACCAATCAGTGCCGCCGACACCACCAATGCATAAACATGACTGACCGAATGTAACACCGCATGCGAACGTCCATTTAACAAATCTGCGAAATTACGTTCTGACGCACGCGGCATACCCCATGCACCCGGCGCAAAAAACGCCCCCCAATCAGGTATCTTGGACAGCCCCACATACTCTTCACGTGCTGCATCTTCGGAATCAAATAATTTATCTTCCAAAATTATACCATTTCTGGACGCGACCAAATAAAATTTTTTATCAACCTGAAACACCGCCAAGAAAGAAGTATATTCAGAAAAACTTTCCATTACCTCTGCGGCGGCACTTAACATTCCGACCCGCTGTCCGAATTTACGCGCCCCCAACCCAATCATTGCACGATATTCTGTATAAAGGTTTAATTTTTTATCAACACTGCGCGCCAAAGAACGTGCATTATTACGCACATTTCCCACCCCCATTGGTTGCCAAAACAAACCAACGGCGTACTTTTTTCTGTTAACAGATATAACTTGACTGGCCAACTAAAATTCTCTCTCTAGATATCTTTATGCAATTATAACACAAAAAAATAAATCAACGCAAATGGTTTAAGCATCCTGCAACAATAAAAAATCCCGCATTGCGGGATTTTTTTTAATAACAGTTCCCATACGAACATGTTTCCCCAGATTGCACTGACACATCCGCCGCAGTTTTAACCATGGTTGGATGCGGACAATCATAAACATTTGCCACCAAAACAAACGCACGTTCTGGCCCAAAGATTACCCATTCATTAGGTTTGGTACGTTGACTTGTAATCCAATATGCATTTCCTGGACGCGCCTGATCAACAATACGATTTTCCAGGTATCTGCGCGCATCATCAATATCATATACAGAAACTTCTGATTCCAATTTATACAAGAAAGTACACCCAACCGGTTCAGCTTTTAATTTGACCAGTTTTTCACTGCCATTTTCATTTTTGACCAAACCGCCACACCCCGACACAGTTGCCAAAACAGCAATCAACGCAAAAATCTTTTTCATTTTCCTTCCTTTTTTCTTACTTGTTAATCAATTATATCATAGTTCGCTGGGTTGCTGAATAACTTTTTCAAAACCAAGTTATTCATTGCATGGCTTCCCTTGTAAGATTCTAAATTTCCACAAACAAATCCACCACTGGTAAACATATCACCAACCGCATCAATAATCTTGTGACGCACAAATTCGTCCTTCCAGATTAATTCATTTAACGTACCATCGCCTGCATCATTCAGCGCAATAACATTCCCTTCGTTTGCACCACGTCCCATACCACGTTTTTTCAAGTATTCCCATTCAGAATATTTACCAAACGTACGCGCCCGTGCAAAGTTTTTAATAAAATTCTGTATTGATTTTTTCGTACCATCATAAGAATAACAACAAGACTGTTTTCCTATGATTTTTTCGGGATAAACCAACGTTGCACACACATCCAAAGATTTGCCTTTATTTGGACTTAATTTTACAAAACCATCCTGCTTGCGCCCTGCAATTTTATTAATCAACCATAATTTCATACGTATCAAGACCGGCAGTTCACGCATTTGATCGCGCACATCAACAACAACCTCGCGTTTTACAATAATGCGCTTCATTTTACCATCTGTAACACCCGCCGCTATAAACGCATCAATAAATTGTGCTGCACTGCCGTCCAGGATTGGTGTTTCCGGTCCATCAATTTCTATCACAGCACTGTCAACCCCAACCATAAACAAAGCCGCCATCAAATGTTCTATTGTTTTCACATGCGCCCCAGCCAAAGAACCTATGGTTGTATTACGCATTTTTGTATCACCAACATTATCAAATGTTGCGCGTATTAAATTACCTACCATATCAACACGCTGAAAAAATATCCCCTTTTCTTCTGATGGATGAATTAAAATATTAACAGGTTCGCCAGAATGAATTCCAACCCCAGTCAGTTTTATTTCTTGTTTGAATGTAGGCATTTTATTTTCTCCTTTAACCAATCATAGAAATTATTATCTATAACTGTATCCAATCGCGCATATTTTATTTTATCACGTATTTCCACAGGTAATCTAACCCAATCTTTTTCCGTAGTGATTAACTTTGCTTTCTTTTTTTCTGCCAACGCGAATAACTTTTTCAAATCTTCATCCGTATATTCATAATGATCTGCGAACGCGCGTCTTGCCACCACATTACGCAAAGAATTAAAGAATTTTTTTGGATAACCAATTCCCGCAAAAGCAACCAACTTTTCATCATCGTCATACGGTGATACAGTTTGATTTTTTGCAAAGAACACAGGCACACCAACCGGCAAAACAAACTTTTTATTTGGCTTTTTGTTTTTAATAACAATTATTGCATCCGCTTTTTCTGCTGCACTTTTTGGCACACGCAACGGCCCAGACGGCAACAAGAAACCATTTCCATACCCCAATCCTTCGTCAAAAACCAACAGCGAAATATCTTTTTTGATTGTAGGATTTTGCAATCCATCATCCATAACGATTGGTCCCTTTTCATTTAATTGCTTGTTCAACAAAATAATATTACTTTTTCTGTCACCGACATGTACCGCCAATCCGGTACGCGCCAACATGGTCGCCTCATCCCCCACATTACCTGTTTTGTCACTTTTTTTATATCCACGCATAACCACCGGCGCACCGAAATAGTTCGCAATCGCACGCACCACAGGGGTTTTACCAACGCCGCCCGCCAAAATATTTCCAACACATATAATTGGTCTGCGTGATTTTATTGCACGCCACGTACGCCCCCAATACACAACACGCCCCACTGCAAAATACAACCACGAAATCGGCATTAATAAAAAAGCTGTTGGGCCTTTGCGTAAAAACCATTGTGGTGTTTTCATATCTAATCTCTTTTTTTATTTTTTCTTGCGCTTTGCAGCCTTTTTTGCAGCCGCCACTTCACGTTTTTGTCTTTTGAATTCAGATGCAGTTAAATCTTGTTCAGGGCTTTCTATACCACATTCTGCATCTAATTCACGCATTTGTGCGACCATAAATTTTTCCAAATCTGCGCGATATTTTTCAATATCTTCTGCACTTGCCTTTCTGGGGACGAACACAGGATTTCCAATATTAATATTCAACTTTGTGAACGGCAACGCCACCAGATATCTGTCCCAACGTTCCTGAATCCATGCCCGCGACACAGAATAAGAAACCGGAATAATTGGCGCGCCAGACATCTGTGCGAAATACAATGCCCCATCTTTGATACGCAAAGACGGTCCACCTGGTCCATCTGGCGAAATACATAACGCATGATCACCACGCGCCAAAACCTTAACCCCTTTGCGCAAGACAGATACCCCACCCTTATGACTAGAACCGTATATAGCACGCAAACCGAATAACCGTTGCAACTTTGCCATCATACGCCCATCTTTGTGCCGACTTGCCACAACATAAGCCCGCATTCCACCCAAACAAATCATTGGACTTAACATCATTGTGCGCCCATGCCACATAATGAAAATAGCGGGTTTTCTGCGATATTTCTGAAACACTTCTATATTAGTAATTTTTTTTACCGATGTAAAATACACAAACCAAATTGGAATCGCCATAAACACAGCGACAATCCATTGAATAATTCCCATACCCAAAACAGGTTCCCAAAACTTTTTCCACGCTTTTCTGAAAGTCTTATTCTGAATCACATCAGCCTCTTACGTTTAATAATCCAGATTATCTTAGCAATAAAAAAAACATAATTCAAGACAACACAGGAAAACTTTCAAAAAACACCACAAAACATTTTTTGTTTGACTAATAATATATTTAATATATAATACATACGCTTTATCGCGGGGTAGAGCAGCCCGGTAGCTCGTCAGGCTCATAACCTGAAGGTCGTTGGTTCAAATCCAACCCCCGCAACCAAGATTCCGCCCAGTTTTCTGGGCTTTTTTAATACTTTTTCACACCATAAAAACAGTCCTACTTTCACCCTTTTGCTACCTATTTGCTACCAAGAACAACTATTAAAGATAAACAAAATCATACATTATTAAGAATTGACATCTGATTTGAACATACTAGAATTCAAGCATAATCAAAAGAATTCTTATTTTTCTAACAATACCTAACCCAACTTCAAATACACACAGGGGACGGGGGGGTAGCGAGGTATAAGCTATGAAAAACACAAAACATCTTGATACATGCAACCTAATTCAAGCTTGCGAATATATCGCTTTTAAGTGGCTACCCCTTTCAACCATAAACGCC
The DNA here is from genome assembly GCA_015062545.1 of Alphaproteobacteria bacterium. Taxonomy (GTDB): domain Bacteria; phylum Pseudomonadota; class Alphaproteobacteria; order Rs-D84; family Rs-D84; genus Enterousia. The sequence continues at coordinate 193,232 of SUUL01000001.1, read as the reverse complement.
TACAAGGAAAAACGTTATCAAACACGCAACTCTTCTGAATACCATACAGAAATCACAAATGCAGCAAACACATTACTAAAGTTACTACAAGAAAAACAAATTACCGCCACTGGCAAACCATATTTTACAGAACTATTCTACCTAGATACAAATTCTGCCTTCATCCCCTGCGACAAACACGCAAAACAAGAATACGATAACAACATAAAAAAACTACGACAAGAATCACAATCTCATACAACAATTCCCGTTACTCATAGCCTAGACTTACAGCACAATAAAATACTTGCCTTAAACAATGAAATTCACGAATACACAGATATACAAATTCAATTAAAAGATTTACAATCATTGTTTGATACTGTCTCCAAACGTGGAAGGAAATCTATTCTATCATTAGAAGCCCAAGACAAATTAAAAGAATTTATAAACTCTCATAACTACACAGTAGATAAAGAATTGTACATAGATGCACAAGATTACATAAAAAACACCCTAGGAATAAACATCTCATACGAAGGCACAAGAAAATACATAAACAGCCTAAAATCAACACACTAAAATTAGTATAATAATTTATACAAATTTATACAATTAATACATTCGACTTTCTCATTAATTCATCACATATTTTTCTCAACAAACATGCACGATGCACGTTTATCACAACTAAATTAACAAGGAGAAAAATATGTATTCATTCAACACACCTGTGCTTCTTTCACAAAAAGAAGCCGCCGAATATCTTGGTACAACTGTTGGCACATTAAACACCTGGCGACATTATGGTAAAGACACAATCCCATATTTGCGCTGGGGTAACCGCATCAAATATCAAAAAGAAGATTTAGACGCTTGGATTAAAGCTAACAAGAAAAACACAATCGCCACAGGAGGCCAAAATGAGTAAACAAAAATATGACACACGTCCAATTTCACCTGTAACAAGTTACACTATCAGCGAAATATGCACATTATTAAAACCACAAAAACTACACGAACAAACCGTTCGCTCATGGATAAAAGAAGGACTACCTATCTGTTATTATGGCAAACCCATACTTATCAATGGCGCAGCACTAATTGTGTTTTTACAAAATAAAAAAGCAAAACTCAAACAACCACGAAAATTAAAAACAAACGAGTTCCTTTGCTTGAAATGTAACCAACCTGTAACACCACAAGACAACAACATTACAACAGAACAACAAGGCAACGTAATTATCGCACACGCAACATGCCCACACTGTCAAAAAACAATATTAAGAAACTATAGTATATCTACACTTGACACACTTTATCGCATATTCAACGTGAACGGCATACCAAGATTATGTGTTTCTGAAACCCCTAGCGATAACACTAACATTGTACCACAAAATGCAACATCGCAAAATAACAATAGAATTTCACCAGATTTTCTTAAAACAAATCCGTTAAACGAATATCTGAAATACAAATTCAGAATATATCTAACCAATCACAAAGGATTTGACCACAAAACATCTGTCACCCACATGCAACTTCTAAGACAATATGAAAAATATTGCAACTTTACAGACCTGCATAAACCAAAACAAAAAACTGTTTGTGAATATATAAACCACACAACAAGCACACATAGCGTTTCTTTCTGTGAAGGTTGTACCAGCACTTTACGAGAATTCTTTAAATGGCTACAAACCCAACCAAAATACAAAAACGCATCAAACACTGCAATTATAGCTTTTTGTAACCTTACAAACAACCAGCGCAAAACAGCACGCTCAAAAGCCTATCAAGAAAGCTATACACTGGAAGAAATACGTACCGCCATCAACAAAATGCCACGAACCACAGATAAAGAACAACGCAATTTAGCAATCGTATCCTTGATGGCATTATGTGGCTTAAGAAACTCTGAAATCCGCACTGTAAAAATTCAGAATTTGAAACAAGACCCTGTTTCTGGCCGCTGGTTTATAGACATAAACCCAAAAATGATGGATGTAAAATTCGCCAAACATCGTATTGCATACTTTATGCCGTTTGATAAAGAATGGGTAGAAAATGTAATAAATTGGCGAAACAAATTGATTTCTATGGGATATAAAAACAAAGACCCTTTATTTCCGACCACAGAAAGTAAATATATCGCATTAAATACCGGTGTCAGCAAGCTAACCAAAACAGGCATAAACAACAACAAAACAATCAGAAACATATTCAAAGAATCTTTTACCAACGCTGGATTAAGATATATAAACCCACACTCTTTCCGCCACACTATTGCACGATGGGCCGCAATGCATTCCCAAGCCGCTTTTACATCCGTCAGTCAATCATTGGGACATTCAGATGTTTATACCACAGCCGAATACTACGGTAAAATACCAACATCACAAATCGGTCTTGAACTAAACAAAATAGAACAAGAACTAAACCAAACATAAAAATCCCCATTTGGGGATTTTTTATAAATACGCACCAACTTTTCTTAAATCAGACTTCCAATCACCAATATCACAAAATTTTTCATCTGCAAAAACCCGTAAACGCTGCAAAGACTCTTCTAAAGCTTCCCGTTTTGATAATACAGGTTGATATGCACTTTGTAATATAGATTTATTAGTATAACCGGATTCTATCAATACATCAACATACCCATAAGGGTCATGGTCTATCATCCAATTATACCCAGAAGCAACTCTTTGTAACAGTTCCTCATAATCCTTGCTAACATCAGTAACATACAAATCTTTACACTTTGGCTTTTTAGTCGCCATCATACGCGTATTATTTTCAATCAAATCCTTACATTGTTGTTTTTCTTCTGTTGTTTTTTCTGCTAATTTGTCACACAAATATCTTAATTCATAATAATTAACCATGGCTAAAAAATCAGTCTCTGTCTTTATAGCTGTGTCTTCCGGCAAAAATCTTTTATAATCAAAATAATTTATCTTGGATTCCTTCATCGTCCTACGATACACAATACATTCATCTGAATCACTACCATTAACACAATCAAACCTAGTTCCTGGAACAGATAATTTTTCAACATCATAAGAAAAACAATAATAAGGCACAGCAGGAAGTGCCAATCCTAAAGTACCAATTGAGGATAGTATAGCAGAAACACAATTATCTTCCATATCCCCTTCTAGTGTTGAATTATATCTATGAAACAAATTTACCGCTTCTATCGGGTCTTTATTGATTTCCATCTGTTCTACTTCTGTTTTTGACAGAGAAACACACCCCGTTAAAACACACAAGGTTAATACAATCAACATCTTTCCCATTTTTAACACCTCTTTTATTTCTTAATCACATGACAAACCGTACATTTTTACTTTTTCTGGATAAACATTACACATACAACGCAACCTTGCACCCATTATACTCATATTAAACCGAGGATGTGATGGCAAATACCCATCCAATATTGCATCTATATCACTTTCATGTAATCCAATATCTAGCAATTCTGCTTCCATACAATCACAAAACCTACTTCCACTACCCTCGCTCAAACAAATTTTTTTTAGCACACGAATTGCTTTTTCTTCCTTATTTACATAACTAAATACTTTAAAAAATTCTGAAAAAGAATCATTTTCAATCACAGTAACTACCAAGCCCGCACCACCAAATAAAAAAACAAACATAAACAACACTTTCCAATTCATATTTATCTCCTTATTTATTATCTGCTAACTGCTTTGCAACGGGCGTATTACTCGGAACACATTTATAACTTTGGCATTTTGGGCAACAAACACCATTTTTCATATAACACAATTTGATAATCGGCCATAAAAGCGATATACACAACACCCCAAAAACACACGAAATATCATCAAAGAAAAAAGGTAACGAACGAGGAATGTCAAAAGCATAAGTACTATATCCAATCGCAATAAATACAATACATATTTCCAGTATACTACATACAAATAATTCTACTTGTTGCCCATCAGATAACTTACGTTTTTTACCCCATACAAACCCTGTTCCACAATTTTTACATACAACCCTATCACCTATTTTCATTTTACACCCCTTTGTTTTATCAAAATACCGCCAATTGGAATATTGACGGTCGGGGAGTTCGTAAATCTGATAAAATCAAAAGATTCTGTTGGTCTTTCGGTTTCCCGTATTTTATACACCACCAGCTCCCCGACCATACGACCAGGGTTAAACATCGGTGCAGTCCACACCATGTCAGAAACGATGCAAACCGCACCGGATTTTATCAGAGCTTACGACAGCCCAAACCCAACTTCCTATTGGATTCACTACCTATGATAACAACAAATACCAATAATTGCAAAAATTAAATATCAATCATCCATCGGTTTTAATCCGTATCGCTGTAAATATAAAACCACAGCCGCCATAATTTCTATCGCCCAATCAACAATATCTTCTTCCATTGTTTCAGCTGCAACACCATTTGACATTATATTAACGTGTTTAAAATCACAATATTTATCATACATTCGCTCAAAATTACCGTTATCTAACCTATCAAACGTTTTTGAAAAAGCTCTAACGTATCCCTGCGGGTCTGGCCGCACATAATTAGAATATATCAACGATTTTTTATCAGCATTACTACCATCACGATATTTCAATTTATCTAAAATATCCCAATGAATTTCCTTGTCTGTTTTGTCACTTTTTTGTTTTTTTATTATTGAATCACCAACTGGGGCAAATAACTTTAATCCTGATTCATAAGCTTTCCAAACCACTTCCTTACTCAAATCATCCGACCAAGATAATGTTTTAATTAATTGTCCTGCCGCTGAACGTGCTAGATATTTATTCAGATTTTCCAACCGTTCTTTTTCGGTTTGTTTATCCTTGATATAACTAAGCACAGCACACGTTTCTAACACATTTCCCGCAACCAGAAACGCATCATAAAATCGTCTGTTATCACACAACAAATCAAACGACTTCAGCCCATTTGCAATTCTGTCATACAGATTCCATACAACAAAATCAAACATTGATTCTGTTCCGACAAAATTTGGAATTTTTTCTGGCACGAACGCTTTAATAATCGCTAAATCTTTCAGTGTTTTCATTTCCCACATAACACACCGCCATTCAAAGAAACACCAACTGGCCTTACGACCAGTTGGATTATTTTACTTTTCCTTTCTAACCCCTTTGAACGGTGTTCCATCGGATTTTACATCCATAAACCGCCCCGTTTCACTGTTACGTTTAACATAGCAGCCATTCATTGGGTTAAAACATTGCGACCGTTCTTTAACAGCCCCAATTCGACTATTATCACCATATGGTTTATTTACCGCCATAACAAACCTCCTGTATTACAACAAGTTCCCTTGGTGCATTCACAGCGATTCCCCGCACGTGCCAAAGCAAGTATTTTTGTGGTTTCTGAAAAAGCCGGTGGTGATTTGTGATTTGAATCGCCATATGAATCTGTATTCACATGACAACGGTGGCAAAGAACCATCGCATTATCCAAATCATTACCACCATCAATACGGATATGATGAACTTCTAATTCTTTTGTATTTAAACATCTACTTGCCATATTTTCCTCCTTTATTTTATAGCAAGGAGAAAAAACCAGTTACATTTATCTTTTTTTTGTGATACAATCACAAGTGCGTATATATGTAATCGGTTTAATCTCCGATGTTCATATTTTCCCACTGGGAAAAACCTCAATTTTCTCGGTGGGCACTTTTTTGTTAATTCGTATTTAATACTATATATAGTATATAAATTCTAACTAACAATACTAAATGTATTGTTTTTTCTTTTTTCTATCAACACAGAAAATACTGAATTTTTTGTATTTTTCGCTTTACTTTTCACAAAGGGGATTTTCCGCCACATACAGCCAGAAAACAGAATCGGATATAACAACACAAAACAACACAAACGTGTATTTTGTGTGTTTTTTTGACTGTTTTTAGCCGATTTTCGATTCGTTTTTTTACAAATTATGGTTAACAAACCCCATCATTTTATCTGTAGCGGATTGCATAGAAGCACGAATAGGTTCAACATTTAAACGAGCGTACACCATTGTCGAGCTTAACGATTTGTGCCCTAACGACTTACCTATAATCACTTCAGAATTACCTATCATTGCTTGCCATGAAGCTATCGTGCGACGCAAATCGTGAATCCGCATATCTGTGATATTTGCCGCCTTTAACAAAGATTGCCACGGACGTTTTGGGTCTTCCAAATGCCCGCTAGCACTTTTTTTACTTGGCAATACCCATCCGCTTTTCTTGCCGCAGTTGATTTTTAACAATAAATTTCGCAGTTGGTTTACAATTGGCACATACTGAGATTGACCGTTTTTCGTTTCCGGCAAATATATTAAGTCAGATACAAAATCAACATGTTCCCAGCGCATAGTCAAAACATTATTACGCCGCATCCCCGTGAATAGCGATATCATCACATAGTTCTTAAACACATCGTTTTTACAATCCATCAATACTTTAAAAAATCTATTTAACTCATCTGCACTTAAAAACCTATCTCTACTTTGTTCTGCAAATTTACGTATACCCATAGCAGGGTTCTCACGCAACCCCATTAACCCTTTTTTCACCGCAATAACATACATATGCTTAATCAGCGACAAAACCCGATTGGCCGTATACGGACTGTGTGTTTTACAAGTTTCCACATGCAGACGTTCAATTTCATCTATTTTAATGCTTAACAACTTGCGATTATGAAATTGACTAAGCCGATGTTTAAATATACTGTCATCATTTTCCACCGAATGCCGCTTTTTATAAATCAGCGAATATTCGGGTTTATATATATTTTCATAAAACTGACGAAAGGTTATATCGTTCAAATTTTCACGCCGTTGCAAAGTCGGGTCTTGTCCATTATCTGCCATTTCTTTCAATGTATGTGCCTGACGCCGTGCATCATGTAATTTAGTCAGCCCCACACGACCTATTTTAATCCGCTTTGGTGTGCCTTGGAATTTCATATATGCATAATAAGTCTTTGCCCCGCCATAGGTCACTATAACACATAGACCGTCATGACTGCCTGTATCATAATACACCGCCTGACCCGATGTGGGAACGGCCAAACTTTCCAACGCCCGTTCTGTAAAATTTATACGATTAGTTGCCATTTTTTAACAGTTTTTCCAATTCCTTGATGTCAGATTTGTATTCTTCAACAGCAATGTTTTTTTCTTCCTGTTTTATACGTAATTTATACTTTACATATTCCGCACTGGCGTGTCGCAAAGCTTCTATACGAGATACCTTGCCAGCATTTGTTAAAATCCGTTTTTTATTGAATGTCAAAAATGAATTTAATTCTTCTTCCCATTCTTTCATAAATATAGGTTCTTCTGCATTCGCCTTATGTTCTGCAAAATCCAAGAACATATTTATAATATATTTTAACTCTTCTAATTCTGGTGCAGTCAAATAATTCTTCGCAATAGCAATATCTGATTTTGTAATATCACCCTTTGCCATATTATCCCATGTTTGTAAATTCATGTGTTCTTTAGTGGAATCTGCACGACTTTTTATTAATTCTGCCGACGTTTGCCCCGTAATAGCATAATGCACCTTGTTTTGAACTGTGGCAAAAAACATAATTGTCATTAACTTATCATGATTATAATCTGCAGATAAAGCATAAATATCTTTTAATTGTTGATACAACATTTTTTCAGATGTACGAATATCTTTGATACGTTCACGCAGTTCTTTAAAATATTGTTTATCAAATTTATTTCCCTGCTTAAAACGTTCGTCATCCAGCGCAAACCCCTTTTGAATATATTCATGCAGAACCTTGGTCGCCCATATACGAAATTGTGTTGCTTTTTTAGAATTAACACGATAACCAACCGCAATTATCATATCTAGGTTATAGTGCAAAATAGGTTCTTCTACTTCTCCACGAAAGCCACGGTTTACGACTATTCGGAAATCCCGAATCGTCGTGTTTTCCGCCAATTCTCCAGAAGAGTATATATTCTTTATGTGTTCATTTATATTCGGAACATTGGTTTCAAATAATTCCGCTATCTGTTTTTGACTAAGCCATAAAGTATTTTCACCCGCTTGAACATTAATAGCTGGTTTTCCATCTTGATTATATAAAAAAAATACCTTTGGTAAATTTATATTTTCCGTCATCAAATACACCTTTTCTTTATTCAGTCATACGAATAAATCGTACAACTTAAATTTACACAAATCACAATAAATTTATTATGACCCGTTATATTTTTTTGCTACCTATTTGCTACTAATATCACAAATTTTCACATTTTGCTACCAATTTTTATTAAATCTTGTTAAAGTTATTATGCGACACAATACGCAGAAAATCAAGAAAAATTAAACAACATTAAACATTATTAAATATTTGACCCGTTAACTGAAGGTCGTTGGTTCAAATCCAACCCCCGCAACCAGTTTAACGAAAGGCGCACCTTTTGGTGCGTTTTTTGTTATACGTGTGTTGTGGCGGATTTGAACCAACGAGTAAAGTTGGTTCACAGCCAGCAAAAGGCGGATGGAATACGCCGGTCAACCAACGGTTGATTTGCGCAGATGGAGTGAAACCAAATCCACTCCCCGCAACCAGTTTAACGAGAAATGCACCCCTGTGGTGCATTTTTTGTTATAGATGCATTGAAAAAACAGTTATTATTTTATAAAATACAATTAACATCCAAGGACTAATCCTATGAAAAAATTTTTATTTGCATTTTCACTATTGTTCCCATTTTCTTCTTTTGCGGGAATTTACACAAATACAAACAACTTTCGTCCTTATGTTGGCATAGATTTTGGGTTAAATATCGCAGATTATACCGTAGAAACAAAACTGGACGATCAATATTATTCCGCAACAATTAATGCAGGGGCAAGAATCGCCAGAAATTTTGGTGTTGAATTATTCTTTTCACATTCCAGCGCAAACGATTTGGAATACATATCAACAGTTGATGCACTAAACCACGAAATTTATTACATGGCATACGGCTTTGATGTTTTTGCGTATTACCCAATCAACCAAGATTTTGATTTCTTTACTTCATTCGGTGTTGGTAATTATAAAGTATATAACAAATATGAATACATTTCCCCATTTGAAGAAATATCCGCAACAGAATCTGAAAACAACGTAACCACACGTTTTGGAATTGGTGTTATGTACACCCTCCCAAATGATAATGTATCAATGATGTTACAGTATCAATACATCCCCATAAACGATGTTTTGATTAATACAATGTCTGAATTTTCGGTTGGCGCGCGATATATATTCTAAATAAAAAGCCCCGTTTGGGGCTTTTTTTATAAGATTATTTCAGATACCACTCAACAGTTTTGACGATACCCGTATCAAACGTTTCGTCTGCTTTCCACCCCAGTTCATTTTCCAACTTGGTTGCATCGATTGCATATCTGAAATCATGCCCGGCACGATCGGCAACAAAAGTAATTAAATCTTCGTATTTTTTGCCATCCGCGCGTGGTTGTTTTTCATCCAATATTGCGCATATTGTTTTTACGATTGTAATATTGTTGCGTTCATTACGTCCACCAATATTGTATGTTTCACCGCTGCGTCCGGTATGAAAAATCAAATCTATCGCCTTGCAGTGATCCAACACATACAGCCAATCGCGCACATTTTCACCCTTGCCATAAATTGGTAATGGCTGCAACGATAAAGCCTTGCTGATAATATGCGGAATCAGTTTTTCGTTATGTTGTTTTGGCCCATAGTTATTTGAACAGTTTGATGTTGTTACATTCATACCAAACGTATGATGATACGCGCGCACCAAGAAATCAGAAGATGCCTTGGATGCAGAATAAGGACTGTTTGGTGCATAAGGTGTATCTTCGCGGAACATACCTGTTTCGCCCAACGCGCCATACACTTCGTCTGTTGAAATATGATGGAAACGACAATCTTCATACCCCGCCTTAACCTTGCCTGGCGCATCCATCCAGTGCTTGCGCGCCGCATCCAGCAAATTGAACGTCCCCACGATATTTGTATTTATAAACGCACGTGGCCCTTTGATAGAATTATCCACATGACTTTCCGCGGCAAAGTGAATTACGCCACGAATATCATTTTCTGCAAATAATTTTTCAATCAGTTCTGCATCACAAATATCCCCTTGAACAAAAGTATAATTTTCCATACTTTCACATTCGCGCAAATTATCCAAATTACCTGCATACGTTAATTTATCCAGATTGATAACTTTGTATTCTGGATGTTTTTCACAAAAATAAGGCACAAAATTAGAACCAATAAACCCTGCCCCACCTGTAACTAGAATTGTTTTATGCATTTTTCCAAACCTTTTTTCCAATGTTTAATATTAATACCAAAAACTTGTTTAATTTTATCTTTATCCAAAACGCTATAGAACGGTCTTTTTGCCGGCGTTGGATATTGTGATGATTTTATCGGATTAACCACACACGCCAATCCCGACATTTCCATAATCTCTGACGCAAAATCATACCAAGAACAAACACCTTCGTTTGTAAAATGATATATACCTGAATTTTGTTCTGTCATTTGTGGAATAATTTCAACAATCGCATCTGCCAAATCACCTGCAAAAGTTGGGCTGCCGATTTGATCTGCCACAACATTCAAAGATTCTTTTTCTGCCCCCAGTCTGCGCATTGTTTTAACGAAATTGTTTCCGTGTGCAGAATACAACCATGCCGTACGAATAATTACCGCACATTTTGCGTTTTCCAGTACCGCTATTTCACCTGCGCGTTTTGTTTTTCCATATACCGACACAGGACATGTTTCATCATCTGTCTTATATGGCTGATGTCCAGTACCATCAAACACATAGTCTGTTGATATATGAATAATTTTTGCCCCACTCTTTGCCAAATTACGCGGACCATCAACGTTAATTTTTGTGGCCAACGCAACATCTTCTTCTGCCTTGTCAACAGCGGTATATGCGGCACAATTTATAATTACATCAACATTATTTTCCGAAACGAATTTTGCAACCGCATCTGCATCTGTAATATCCAACACATCAACATCTGCGCAAATTGCATCTGGCAAACGTGCCGCCAATTCTGTTCCCAACTGTCCCTTAGCCCCTGTTATTAGGTACATCTTTCAATCCTTTTGCAATTCTGTCTTTATCCGAAGTTATCACTTTATCTGCCGGCACTTTCCAATCTATCCCGATTTCCGGATCATCAAACCTGATACCAAATTCTGCATCTTTACAGTACAAGTTATCACACTTATACGCAAAAACCGCTTCATCTGATAAAACTGAAAAGCCATGCAAGAAACCACGTGGAATAAACAACTGACGTTTATTTTCATCAGACAATTCCACCGCCACATGTTTACCGAACGTTGGCGACCCAGGTCTGATATCAACTGCGACATCTAAAACCTTGCCTTGCAAAACCCGAACCAATTTTGCCTGTGCATGTTCTCCCAACTGACAATGTAATCCACGCACCACCCCATAAGAAGACTTTGATTGGTTATCTTGCACAAACTTGTTCGTGATACCATTTGCGACAAATTCTGCTTCGTTATAACTCTCAAAGAAATATCCACGTGCATCCTCAAACACGCGCGGTTCTACGATAACAACACCGTCAAGTTCTGTTTTAATAAAGTTCATGTTTTTCCTCGTACACTTTTTGCAAATAGTCTTTATATTTACCTGCATTTAATTCATTTATCAACGTCAACATTTGCTCATCATTGATAAAGCCGCGTTTATATGCAATTTCTTCAATGCACGCAATTTTCAGCCCTTGTCTTTGTTCAATAATTTGCACAAATTGACCAGATTCCATCAAGCTGTCTGGTGTACCTGCATCCAACCACGCGTTTCCACGTTGCATTGGCATAACAGACATGCGCCCTTCTTGTAAATATTGATTATTCAAATCTGTAATTTCCAATTCCCCACGCGCAGATGGTGTCAAAGCCTTGGCTTTGGCAACGACATCGCCTGGATAGAAATACAACCCAACGGATGCATAATTAGATTTTGGTTGTTTTGGTTTTTCTTCTATGGATACAGCTTTCCGATTTTTATCAAATTCCACCACACCAAATCTTTCAGGGTCAGATACATGATACGCAAATATTGTTGCGCATTTTCCTTTGTTTTTCTCAACCTCTTTGCGAAAGTCTGATAATTGTCCGCCCATATAAAAGATATTATCGCCCAAGATTAAACATACATCATCTTCGCCGATAAAATCCGCCCCAATGGTAAACGCTTGGGCAATACCTTTTGGTTCTTGCTGAACAGCATATTGAATATTCAGCCCTATTTTTGATCCATCACCGAACAGTTTTTCAATATTTGGTGTGTCTTGTGGTGTTGATATAATCAAAATATCACGAATTCCAAACAGCATTAATGTTGACAGCGGATAATAAATCATCGGCTTGTCATACACAGGTAATAATTGTTTAGAAGTTATTTTTGTAAGCGGATAAAGACGGGTGCCACTGCCCCCTGCTAAAATAATACCTTTCATACGCGTTCCTTTTTATTAACTACAATACATCATAGTAATAAAAAGCCTAGAAAATCAACCATTTATTTTACGCAATTTGTTAAATCTGCCCCAGATTCATAAATATCAATTTGATTATTACGTATTTCCTGTGCGGCTTGAATTCTTTGTTTCATCAGTATTAAATTCGGATGGGCACGTAATTCCATATTCATACCATCAATAACCTTTGCAAAATTACCACCGTATGGCACAAATACAGGCATAACAAAATCAGCTGCATCTGCTATTGCCACCTTGATATCTTTTTTCATATCATCCATGACAGACATATATGCAGCAATATGTTTTTTTTCATGATTCAAGATTGCATTATACCCGCATGATTCTGGTGTATGTCTGGCATCTATATGTACTAAAAAATCTTTATATCCAACTTGCGCTTTTACCTTTTTTAGCCACACACACGTACCGCCATCAACATTTTTCATATCTGTAATTAATTCATAATTATCCACCAAAGTCGCCAACACATTACCATGCCAAAAACTCATTTTTTCTGTGGGTCGCGAAACATTAATACTTGCATTTGGCACATCCAAAGACACCTTTGGGGTTATCTTGTATTGCAAACACTCATCCGCCCAAACAGGATAAAAAGACATTACGCAAAAAATCCAGAACAGAAACTTTTTCATTTATCTTTGATACTATAACGACAGTATTAATCTAATGCGCCCTGCTTTTTCAAATACTGATCAACAAACTCTGTTCCGTACATACTGTACAGTTCTTCTGCCAACAACACCGAAGAACGCCCAGATTCAAACAGCCGTAACATATTTCCTAATCCGCCTAATTCTGTATTCAAAATCACAGATTCCCCATTAACAGGTCGCGACAACAACACTGCACGCTTCAGGTTTGGATACGCCTTGCCTTGTATAAACGCCATTTCCAACGGATTCAAATTCCAGTTTGCATAATCCTTGGCATCAGCCGCCGGATTACGGAAAAACAATACCGTTTGTGCTTGTCCACGCACAACATCCCCAATCCCCAATTTATCCAACACATTTGCACGTTGGAACGCCACCATATATGCCTGACGATTTTTACGCCCCTCTTGCAATCCTGCGATAAAATTATCACGGAACATTTTGTTTTCCAACATTGGTGCCGTTTCGTCAATCATAATCAGTGATGGATTTCCACCCGACACGGTTATATTATTAATCCTGTGTAATATATAAGAAATAACCGCTGGTGATAAAACCTCGTCTTGTAAAATATCTGTAAAATCAAATGTCGTCAGTCTGGAATGTAAATCCAAAGTATCAGATACATCATTAAACATGTCACCATATTGTAAAGGATCAACCCACTTTTTAAGTGCGGGGCGCATATTACCATTTGATGAAAAACAGCTCTCCCACAGGTTTTTCAATAATCTGTCCTTGTCTGACAAATAGTCAAAATTAACAGACACTGCACGCGCGATTTCATCCGCAGATTGTGTATCTGTCTGTCCAGAAATAATCGCAAACCAACGGCGCAAGAACGCACGATTTGCCGCACTGTCTGGCATTTTCAACGGATTCAAACGCGCCAAGAAACTTTGTTCTATCGCATCTTCTTTTTTTTCTTTTCCTTGCATAGTGACATATTTACCACCAACGGCCAAAGTAAAGATTTCCGCCCCCTTGTTTCTATCAAAGAAGAACGCTTTCAGTTTTTTATGTCTTAAACTTTGCGCGATTAAGAACGAGAACAATGTTGTTTTACCACCACCTGTTGGCCCGATTGTCATGGTATGTCCCACCGCAACCGGTTTATCAGAAACATGGAATTGGAATTGATATGGTGTACCTTGCGCTGTTGGGAAAACAACCAGTGGCCCCGGCCCCCAGTCAGAATTTTCAACACCACGTGGCTGTGACGACATTGTAATACTGATTGCCGCCGTCCTAGATAACATTTTGAAAGTACGTGGAAAAACATCAAACCCTGGGATTTGTGCAAACCAAGAAACCTTGGATGCAAATGTTTCAACAATCGGCGGCACCCCAAATGAAGCAGCTATTTTTTTGAATTCATCTATTGATTTTTGCAAATCATCGCGTGTTGCACCAAACAAAACAAACAACGGATAATAATTAACCAATGTCTGATTTCCTGAAATATTTTCATCCATTGCGGTCTGCATCACAGAAATCTGTTCTTCAGTCGAAGCCTTCTTTTCATCTGCGGTTGCCCTGCGTTGTCTGATTGTGCTCTCGACATCTGATGCGCCCATAATTCGAAAAGCATTCATACAAATCATTTCTGTCTGAATTGTGGATACTGTATCAAAAAATTCTTCATCTAAATAATCTGGTGCGGTCTTAAAAGACAACATTGCTGCAAATGACTGTTGCGCCCCACTGGAATATCTAACGATTCCATCTTTCATAAATTCAACATCGTCAACAGTAACCATATTTGCGATATTATCATCCGCATACTTTGGTGCAGGCTTGGTTATTGGCGACAATATTCTTCCCAAGAAACGTGCCATATTATCTTTTGAATCGTTTTTCAATAATTGCGGTTTATATGCCGCCAATATAGATTCTATATAATTACCATATTGATCCAATTTCGCCTGTGCATCTGGGCCATAAACAGACAAAACTATATAGAAATTGTTCAAGAAAATCTTCAATCCCTGACTTTGCCACTTGTCATATATACGCTGCAACACAGGTTGTCCAAATTCATAATCTGTATTTTCATCTGCCGCATCACGGATTGTATAAAAACGCAAAATCGCATAAGGGTCATTTATCTGATTAAACAAATGCGTTCTTAAATCCAAGAATTTTGCCTTGGTTTGTTCATCTTGCATACTGGTTTGCACCCCTGCAACCCTATATACGCGCACCAATCCCCCACTGGTCAGTTGCATAGAGTTATTTTTCTGCACACTTTTGAAAGGTAAATAAGCAGAATATCTGGCATAACCGAAACGAGGAAAAATTTTCTTTGTTAATGTTGGTACATAAATTAACATAAAAACAAACAAAAACAGCACTGCTATCACTATAACAGCCAAAGACACGACAAAACCACTGCCGGCAAAATAATCAAAAAATCTGTCCCACTCTATCATGCAGCCAACTTCCTTGGTATTTTTCTTTTCATTAAATTAAACTTGGCGATTACTATTTGCCCCAGTTGTGGGTCTTTTTTTGAAAAATACGCCAACACAGAATGTACCCCAATTACCCCAAATATAAAAAACATTGGACTGACTGGCTTCATCCCCTTGGACAAAATCAACGAAACAACAAAGGCCACCATATAACACAAAAACAAAACCGCAAAATTCAGCACCGCCAACGAATACGGCACATAAAATATATGCGATGGATTTGCCAATGCTTTTAATACTTGCTGTTTCATAACTCCCCCCAGATAAATGAATTATAACAATTTCAACAATTTTCAACAAGCATAAAAAGATGTTATTAAATTTTTGTTAAAAGTGTTAAAAACAGTGTTTTTATCAACTGTTAATTATTTGGTTATTTTTTTAACATTTTTATGCACACCCGCAGAAAACATGGAATTTTTTGTTAAAAAACTGTTAAATATTTCTTGAAAATACTTTTCAACAAATTAAACAGCCCCTACAACAACAACTAAAAATATATAAATAAAGGATTATTTTTTGATTTTTGTTAAAAACACATATTTTCAATATCAGAAATCTCTTCTAAAGAATTTAGTTTAGCATATTGGTAAAAGCAATCTATTACATAAATATGATAATAATATTTGATTTTTGAAAAAATATGTTTATAATCGGCTTTGTAAAAAGGATAAAACATGAAATTTTTAAGTTCATTAAAGGCTTGGAAGAAACGCGGTAATGTAAAACAAATCCGCCGTGGTAAACAAGTTATCTTGATTGACCCAGCTAATCCAAAATTCAAAGCGAAACAGGGCTTCAAGAAGAAATAAAAATTCCGGCAATCGCCGGTTTTTTTTTATTATATAAAAACTGTTTTTTATTCGCTTAAAAACGCTTCTTTTATAACATTATCAACTTCGGCACCGGACAGCCCTGCCTCGCGCAAATATAAAATTTGTGCATCTGTTGGTTTATATATACTGGCACTGTGTTCAGCAGAAATCGGTTCTGATGAAATACGTTGTGCGGGCATAAAATCTATTTTTGCCCCTTGATCTGCCATCGCAGAAAAAGAAATATCAGATTCACAATCTGGACAATCTGGATTAATGATTGCAACCCCCGATAATTTGGAAACAGAATTTTTATAAGCCAATAACTTGTTTTTTATTATTACTGACGTATTTTTATTCAAATGTTGCGCCACACAATCGTATGTAAATTCAGAAGAATTTTGTACTAATACAGTTCCACGAATTTCAGAATTTTCCCCAGCATTTTTAATAAAAATGTTCAAAAAAGCCGGCTTTTGTATTTTTATATTTACACTGATTATAATTTTTTGATTTTGTACCCCAGATTCAATATTCAACCGGCATTTACCGGCAATTTCACCAACGTAAATAATATGAACGGGCAAGTCGTATTTTTTGCTAATCGTTGCATCTGGCAAAGTTGATAAATCCGGACAAAACACCCCATCGCGGTAAACAATAGTTTCCGCCGGGAAAGTTTTTATGTTGAATTCGTTCCACATGTATGACATATTGTCACCATTATAAAGGATTTTGATATGGGATTCAACTGTGGGATTGTTGGTTTGCCAAATGTTGGTAAATCTACATTGTTTAATGCTTTGACACAAAGTGCGGCGGCTGATGCGCAAAATTATCCGTTCTGTACGATTGAACCGAATACGGGCCGCGTTGTTGTACCGGATGCAACGCTTCATGAATTGGCACGCGTGGCGGGTTCTCAGAAAATAATACCAACACAACTGGAAATTGTTGATATTGCAGGCTTGGTCAAAGGGGCATCAAACGGCGAAGGACTTGGGAATAAATTCTTGGGCAATATATTATCAACAGATGCGATAATTCATGTTGTTCGTTGTTTTGAGAATGATGATATCGTCCATGTAAACGGTCGTATTGACCCATTGGGTGATATTGAAACGATTGAAACAGAATTAATGTTGGCGGACCTTGAAAGTATTGATAAACAGATAAAAAATCTGGAAAAGAAAGCGCGCGGTCTGGACAAGGATGCGATTAAATTATTGGCGGATGCCAATGTTATCAAGGCTAATTTGGAAAACTCAATTCCGGCACGTTTAGGCGATGTGGATTCTACGCCGTTTAATTTGCTGACGACAAAGCCGGTTATTTATGTATGTAATGTTGACGAAGCATCTGCAGCATCGGGCAACGAATATTCTGATATGGTAAAGCAGAAATTTGGTGCAACAAATGATGTGTTAATAATTTCTTCCAAGATTGAAATGGAAATTTCACAGATTGTTGATTTGGATGAACGCAAAATGTTTTTGGAAGATTTGGGGTTGTCCGAATCCGGTTTGGATCAGGTTATCAAGACGGGGTACAAGACACTTGGGTTGCAAACGTATTACACAATCGGCCCAAAGGAAGCGCACGCTTGGACAATAACGGTTGGGATGACTGCGCCCCAGGCGGCGGGCAAAATTCATACTGATTTTGAGAAAGGTTTTATTCGTGCCGAAGTAATTTCACCATCTGATTTTATTGCCTTGGGTGGTGAAGTTGCGGTCAAAGAAGCTGGCAAAATGCGCCTGGTTGGTCGTGATTATGTGATGCAACCCGGCGACATCTGTCACTTCTTATTTAATAACTAATAAATAAAATTGTTGAAAAAAATTACCGGCCTTTTTGAGTGTTTTTATCAAAAAAGCCGGGATTTTTATTTTGTATATTTTGTATTTTCGGAAATATATTTATCATACAGCATCTTGAACAGTTCTTTTTTTATCTGTTCAATTTGTTTGATTTTGCCGCGTTCGTTTTTATAAGGTGTTTTTACCACGTCACCCGCGCAATCAAAATATGCCATGCCGTTATTATCAAATGCGATTGCATGTGTTTCGCCGGGTGTGCCAAAGTTTTGCACAACAGACGGCGCGTCACGTGTTGCGATTTTGTTATCTGATGCGCGACCGCGATTTGTAATACCGTGATAAGGTTCAATTTTTATATATTTATTTTTGCCCGCAAACATGTTCGCACCAACCATTGCACATTCTTGTGATTGTGGTGCTTGTAAGTCCAGATGGATATTATATTGTTGATCTAAATCCACAAACAGTTTGGTGACAGTTTCTGGTAAATCAAAAAACAAGTGAATATTTGCGCGTTCTGATAAAACATCATTGTTGTAATACCAGCGTAAAAATTCCATAGCAGTTTTGTGTGATTGTGGATGAAACTTGTCCAAAGACAGGTGGTACGAAACAAATGTTTTTGGAAATTTGAAAGACATGTAAGTTAAATCTTTGAAAATTGTTTCAGCTTTGTCGCCTAATACCCATCCTGCATTTGTTTTTATTTCAACAGCAAAACCAGCGCGCGCCAAACTTTTCATAATTTGTGGAATATAATAAGACATAGTATTGTATGCCATCATTGGTTCGCCACCACTGATAAAAGCCACCGGCATGGTATTCTTTACAGTTTTGAATTTTTCTATAATGGTATAAACATCCGCCAACGGGATAAAAGTTGGTGTGGCATCTGGCCCACTGCGTTCACAACAATGTGCGCAACGATAATTGCACAAATTTGTAATCTTGAAAAAAGGTGCCCATGTAAAGTTATTATCCATATAATAATAAAACTCTTGGGCGGTTAATAATCTGCTCATACTTGATATATTAATACAAAATAAAAATATGTCAAATTATTAATAATCCGAATCAATTTGTTGAAAATTACCGGTCTTTTTAATAAAAATGTTAAAAAAAGCCGGCAAATACCGGTGATTATATTGAAATCAAGATTTCTAATTTTTCATTAAATTTGGCAATATCTTCATCGATTTGTTTAATTTTTTCGCGCGCGTCTTCATCGCCATCCAATAATCTATTGGTCAGTTCTTTTTTTGTTGCGTTCAGTTTTGCCAAATGTCTTTGTAATTTCAATGATACGATATATTTTTCTGATGCACCCGCATCCAAATTCAATTCGGGCGCAGTTGCCCCAAAATCAACCCCCAATGTTCCCAAGAAATCTAAATACTTTTCTGCCAGTTCGGGGTATGTGTTAACGATATATACCAACGTATTTTTGGTAACCAAATCAATATCTGGTAATTTTATCTGTACGGCGGAATCATTGCGTTTCCAGCGATGCCATGAATTAAATTTACGTTTGTTATATTCTTTATCAAATTCTGATTTCAGGTCTGAATCTGTAATTTTATCCAACTCTTTTTTCAAGAATTTTTCTGCCTGTGCGCGCCCCCCAGGCGTTCCAACCAAGAAATTGTTATTTGTTATCTGCCACAGGAAATCAACCAAAGGCAATGCGTCATCAATAATTTTTTTCATGGCATCTGCGCCGGCGGTTTTCAGTATTTCATCTGGGTCTTTACCACCTGTTACAAATGCAAACTTAACATCAGAAGTATCGCGCAAGAAAGGCAAAACAATACTGCATGCACGTTGTGCCGCCTTTAATCCTGCCCCATCGCCATCAAAACAAAATATTATATTGCGATTCGATTTACACAGTAGCGCAATATGGTCTTCGGTTAAGGCCGTCCCCAAGGGCGCAACGGTTTCTGGAAATCCGCCACATTGCATTTTTATTGCATCAATTTGTCCTTCGACAACAATGCTGCGATTTGCACGATGAATTGCATCGCGTGCAAAATTCAACCCGAACACAGTTTTACGTTTATGGAAAATATCTGTGTCTGTTGTGTTTATATACTTTGGTTCACTGCCATCCAACGAACGACCAGAAAATGCCACAATATTTCCACGTGCGTTAAATATAGGAAACATTAATTTATCGCGGAAAAAGTCATACATCCCGTAATCACCACGGCGACAAAGTCCAGAATCAATTAAATGCTTGGACGTTGAAAATTTGTTTGCGATAACGTTGTTCTTTGGTGCGTATCCAATACGATATTTTTTTATCATATCATCATCAAAACCGCGTTTGCGTACATATTCCAACGCGTGTGCACCATCTGGGGTAAATAATTTTTCACTGTAAAGTTGTGCGGCTTTTTCGCAGATATCAAACAGGCTTTCTTCACGTTTTACAATATTGGGATCGCGCGGTTTATAATCGGGCATTTTTACCCCTGCCATATTGGCCAGTTCTTGGATTGCTGCGCGGAAATCCATATTATTGTGTTTCATGGTAAAAGATATAATATCACCATGTTCGCCACATCCAAAACAGTGGTAAAAACCCTTTTCTTCATTGACGGAAAAACTGGGGGTTTTTTCATTGTGAAACGGGCAACACCCCCAATAATTTTGTCCTTTTTTGGTTAATGGCACAACGCGCCCAACGACATCCACGACCGATAATCTTGCGCGTAATTCGTCAGTAAAGTTGCGATTCCATCCCGCCATCAAGCCTTCTTTGTTTTGTTATTTATCAGTTTTATTGCCGTATCTAAATCGGGCATTTCTTTGACAGAAACGTTTACCCGATTAGAAGATATATACGCACCATACCGCCCAGTTGGGTAATAGTAAATCATTTTTTTTGTTGCTGGGTTTTCGCCGATTTTTACAGGTTCTGCTTTTTTGCCGGCGTTGGCCAATAATTCGCGCGCGATTTCCAATGTTATTGTTTCGGCACTGTATTGTTTGGCGGCAACATTTTTTGCGCCATCTGTGACGTATGGACCAAATTTTCCAACGCGAAATTCTATTCCATCCCCCAATTCAACCGCATCAGATTTTATTGTCTGTACGGCGGTTTCTGCGGCTTGTACAGGTTTGTCGGATTTATTTAATTGCTTTGTGTAACTACATGTTGGGTAATTAGAACAACCAATAAATGGACCGAACTTAGACAATTTTATCCCCAGTTTTTTTCCACATTCTGGGCAAGAGTCATTTCCATCTGCAAACAGGTGTTGATGCATAAATTCGTTTATTTCATCAATAATGTCACTTGTTTTTATTCCACGTGCACCTTCAATCATATTGCTGGTAGGTTCCCAGAAGTTTTCCAACGCGGTAATTTTTCCCTGCTTTCCGTTTGACACATCGTCCAACGTGTCTTCTGTTTTTGCAGTAAAGTTTACATCAACCAAATCGGTAAAGTATTTGTTCAGATAAGATGCGATTACCCATCCGCCATTTGTTGGGTGAAAACGTCTTTGTTTATCTTGTGACACATATTCACGGTCAACGATTGTTGACATAATTGTTGCGTATGTAGATGGCCGCCCAATCCCCAGTTCTTCCAGTTTTTTTACCAGTGACGCTTCGGTATATCTTGGTGGTGCTTGTGTAAAGTGTTGTTCTGGAATCAGTTCCGAGATATTAATTTTATCCCCAATATTTAATACGGGCAGTTTGGATTCTTTTTTATCTTCTTCATCATCTTTGTCTTCGGTATATACCTTCATAAAACCGTCAAAAGTACGCGTAGAACCAACCGCATGGAACACGGCAATCTGATTGTCTGTTTCAATATCTGCCACAACAGAATCAAATTCTGCATTTGTCATTTGGCATGCGATTGTGCGCTTCCAAATCAAATCGTATAACTTTGCCTCGTCCCCAGACAGGTTTTTTGCAGGCGCATCAAAGTGTGTTGGACGAATTGCTTCGTGTGCTTCTTGGGCGTTTTTTGATTTTGTTGCATAAATATTTGGTGTTTTTGGAACAAAGTTATCCCCATATTCGCGTGCAATAAAACCACGAATTTCATTAACGGCATCTGCGTTCAAGTTTGTTGCGTCCGTACGCATATATGTAATCAACCCTTGTTCGTACAGGTGTTGTGCCGCACTCATTGTGCGCTTTGATGCGAAATATAATTTACGCGCTGCCTCTTGTTGCAAGGTTGATGTTGTAAATGGCGCGGCAGGTTTACGTTGTGTTTTTTTCTTTTCAACATTAATAACAGATGCACCAATAACAGGGGTGCCAATTTTGCCTAAAATATTATCAATTTGTTCTTGATTTTCAATGGTCATTTTTTCAATTTTCTGTCCATTGAATTTATTCAGTGCCGCCTTGAATTCGGCGGAATTCGCCGTACACAGCGCATCCAACGACCAGTATTCAACAGGTGTAAAACCTTCGATTTCTTTTTCGCGATCAACAACCAATTTAACGGCCACAGATTGAACGCGTCCTGCGGATTTACCTAAATTTCTGCGCCATAATAATGGTGAAATACCAAAACCGATAAGGTAATCTAATGCACGTCTTACCAAATAAGCATCAACCAAATTTTTATCAATTTCACGTGGGTTTTGTATAGCCTCGGTCACGGCTTTCTTTGTGATTTCATGAAAAGCAACACGATATACCTGTTTGTCTTTCAGTAATTTTTTTGCTTTCAATATATCCAATAAATGCCATGCAATGGCTTCTCCTTCGCGGTCCGGGTCGCTTGCCAGATATATTGCATCTGCTTTTTTCAATTCATCTGTAATCAGTTTTATTTGTTTTTCTTTACCTGGCATAATTTGCCATTTCATCTTGAAGTTATTTTCTGTATCAACGCTGCCGTTTTCGGGGACTAAATCACGTACATGTCCAACAGATGCGATGACACGCCACCCCGCGCCCAAGTATTTTTCAATCGTTTTTGCTTTTGATGGTGATTCCACGATTAACAAATTCATATCTTTACCTTCCCCTTTTAACTACCCTTTGCAGACAACTGTTGATCTTTGTGTATATATGCGTTTTGACACAGACCGAACCCAAACATCAGTGATAACAAACTGCTGCCACCAAAAGACATCAAAGGCAGCGGCACACCAACGGTTGGTAACAGTCCCAAAACCATAGAGATATTTATAAAGTAATAAACAAAAAAGTTCAACATAAAACCAAAACAAATTAATTGTCCAAATCTGTTGCGGCACATTTTTGCGCACCAGAACAACACTACAACAATCCAAGTGTATATCATCAGTAACCCGAACGCGCCCATAAAACCGAACTCTTCACCCAGCATTGTGAATATAAAATCGGTTTGTTTTTCTGGCAAGAAAGACTGTTGAGATTGTGACCCTTTCATATATCCTTTACCTGTCATTCCGCCACTGCCGAATGCGATTTTGGCCTGATTTATTTGATATCCTGCGCCTGTTATATCGCTGTCTGGGTTCAAGAAAGTAATAATGCGTCCGCGCTGATAATCGTGCAAACCGCCATACCACACCACAGGTGCCGCCATCAGTCCCAAAATTGCGGCAATAATAAACCATTTTTTATTTGCACCCACAATATAAAAGATTCCCACAGTAATCATCCCCAAAGATAATGCTGTGCCTAAATCAGGTTGTGCAACAATTAATCCAAACGGTACCAACAACATTAATCCAGGTGCCAGATAATTCTTGAATTGTCCCAACTCAACAGAATTAAACCATGCAAAATAACGCGCCAACGCCAACACCAGCGCAATTTTAATCAGTTCAGACGGTTGTATATGTATAATCCCCAGATTAAGCCACCTTTGCGCCCCCATGCCGGTATGCCCAACAAAGGTAACTAACACAATCATAATCAGTGCAATCGCATAAATAAGATATGCTGATTTAATCCATGTTTTAATGTTCATAAATGCGGCGGTAAAGAAAACGATCAAACCCAAAACAATCTTCATTAATTGGGATAGTGCAAACGGTCGCCAATTACCACCGCCCGCAGAGTATAACACAACGATAGATATCGCCAACACCATACACATTGGCACAAACATACCCCATGAAAAACGCCCCAGTTTTTCTGAGAAACGCATCATATTAGCATTAGAAACACGGGTTTGATTTGCCATTGGTTACCTTTTCAATAATTCCTTCATAACGGCGGCAGCGGTTCTTGCCGCAGGTCCACTGGACCCAGAATGTTCTGTGATTACGCAAACAACGTATTTTGGTTTGTCTGTTGGTGCATATCCAACAAACAGACCATGATTTCGCATGCTCCATTTTAATTGTTCGTTTGTTAACACCCCGCTTTCGCGTTCTTTCTTAGAAATACTACGTACCTGTGAAGTTCCTGTTTTGCCGCCCATTTTTTTACCATCAACATTAATTGCACTGCCTGCGGCGGTTCCGCCTTTTTTTAATACTTGTTCCAATCCGCCTAACACAGATTTTATATTTTTATCTTGCAGTTTCAAAGATTCAAATCTGGGGTATTCATCACGCATAATCAGTCTGGGAACAACTTTTTTATTAGATGCTGCGCGTGCCATCATGGTTGCCAACTGTAAACAATTTGTTAAAATAAAGCCCTGTCCAATCCCGGAAATAATTGTGTCACCATGAACCCATCCTGCGCCGATTTTACGGGGTTTCCAATGTCTGTCTGGCATAATCCCAGACATTTCGCGTGCCAGAATGTCATCCATATATTTTTCTGTCAGCCCCAGTTTAATCGCCATTTGTTTGATTGCATCAATACCAATGCGCAGCGCAATCTGATAAAAATATATGTCGCAAGAATGTTTAAGCGCACCCTCTAAATCAACCCATCCATGTCCTTTGTCTTCCCAACAGTGGTATCTGCGGTCGCCGTAATCCCAATATCCTGGGCAGTGTATTTTTTCTTTTGGTGTAATTGCCCCTGATTCCAATGCGGCCAACGCGACAACAATTTTGAATGTAGAACCAGGTGGGTATAAACCTTCGATGGTTTTGTTCATAAACGGTTTTGCAATATCTTCACGCAGTGTATCTATGTATTCATCACCATCGCCTTGTCTGAAAATATTTGGATCAAAGCTGGGGGTTGAAACCATTGCCAATATATCCCCTGTGTTTATTTCCAATGCCACCCCACATCCAGACCTGTGTTGTGTTAATGCATCGTACATAACGCGCTGAATATTTTCATTAATGGTGGTCAGAATATTTCCGCCAACGATTGGTGGAATATATTGGTCTTTATCTTCACCTGTAACACGACCGACCGCATTTGTAATCAGTACGGTTTGTCCGGCCAACCCCTTCATTTCTTCGTTAAAACGTTTTTCCAGACCAGTTATACCTGTTGTTAAAAACGGTGCGTTTGGCACAGGATTTGCGGGGTCGCCAACATATCCAAATATTTGTGCGCCCGCCGGCCCCAGTTCATACACACGCCCATATCCGCTTTCTACGTGCAACCCAGGCAAGTTTTTTGCCTGTAATTTTGCCAGGGTTTTCCAATCTGTGTTTTCGCTGACCAAAACAGGTTGGAATTTTAATTGTTTTTTTATTTTTTTACGAATTTTATCAACCGTTTTTTGCTTCAGATGCAGTTCTTGTTGAATTGTATTTATCAGACTATCTATGTCGTTTGTTTCTTCTGGGATGATATATATACGATATATTGGAACATCGCGCGATATTGGTGTTCCATTTCGTGACAACAGTTTTCCACGTTCAGGAATATTAATCTGAATTCTGAACAAGTTGCTTTCGCTTTTCTTTTTATATGTACGATAACTGAACAGTTGCATTTGCAGCATACGCAACACCAATGCGGATGTCAGTACCGCCCCCCCGGTCAAGAATAATGCGCTGCGTCTGTCAAAGGTGCGTGAAACTTCTGTATCAATCATTTTGCACCTTTTTTATAATTGTTGTAATGGGTATATACATTATATTCGTCCATGCGAAAATCCACATTCCGCGAACGATATTAACCCATGTAAAATTTGCCAGTATTTGAATCAGAACAGCCAACCCAATAAAAATCATAAATGCGTTAATTCCGTCAAAATCCATTCTTTTTATATCAACCAAGTTTTGAAAACCATTTACAGAATATATCAAGCAATACATTGCCAACCAGAAACAAACAGTTTCAAAATTATAATCTATTAATATACACATCAGCACAGAAAAAATCACAAACCAATCGGTTGGACGTACAAATGTACAAAAAAATATCGGAATGATTGCCAGTATTCCCCCTGGGTTCCACCATGGACCCGACAGTCGCCACAACCCCACTGCAACAAGAAATGGGAATGCGTGCCGCAAAAAGGTTATAAAATTGTCTTTCATCTATATTCGTTTTTGTGTGTATCAAATTTCAGAATCAGCACACGTGACAATCGTGCGGGCTGTACAACGTTAACGTCTGATTCATCTATCGTTTCGCCAACCACCAATCCTGCGGGTAAAACCCCAGAAATATTGCTGGTGATAAGTTTTATACCTTTGGTTGGTTGGAATTCTGGGTCGCTAAAGAACCCCATTGTTGGTCTTGAAGTACCATTTCCTGTCATAAAACCATAAATCTCGGTCCCAACAACACGCACCGCGATATTTGTGTCTGCATCTGTCAGTGCGCGCACGCGTGCAAAGTGCGCACCTACATCAATAATCACGCCTGCCAACACCATATCTGTTGTTGTTACGACCATTCCAGATTCAATGCCGTCCGCCGCGCCACGATTAACAATATATGTATTATGCCCCAACGCGCTGTTATCATGAATAATATCTGCAATAACAGTATCGCGTGGTTGTGCATTAACCAGGTCTAATTCCTGCGACAGTTTTTTGTTTTCTGCAATCGCTATGTCGCATGCGTTTTTATTTATCAGTGCCGCATCCAGTCTGGCGCGCAATTCTTCGTTTTCTGCGCGCAGGGCGGACACATCGGTTATTCCATCTATTGCGCCACCGACAACGCGAATTGGCCATGTAACAACATCGCCAACCCATTGTGCCACAGGTACGACCACATGTCCCAAAGCGTTCATTAAATGATAGTCAGGCTTGGCAATCATCACATAAATAAACAGTATCGGCAACAAAGCCGCTGTCGTTGCCGCCTTTATCAAAGGATATAATTTGGAAGATAATTTATTTTGGTTCATCGGGCTTACTTTAATCCTAAAAAAGCGGATATTCAATAAAAACTTGATTTTTCGTTTATTTGTGCCAAAATACAGTCGGTCAAAGTGGCAAGGCATTGCCATCAGACCATAAACTAATCCATTAAAACAAGAGGATATAAAATGCCAAAATTAAAGACAAAGTCGTACTTAAAGAAACGTGCGTCTATGACTGCAACTGGTAAAATCCGTGTTGCACGTAACTCTCATAAGAAGCTGTTGCGCAAAAAATCTGCACGCGCCAACAAGGCGGGGGCAAAGCCACAGTATTTGAACGAAAACATGGTTGGACAGGCGAAAATCCTGGCCCCATATGGTTTGAAATAATTAAGGGGGTACAGTCATGGCAAGAGTAAAACGTGGAACAACCGTTAAACAAAAGCACAACAAGATTTTGGCGCGCGCCAAAGGTTATTTGGGCCGTCATCATTCAACATATCGCGCTGCACGCGAAAAGACAGAAAAAGCGGGTCAGTATGCATATCGCGATCGCCGCGTTAAAAAACGTGAATTTCGTGGTTTGTGGATTGTCCGTATCAATGCAGCTGTGCGCGCAAATGGTATGACTTACAGCCAATTTATGAACGGCTTGAAGAAAGCTGGTATTGCCCTGGACCGCAAGGTTTTGGCCGAAATGGCGTATGCAGGCGATGCAAACTTCACAAAATTGGTTGATACAGCGAAACGATTTATCACTGCCGAAGCGAAATAATCCCTTGTCGGCAGGGTATATGTTTTGTCATAATAAAAGCCGTCAGATGACGGCTTTTGTTTTATAATGTATTTGAAGGTAAGAAAGTTATGCAAGAACAAATAAAAAATATAAACACACTGGAAGAATTACAGGCATTGTATGCATCTGTGTTTGGAAAAAACGGTACAATGACGGCACGCCTTAAACAGATGCGTGATTTAGATAACGATGCACGTGCGGCATTAAATCAAGAAAACACAACACTGCGTGAATTGTTTAAAACACGTCAGACGGAAATAGAAAATGCGGTAATGATGGCGGCTTTGGCAGGTCAGAAATTAGACGTGTCATTAAATCCAATGCCTGAAAATCGCGGAACAATTCATCCGTTGACGCAAAGTTTCAAAGAAGTTGTAAGTATTTTTGAATCTTTGGGATATACATTGATGACTGGTCCAGAAATAGAAGATGATTGGCATAACTTTACGGCATTGAATACACCGATGCATCATCCTGCGCGCGATATGCAAGATACATTCTTTTTACCAAATGGTAATGTGTTACGCACACAAACGTCTGCGGTCCAGGTTCGCGCCTTGGAAAAACATGGTGCGCCAATTAAAATGTTCGCTGTGGGCCAATGTTATCGCAAAGAACTGGATGCGACACACTCTGCCATGTTTGGTCAAATCGAAGGTTTACATATCGACACGATTGACAAAGGTATAAACTTATCCGATATGTTGGCGACAATGCGTACATTTGCGTCCCGCTATTTCAACAAGGATGATATTGAATTAAGAATACGTCCATCTTACTTTCCGTTTACGGAACCATCCATAGAGATTGATATGAAGTTTGGCGGAAAATGGATGGAATTATTATGTGGCGGTATGGTTCATCCAAACGTGTTGAAAAATTGCGGTGTTGACCCAAATAAATACCAAGGTTTTGCATTTGGATTTGGTTGGGCGCGCCTGGTGATGATTAAATACGGATTAAATGATATACGCGCATTTACAGATTCTGATGTGCGCTGGTTAAAAAGTGCAGGGTTTTAATACAGGGGATAAACGATGAAATGGACAAATGATTGGTTAAAAGAATATTTGAAAACAGATGTATCGCCCGATGTTATCGCAGATACACTGACGCATATCGGGCTAGAGGTCGAAGATGTTTGTGCGCCAATATCCCCGATTGCGGCAAAAATTGTTGAGTGTAAACCACATGAAAACAGTGATCATTTGCATGTGTTAATGGTGGATGACGGTACAGGCACTTTGCGTCAGGTTGTGTGTGGTGCGCCAAACGCGCGTGTTGGCCTGATTTCTGCATTGGCATTACCGGGGTGTGTTATTGGTGGACATGAAATTATCCCTGGGAAATTGCGTGGCGTTATGTCAAACGGTATGATGTGTTCTGGTAAAGAATTAGGCATAAACGATGACCATGATGGTATTATTGAATTGCCATCCGATACGGTTATTGGTGCGCCTGTATTGGAAACGAAAACAGTTTTTGATGCAGGTATTACCCCAAACCGTCCGGACTATTTATCTGTTCGTGGAATTGCACTTGATTTATCAGCGGCTGGCGTTGGTGAATATATCGTGCCAACAGATACTGAATTTAAATCTGTGTCTGGCGCGCGTCATGTGAATCTGAATACTGATAAATGTGGCGCATATAAGATGGTCGAAATTCATGGTATCAATATGGCACCCAGCAATAAAATAATTGCGTCACGTTTAACGGCGATTGGAATTAATCCGAAAAATGCGGCGATTGATGCAACGAATTATATTTGTTATGACATGGGGCAACCAATGCATTGTTTTGATGCAGATAAAATCAATGGCGATATCACAGTACGTATGGCGACACCTGGCGAAAAATTCACAGACCTGTTTGGTGGTGAACACGAATTGACCGAAAACGATATGGTTATTGCTGATGATTCTGGCATTTTGGCATTGGCAGGTGTAATTGGTGGTGCACGTGGTGCAACAACAAATGACACAAAAAATATCATCCTGGAATCTGCGTATTTTAATCCTGTATCTGTTCGTAAATCTGCGAAAAGATTGGGTATATCCACAGATTCTTCATACCGGTATGAACGCGGAATCGATCCGACAATGACAGGTCGTGCGGCAATGCGTGCTGCCCAGATTATTATGGATGCATGCGGTGGAAAAATTGTTGGTGCGTGTGCTGCAGGTTCGGATGATGCCCCAGATATAAAAATCGCATACACGCCAAAATATTTTGCACAAAAGATTGGTTTTGATATGGATGCGGATACGCAAAAATCTATATTGGAACGCTTGGGATACACATTGAAAATCAACGGCGATAAATGGACGGTTACACCACGTCCTGGACGTGTTGATGTTGAAATCCCAGAAACGATTGTTGCGGATTTGGTGCGTATTTATGGGTATGACAAGGTTGGGCTGAAAGAAATCTCGGACAGCGTAACACAAACCCCAAACCAAGAAATTGATTTAGAATTAAAACAACGTTTGGCAAATCGTGGATTAAATGAAACGATAACTTTTGGTTTTGGTAATTCTGTTGTCGAAGAATTGTTAACAGATAAACCAATTATACCTGTTGCGAATCCTATAATTGTTGATTTGAATACGGCGCGTAATTGTTTGTTGGGAAATCTGTTGATTGCGGTATCAAACAATGAAAAACGCGGATACCCAGATTTAAATTTATTTGAATTGGGGCCTGTATTTGATGGTGATATGCCGGGTCAACAACACACGCAAATTGTAATTGTGCGCACAGGTGCCATATCGCCAAAGCATTGGTCGGCGCGCAATCGCAATGTTGATATATATGACGTGAAATCTGACCTGATTGCATTAATGTCAGGCCAACGTTTTACCGTATCGTCTGATAATGCGCCATTGTGGGCACATCCGTTCCGTTATGGTGCGTTATATCAAGGCAAAAAGAAGATTGCAGAATTTGGTGAATTGCATCCATCTGTTGCGAAAAAATTACGTATTAAAACAAACGTTGTTATTGCAATCGTTGATGATATTACAAATTTACCATCACGCCGCCAGGGTAAACAGCCCGTGTTGTCTGATTTTCAACCAATAACACGTGATTTTGCGTTTATCGTAGATTCTGATACACCGGCCGAAAAATTAACATCGGTTGCGCGTTCTGCGGATAATCGTATCACAGATATTGTTGTCTTTGATGCGTTTGATTTGTCGGATGGGAATAAATCGATTGCGTTTACAATAACAATTCAACCAACGGATAATATGTCTGATTCAGACTTGCAAGAATTGCAATCCAAGGTTATCAGTGCGGTTGAAAAGAAATGTAACGCAAAAATTCGCGATAAGTAAAAAAGTTAAAAAAACACCGGTATTCACCGGTGTTTTTTTTTTTACATTCTTGGACCACGCATAGGATTCATTTTTTGTTGATTATTTGATGGGGTTTTTCCACCAGATTTTCCAACGACAATTTTATCCCCTTGTTCAATTTCATCGGAAATAATTTCTGTTTCTGTCGCGGTTGACAATCCTTTTTCATAAGGAACGAAAATCAAATCGCCTTCACGCAATAATGCCAAGTGCGTTGATGGTGTTGCACCATTTGCATCTTCTGTGATATTGTTAAAATTACGCACCAAGAAAGCAGCGTTTGGGGCCTTCCATACATTTTCACGTTCTGAAATAATAATAGTTACAAATGCGGTCATTCCCGGCATCAAACGCAGGTCTGTATTATCTACGTCAATAACAACCGTGTAAACGACAACGTTTGAAGTGGTTGTTGGCGATAATCTTATTTGACGTACATTACCTTGGAACGTTTCTGTTGGATATGCGTCAACCGTAAAGGAAACGTTTTGATTTTCTTTAATAACACCAATGTCTGCTTCTGATACGGCGGTTTCAATCTGCATTTTTGTCAGGTCTTCGGCAATTTCAAACAAATCCGGTGTTTGGAAAGACGCGGCAACCGTTTGTCCAACATCAACCTTGCGCGATATAACCGTGCCATCCACAGGTGATACAATGGTTGCATACCCCAGGTTTGTTACTGCGCGGTCGTATGTTGATTGTGCGCGTTTTACAGATTGTTCTGCTTGTTCGTATTGTGTTTGTGATTGTTCCATTTCTGCGCGTGAAATAAAGCCTTCATCATATAATGTTTTGTTTCTTTCGTATTCGCTTTTTGTAAAATTACGCTGTGATATTGTACTGTCCAAAGATGCCTTGGCTTCATCAACCGATGCTTGCAAAACGGATGGTTCGATTGTTAACAACAAATCACCTTTTTTTACTTTGGTGTTAAAATCCACATACAAGTTATCAATCGTCCCGGACACCTGGGAACCAACATTTACAGTATTTACAGGTTGAATTTCACCAGTTGCACTGACAACTTGTCTTAAATCGCCATGTGATATATTCAAGGTTACATAGTCGGACTGTTTTTCTGTATTTGTTCCGAACAAGATTTTCACAACAATCAACGCGGCACCAATCAGCAGTATCCACCATTTTTTGCGCCATATAAATTTCAGGGCGCGCCATATTAACCAAGGTCTTTTTGTTTGTGCAGGTGTGTCATTTACAGGCTGCTTTTTTTTAATTTTTATCTTAGTTGTTTTCTTGGGCATTTGCTCTCTCCTGTTCTAATTCTGCTTTGATTTCACCGACCGCCAACGCAACTGCGGCGCGTTTAGTAAACAAGTCATATTTTGCGGCATTGTTTTGTTTTTCTGCGGTTACTAATTCTGATTGTGCGGTTTGCCAATCCAACATTGTTGCGCGCCCAACTTTGTACATACCTGCGGTTACCTTTTCGCTTTCTGTTGCGGATTTCAGTAATGTTTCGGTCTGCTTCAGAACGGTTTGTGCAGTTTTATAATTTTGATATGCACTAAAAATATCCAGTGATGCAGAATCTTGAATATTTCTTTCTTGTTCTTTTGCGCGTTCATAGTTTGCCTGTGCAGCGCGCAAATTGTACATATTTGCAAAACCTGCAAACAGTGGCATAGACGCGCGAATACCGATACTGCCGCTGATTTTATCTTGTCCTGCATTAAATGTTTCAGACGGGGTGTCGTTCCAAGACACGGAACCAGATGCAGAAATAGATGGCAAGTTGCTCAAGAAAGTACTGTTTCTTCTGTGCCATGCGGCATCCTTGTTGGCGGTTGCGCGCAACAGATCGGGGCGTGTTTTTTGTGCTTGTGCAAACAAATCTTCCAAAGACTTTGTTTCCTGTGGTGTACCGATTTCTGAAGGCATATCTGCGATTTCAATATTTTGGTCTGCTGGGAAAGACAGTTTGCTAAGCAAAGTTCCTTTTGCGATTTCGCGATTATTTTTTGCGCGTTCCAAATCCAAATCACGGCTGGCCAATGTTGTGTCTGCCTTTAACACATCCGCCTTGGCAACAGCGCCTGCATTAAATTTCTTTTTTGCTGTATCGCGTGCGGTTTGTGCCACTGTACGCAGCATTTCTGCGGATTTTACATCTGCATCTGCATTCAGTAATGCGTAATAAGACCCGATAATGCTGAATATATAATTTTGCACGCTTTCATCATAGTCAAATCCGGCTGCCCGCCAAGAAGCCGCCGATTGATTCAGGTCAGACAGTCTTTTGCCGAAATCAAAAATCAAATAAGATGCAGACAAAGACGCGCCATAAGACCAATCGCCCCATTCTTCGTTACGATATGGCAAAGATGCGTTTGCGCCAACACTAACACTTGGTAAATATTTTGCATAACCTGCATTTTTGGAAAAACGTGCCGATTCGTACGCCAGATAAGATGCACTGGTTTGTGGATTGCGGCACAACCCCAGGTCAATAATTTCCGGCAGACTTAATTTTCCATCTGGCACGGTTGTGCGCGTCATACAATCATCCACCCCCGCAAAAGCCGGCAAATTCAGGCAACATACCAACAATAATGGCAGTTTCTTCATAATTTTTCCCTCTTACATATATAATATTTTATATATTACTTATTTTTATGTTGAATTACAATTTTTTTTTGCGTAATATTGCAACACGGTTCAGGCCTGGTGGCAGAGTGGTTATGCAGAGGACTGCAAATCCTTCTATGCCGGTTCGATTCCGACCCAGGCCTCCAAAAAAGCACCCGCAAGGGTGATTTTTTTTAGGCCCGGAATTGAACCGGCCCGGTTCGCATAGGAGCAAAGATTCACCAGCGGCATAAGAACAGGATAATTTTTATTTGATTGTCACAAGGTTATTTTTCTTGTAAGATTTTGCTTATGATAAGCAGCCTATCTTTAACAGATTTTCGTAACCATAACATGTGTCGCATAACAACACACGGTCGGCGCAATATTATCATAACCGGCCCAAATGGCGCGGGTAAAACAGCGATTCTAGAAGCGGTATCTATGTTATCTGGCGAACGTGGAATGCGTGGCGCACAAATGTCTGATATGGCGCGTTTTGGTGGTGGTGGCGGCTTTGGTATTTTTGCAGAATTATCTGATGATACACAGTTATCTGTTCAGTTTTCATCTGGCGACACAAATCGCCGTGCCAAGATTGATGGCGATAATGCCCCTTTGTGTGAATTGGCGCGCCATGTACACGTTGTATGGTTAACCCCACGTGAAGACAGATTGTTTGTGGACAGTGCATCTGACAGACGTGCGTTTTTTGACCGTCTTGCCACCAGTTTTGATTCCGCGCACGCAGGCCGCATGGCAAAACTGTCCAAGTTATTAAGTGAACGTGCATACGCGTTAAAATCAGGTGCTGATTCGCATTGGCTTGATGCATTGGATACACAGATTGCCGGAACATCTGTTGCAATATCTGTTGCGCGTATTCAGTATGCGGGCGAATTGAATTATTTTTTATCGCGTTGTGCGGTATCTGTTTCTGGTAAATTGGAACAGATGTTGTTGGGTGGGGTATCCGCGGGTGATGTGGAACGTTCTTATCTGGAATATTTGAAATCCAATCGTGAATTAATTGGCGACAAGATGGTTTTAGATGGCGCGCATAAATCTGACTTTGGTGTCTTTAATCGGGAATTGAATTTACCCGCAAGTATCACCAGTACAGGTCAGCAAAAAATGGTCTTGCTTGATTTGATTTTGGCGCATGCCCACCTGTTACATACCAAGATGGGATATACGCCATTAATTTTATTAGACGAAGCGGCTGCGCACCTGGATGCGACCGCGCGCGCAAAATTATTTCAGGAACTTGGTGATGCAAATGCCCAGGTTTGGGCAACAGGTTTGGATGCAGACGTTTTTCGTGATGTTCCAAATGCTGCATTTGTTACTTGCCAGAATGGGGAAATAAGTAATATAGTATTGGCGGGGTGAATATTATGGCACGTATAGATTATCAAACATTACTGGATAACGCATTAAAGTCCGTTGTCAAAGACGCATTGGTTCATGCGCAGTTTAATGGCCTGGGGGATGGCACACATTTCTTTATTACATTTCGCACACGCGATAATGGTGTTGTGTTGCCGGACTTTTTGCGCATCAGATATCCAGACATCATGACAATAGTGTTACAGTATTCGTATAACAATCTGCATGTATCAGACAAAGAATTTGGCGTTCAGTTAACATTTGACGGTCGTCCATTCTTTATTCGTGTTCCGTTTTCTGCGCTGGTTGAATTCAAGGATCCGTCTGTTGACTTTATGTTATCTTTTCAGCCAAAGCCCCAAAATGCATCTGCGGATAACGACATGGAATTGCCATTGGATGAAAAACCGGACACGGTTCCCGATCCTGGGCGTGTTGTATCGTTGGACGAATTTCGGAAAAACAGAAAATAAAAAGACCGGCATTTGCCGGCTTTTTTATAGATTATTTACTACAGAATTTTTATATTTTCTTTTTCTGTAATTCAGTTCGCGTTTATAGATTTTTTCCAGTTTTTTTATTGTGCGTGTCAGGTTCAAGTAAGATTCAAATACGGCTTCGATAATTTCTTCGCGTGTGGGGCGACCTTGGGCTTTATAAGAAATGTATGACATGAAAAAAACTCCTGTAATAAAAAAAAGACCACATTTGAAAAGTGGTCGGGAGTTGAACAGTCTAATTCAGCAAAACCCCACGCCCTTTCGGCACGCAGCATCCCGACCAACGGTCGGGCATTTGTTTTTGCTGAATTAGGGTGTTCATGCCCTTTCACTAACAAATGTCAAAACGATTATACTGATTAAATATAAAAAATGCCAGTGATTTTATATGCCGTGTCATGTCACATGTCTAATGTCACAAAAAAACCGGCAAACGCCGGATTTTTTATTTACGCAGACCCAACTTTTTAATCAAGGCTTCGTAATCTTCTGGGTTACGTTTCTTGATATAGGCCAACAATTTTTTACGGCGATTTACCATCAACAACAACCCACGTTTTGAATGGTTGTCTTTGTGATTTGCCTTCATATGTTCTGTCAAGTTGCGAATGCGTTCTGTTAACACAGCAACCTGTGATTCAACTGAACCACCATTGTCTTTTTCAGAAACTTTGTATTCCTGAATCAATTCAGACTTTTTTGCTTTTGTTACGGACATTATATTTTCCTTTGTTTTTATATTGTTCGTTTTGGTCGCAGTTGTCCGTCTTGTACCATGCCCACACCAATGAATATGTCACCGCTGTAAACACGCACCAAACCGTCACTTGCGTCCGTTTTAACAAAGCCACCGTTTTTATAAAAATCAGCCGCCCTGTCATCCAGATTCAGAACCGGAATGTCCCCCAGTCCAAAATCAACCGATTTCAGGTTATCCCCGAAATTTCCACTATTATTAAATACTTTTTCCAAAAAATCAAGTTTTACCGCATTTTTTATATCAAACCCATTTGTTTGTGTTCGTCTTATCATATCAACGGTTGCGATTGTGCCACAGATTTTTGCAATATCGCGTGCGATTGCACGTACGTATGTGCCGCGACTGCACTTTACGCGAAAATGCCAAGAATTGCCATGCTTGCCTGTGAATTCCAGTTCGTAAATCTCAATATCGCGCGCCGGTATATGAATGTCTTTACCGCGCCGTGCCGCATCATACGCGCGCACACCGTCAACATGTACCGCAGAATATACCGGTGGTACTTGTTTAATTTTTCCAATCAGTTGTTTTGTTGCGCTTTCAACATCGGATTCTGTTGGAATGATGTTATTGCGTTCTGTTTCATTCCCTGTAATATCCAGTGTATCTGTTTCAAAACCAAATTGACACGAAAACAGATATTCTTTGACAGACGGGTTTATTTCTTCTACGAACGGAATCATCTTGGTTGCATCCCCGATTGCGATGGGCAATACACCGGTTGCCATTGGGTCCAGTGTTCCGATATGACCGAACTTTTTTACCCCCAACATACGCGCAACACGCCCCCCCGCTGTTCGTGAAAACAGTCCGCTGTCTTTGTCCAAGATAATCCATCCAGATATCATTATCGTACTTTTTCAACCTTATAAATCGTATTAAATGCGCGATTGGCGAATTTTTCCACTTCGCTGTGTGTGTTTGCAGATAATGGCGGCCACAGTTGTTCGCCATTACAATCCATCACGACATAATCATCAGATACATGACAATCCGTGCCACGCAGTGGGTTGAATACAATATTTTTACCGTCTTTACGTTTGTAACTATCTGCCACATATATTGGCAATCCGCGTTGCGACAAAGTAGAATTTATCTCGTACCCATTAATTGTGCCGATAAGTTTTGTGTGCAACACAATAATTGGGTGATGCCACAATCGTTCAAATGCATATTTTAATTGTTCGGTTAAATATTGTTGCAGTTGTTTTTTATTGTTCAGGGTTACGTTACTGTATTTTTTATCAACGAAATTTCCACTCGCCTCTATAACTGTTTTTATTTCCATGTCTTACACCTTTTTTACCCGAATAAGTTTAACTGCGATTTTGTACCGTCTGACACCGCGTTTTTTACTTTTTGTTTTTGTTGTACAGGCGCGTTGGTTTGGGTTGCGCATTGTATGTTGCTGGATTCTAATGTCCCCAATACAGATTCTGCACGTGCAACCACAGAAGATGGCATTCCTGCCATTTTTGCAACCTGAATACCATAAGAACGATTTGCAACACCATTAATAATCTTGTGCATAAAGATAATATTATTATTGTGTTCACGCACATCAATCGTCAGACAAGAAACATTTTCCAAACTGCAGTTTTCGCCACACGCCAACCGTGTCAGTTCGTGATAGTGTGTTGCAAACAAGGTGCGTGGGTTTAATTCGTTCAGGTATTCTAATACCGCTTGGGCGATTGCCATACCGTCATACGTTGCAGTTCCACGTCCGATTTCATCAAATATGATAAACGATTGTTTTGTTGCGCGGTTTAATATGTTGGCAGTCTCACTCATTTCCACCATAAAGGTTGATTGTCCTGCGGCCAGGTTGTCTGATGCACCAACACGACTGAATAATTGGTCACAAATACCAATATTTGCAGATTGTGCCGGCACAAAAGAACCCAAATGCGCCAACACAACGATAATTGCATTTTGGCGCAGGTATGTTGATTTACCTGCCATATTCGGCCCGGTCAACAATGCGATTGCGCGCCGATTCAGGTTACAATCATTCTTTACAAAATTATCCCCACGTGAACGCAAAACGGATTCAATAACCGGATGTCGTCCACCCACAATATCAAACGCGCAATCTTGGCTAATTTTTGGACACACCCAAGAATATTTATCTGCAACCGTTGCCAAAGAAATCCATACATCTGTATCTGCCAACAAATCCGCCGTATCCAACAAATTATCGGAAACTTCGCGTATATCGGAAATAAAACCATTGATAATTTCGGCTTCTATTGCGGCGGCTTTTTCTGCGGCACTGCGAACATCGTTATCTAAATCAATCAATCGCGATGTTGTAAAGCGCATATTGCCAGCCATTGTCTGACGATGTATAAAACCTGAATCTGGCTTCAGCATTATGTCTGCACGTGCGCTGGGGATTTCAATAAAGTATCCCAATATATTGTTATATTTTATTTTCAGTGTATTTATACCTGTCTGACTGATATATTCAGATTGCAGCCCCGCAATGGTCTCGCGCGCGCCGTGTGACAGTTTTCGCATATTATCCAATGCGACATCAAATCCGTCACGAATTACATTTCCATCACGAAAGAAAGTTGGTAATTCATCCGCCAATGCGTTTTTTAACCGCAAGGCCAATTCATGATGTGTACGAATGTTTTCAAAACGTACCCCCAACGATGTGTCTAATCTAGAAGCCAAAACCTGCAGTCGTGGCAACACCCCCAAGAAATCTGAT
Source organism: Alphaproteobacteria bacterium (assembly GCA_015062545.1). Taxonomy (GTDB): domain Bacteria; phylum Pseudomonadota; class Alphaproteobacteria; order Rs-D84; family Rs-D84; genus Enterousia. Next base: position 153,587 of record SUUL01000001.1, on the reverse strand, counting down.
ATATGTCGCATATCACGTGGTGTTCCGCGCCCCGACATCAATCGTGACAGCGCGCGTCCAACATCAGGCACATTTGCCAACACCCCCGATAACAAACCGGTGACATCAGGGTTGGATAAAAAGTGTGCAATATGCCCTTGGCGTGTTTTTATTTCGTTAATATCGCCAGATAAACTGCGCAGATAAGAACGCATTTTACGCGCCCCTGCGGCGGTTTTTGTTTCGTCTAACACATCAATCAGACACGCGCCACCATCATTAATTGGTGCATCAATTTCCAAACTTTTCCATGTTGCAGAATCAATCAATAATTGCTTGCCAGACTTATACACATACGGCGCGCGGAAAGTTATTGTTGCATCACGTTGTGTATTAAATAAATATCCCGCCAACAAACAAATTGCATTATCTATATCTGTTGTTACCGTGTTTGCATCAATCGTTCCGCCAAATACACGTGCAACAACCATGTCAATATCACTGCGGTGATACAGTTTTTCATATACGGGTGTTGCCTTGAACAGTTCGCGCAACTTCATAATATTTTTTTCTTCGGCGCATGAAAAAGGAAAGATAATTTCCGCAGGATTAATTCGCACCAAATCATCAATAATATCTTTTGTTTGTCCAACAAAAAAATCACCGGTCGAAATGTCGCAACCTGCAACATCAAACTTGCCACCACTGATTGGTGCCACCGCCACCAAAAAGTTAGAATTTTTCGGGGTCAGTAAATTTTCATCTGTCAATGTGCCCGGTGTCAGAACGCGCACAACCTTGCGTTCAATAAATTTATGTCCGCGCGCCTTGGCCTGGGCGGGTGTTTCCATTTGTTCCACCAGTGCCACCTTGTGCCCTGCCCGCACCAGTCGTCCGAAATAATTATCTGCGGCATGCCATGGAATACCACACATTGGAATACTGACACCATCGCCATCTGTGCCACGTGCGGTCAACACCAAACCCAATGCGTTACTGATAACTTTTGCATCTTCAAAGAAAGATTCATAAAAATCCCCCAAGCGAAACATCAGCAATGCATCTGGATTTTCTGCCTTCATATCCACATATTGTTGCATCACAGGGGTCAGTTTACTTTTTTCTGCCACGACAAATCCGTTTTATTAAATTATGCATTTACTTTTAATGTTTCGATTTTTAATTCTGCTTCCTTCAGCAGTTGTTCACAATATGCTTTTAACTTGATTCCTTGTTCGTATGCGGCCACAGAATCTGCCAACGGCAGTTCGCCGGATTCCATTTTTTTTACCAGTTCCATTAATTGTTTGTAGGCTTCTTCAAAAGACAGTTTATTTTCTTCCATTTTATATCCTTTGTATTGTTGTCTTACGATACAAAAATAAATCTTAATTTTCAATTAAAAAACCGGCGAAATGCCGGCGGGGTTAATTTTTGCCACGTGCATTATTTAATCGTAATTGTCCACACGCAGATCCAATATCTGTACCACGTTCACGCCTGATTCGTGTATGAATACCATTCTTAATCAAGGTATCTTGGAAACGGTGTACGGCATTTCCAGATGGTGCGGCAAAGTCGCGTTCATCAACCGCATTCCAAGGGATTAAATTCACCATGCAGTTTTTACCTTGTAACAATTCCGACAGTTTTTGCGCGTATTCTTCGGTTGCGTTATATAGAACTGTTTCGCCATTATCATCTTTTTTACCCAACAAAATATATTCAATCATTAATTGGCGATTATGCAGGTCTGTAAAACGCCACGCAGCATCTAAAACTTCATTCAGTTTATATTTGTTGTTTATTGGCATAATCTGGCAACGTAATTCATCGGTTGGTGCATGCAGCGAAATTGCCAGATTTATTGGTCTGCCCCACTCTATTAATCTGTCAATCCCAGGTACAATACCGCACGTAGAAACGGTAATTCTGCGCCATCCAATACCCATTTGTGAATTTGCGCGTTCAATAAAACTGATAACATTTTCTGTGTTTTGCAGCGGTTCGCCAGTTCCCATAATAACGATATGTGACACATCCCCATTGTTTGCATCACCATTTGGACGAATTGGTTTGTCGGCGAATTTATCTGCGCGCAGTTCCCATTGTGCAACAAGGATTTGTGCGTAAATTTCATTTGCGGTTAAATTGCGTTTTAGTCCCAACAAAGTACTGGCACAGAATTTGCATCCCATGGCGCATCCTGCCTGTGAACTGACACAAACACTGTTTCCATAAGTTGTGCGCATTAACACACATTCTATTTGTTCACCATCATTCAGTTCTAATAAAAACTTGGTTGTTTCCCCGTCTGCAGATTCCAGTTTTTTTATAATTTTTACGGGCAAGGTCTGCGCACTTTTATCCAAGTCGTTACGCAACACTTCTGGTATATTTTTCATAGATGCAAAATCTGGTGCGCCACGATTTAACCATTCGCGAATTTGTTTTGCACGAAATTTTGGCTGTCCCAAGTTTACAATAAACTGTTCTAATTCTGCATCGGTAAAATTAAATAATATTGGTTTCATAATTTATATCTATCATCGTTAATTACAATAACTGCCTTGCGGCGCAACTGCTTTAATTGTTGGTCCGCCAAGAACATGGCTTGTTTATAAGTTGTGTTTTGTTTGATTATTTCATCCAGATTTTTATATTCATCTGTATTTTTTGTGCTGCACACCAACAGTACGGAATTATCTTCGCGTTTTGACCATGTCAGTATTGGTAAAGCCGCGACCCGTGCGCGAATATCTGCGGACAGTTCGTATTGCATCGCGGTAAATTTTTGTGGAATCCCGCCCAAAGATTCTGCGATTGCAATCGCATCATCACAAGATTTTGGTTTTGTTAATTTTTTTGCAACATCTTCTGGAATATCTGTCAGACGCACAATGGTCATCTCAACAGGCAGTCCTTGCTCTCGTGCCAGATTAATACGTTCTGTGTTAATATCGTCTTTGGTAACTTCAACCGTTGGTAAAACGGTTCTTGCAACGATAATCTGCCATGCGATTTCTGCGCGCAGTGCATTTTTTGCCATTTCCTTTTCAGATGCGCTGACATCGCCCAGATTCATTTTTTTGAACTCTTCATCAACGATTTTTTCATCTGGTACGGCATTAAAGTTCGCGGCGTACGCCAATTTCAAATTGTCATCAATTATGTTTTGCAGTGCCACCCTGCGATTGTCAGTAGATGTTTGTCCTTGGCGCGCCATCAGTTTTGTTCTGGCGGTAATATCTGTATCGGTAATTGGTGTGCCATTTATTGTGGCGACCAAGCTGGCCCCAAATGCAGGCATCATAAAAAACACCGATATTAATGCCAATAAATTACCCCAGAACTTCATCTCTCTTTCCTTTTTTTTAATACTGTTGTCCGTCAATCGCCATGCCGAACTTGAATTGGAATGTTGTATTACCAACATAGTCTGCCTTGATTGCATTATCATGACGGTATTGCAGTGACAGATAATAACATGGGTGATTATAGAACACACCACCACTGTGTCTTTGGAATAATTCTGCTTCTATATTATAAACACTGTTCCATCGCACAGACCATCTGTCGCTAAGCTTGACCCCTGCCCCAATAATTGCTTCGTTTATATCGACATTTTGTGTTAAGTCCACATTCATATTCTGTGACCATATATGGCCGATATTCAAGAAGTTACCACTTTTACCGATTCTGGCGGATGATTCAACATGACGTAATTCCATGTTGTCTTGGTTTAATCTGAAACGTGTCGAAAAATTCAGCCATTTATTGTTATTGTAGCTTATGCGTCCAACATAGTCTGACAGTCCATTATGAAAGCCGCTGTTCAAATCAATGGCAGGTCGGTCAGTAAAATCATAAGATTGCCCCAAGAACACTTCGATGGATTTATTATCTCGGCTAAACGCGACCCAGCGCACCCCATAATCTGCGTATGTGCCATTTTCCCACAAATCTAAACCTGCGAACCGGTTATCAGAAAACAGTGTTGCGTCTGTCAGAATTGTACCTGCAGAATCATTATCTAATGCAAATTCTTCGGTATCCATCTTTCGCATCATGGTCAACCTTATACGCGGTTCAATAATTTGTGTCCATTTTTTTGCAGGGCGGAACATTGGCAGCCCCCATTCTAAATAACCGCTGGGCAAGAAACGGTTTTTGAATCCAGAGAACATTCCCCCATTAACCATTTCTGTGTTGTTAAAGTGGTATAAATCATATCTGGCGGATAAACTGGCCGTCAGGCGATTGCCACCCCATAATGTCCAAGGCGAAGTAATTCTGGCATCGCCAATCATACGTTGTGTTGATGTTCCATCCCCCGATATTCCCAACACGTCTGCAGAAAATGTTGCGTATGTTTCTTCAAACAGTGGTGCGGTCTGGTGTGTGGCGCGAATATTTGGCAAAATATTCCCATCAGGTGTCGCGTGTGTTCTGGAATATTTACGCAGTTCTTGGAAAACGTGCGCATCCGCAACGACATAGCTACTTTGTCCAAACACTTCTAATTTTGCCCCAGAATCCAAATATGGCTGGTCATTATAGAATCCATATTTTTGCAGATATGTTTCGTCACTGGCGCGTTCCAAGAATATGGTTGCGCGTGCATTTTCCCCCAGTTCTATGACATCATCGTTAAATACGTGCCAACGATTTTCGCCTGCTTTATTTCGTGTAAAGGATGCGGACGTTCTGTATTCTGAATGGTCCGCATTTAGTCTGTGTTGTACTTGGAACAGCGGATTTTCTTTTGTCAGGTACGAAAATGTCAACGTCATATCATGTGTGTCGGAAAAGTTAACATAAAAAGGCACATTTATTTGCGTTCCCATTTTATTTGTTGAACCAAAATCCGGCATCAAGAAACCCGTCTTGTACTTGATTCCAGGATCTGGCATTTCAAAATAAGGCAACCACATCACAGGAATTTCGTATGTGTATAACACAGGGCTATAGAATCGTAACATTCTGTCTTCCAGATCATGAATAATTTTATACGTCCATATTGACCATGCGTTGCCGATTTTATCACAATCATCGCATGCGGTAAACAGCGCGCGCCGTGCGATTGTTAAATCACCGTCACGTACAATGTTATCTGATTCTATATATACATGACTGCCCAGCCAGATTTTTATATCATCCCCGGACATATTTGTTCCCTGTTGTGTAATATATGAATCTGTCAGGGTCATTCTTTGTCCAGATTTATTAATAATTTCTGTATCCCCAGACGTTTTGATTGTATCGCTTTTCAAATCATATTCTATTTTATCGGCGGTAATTGTGCGTGGTTCGTTAATATTAACCGCCAGTGCAAAAGCATTTTTGCACAACATCACAGCAATCAAAGACGCAATAATTTTTTTCATTTTTTTGATAAAGCCGTCATTATAATTATTAACAATATTATCAACCCAAATGCCAATAATACAAATTCAGTTAAACTGCCGATTGTGTTTGACAAAGACATATATGCAGCCATTGTTGCAGCCATTGCCGCCACAGCCACCACTGGGGCAAAACTGGCACGTCTGCGCAACAATGATGAACGCAACAATATTGTCGCACACAGTGCTGCCAATATCAGGTTCATAATTGGACTCAAGAACCTATTACACAATTCGGCCAAAATCATTTTATGTTGTTTTTTTGTTTGGGCATCAAACGCAATCTGCATCAGTTGCATTGTTGGAACACGTCTGACCCGAAAAGATGCAGAACCATCTTTATCTACAACATTCAAATCCATATCAAATGTTTCAAATGTACCAGTTGTTGTTTGTTTTCCACCTGTCTGCAAAGAACCATTTGTCATCACCAACGACAGGCCACGCATTGTTGTAACCAGTTTACCTTTTTCTGCAAATATTGTATTCGTTGTATTTTCGTCACGCATATCTGACAGCATAACCTGACTTAAATCATGGCCGGCCACTTTTTCAACATATACCACCAATCCATCAGATATTTCTGTAAAAGCCCCTTCTTGCAATTTCATGTGTGCCATACCGTATTGCATATCCCATTGTGTGTCATAGAACAAAGATTGGCTGGCGGGAACGACCCAAATATTCAATGCCAAATTTAGTATTGTTAACAACGCACTCAGACGTAATGCAGGACTTGCAATTTGTCGTGGTGACAGACCAGATGCCGCCATAACAGTAATTTCATTATCTGAAATCATTTTGTTATACACGAAAATAATCGCAATAAAGCACACAAACGGCACAATAATTGATGCGATAAATGGAATCATCAACGCGGTCAGTCCCAAGAAGCTGACCACATCAACACCGTATTTTAACAAGAATTTCATCATGGACATAATCTGCATCATCCATGACAGCCCCGTCAGAATCAACATCAGCATGACGAAAATCGCCACCAACTGCCGTGAAAAATACTTGTTCAGAATATTCATATACCGCAGTATAAAGCATTAATTCATGCTTTTCAAGGCATAGATAAACATATCAAACATCTGGCTTTGCATGGCACCATTTTGCAACCGGGCACCTGTCACACAATGGGCGCAAGGCCTTGCATACATATCGCCCATGCAACACCATCACATGATTGACGATGGGGTGATATTTTTTTGGGATTTTTTGTAATAACTTTGCTTCGACCTTTTCTGGCGAATTGTCGGATGCATCAACCCAACCATATCTGTGTGCGTTACGAAAAACATGGGTATCAACACCAATGTTTGGCGCGCCCCATAAAACATTCGTAACAACATTTGCTGTCTTTTGTCCGATGCCTGGTAATTTCATTAACACATCGCGATTATGGTATTTGTCTGGGAATACATCTGTTACATTTTCGCCCGCCAGAATTTCTGCCAGTGCAATAATATTTTTTGCCTTGTTGTTAAAGAAAGAAATAACGCGGATATGTTCTTTCAGTCCATCCAGCCCCAGTTTTACCATTTTTTCTGGTGTTGGTGCCACCCGGAACAGTTCGGGTGTAACTTCGTTCACTTTTTTATCTGTTGCCTGGGCAGATAAAATGACCGCCACCGCAAAGTTAAATTCATTGGTATGATACAGTTCCGACCGTATTGTCATGTCAACTGTATTTGGTACCAATTCAAAATATCTTTGCGGTGTCAGTTTCATTTTATTTTGTTCTTTTGCCTGTTAATTGATACAGGATTTCTGTGCCATAACCTGCCCCTTTTATGCTTTTTTGACAGATATATTTAATGCGTACCCTTCGATTTCGGTTTCGTATTCGCCGTTCCCATTTACCATTTCCGCAATCAGCGCATCACGCATTATGCGTTTTTTATGCTGTTCAATCGCGGCTGCCAATGCTGGATCTGCAGTGTATGTCAAGATTATACGGTCAGAAACATCCAAACCCGCAGTTTTACGTGTGTCTTGGATAAAGCGCAACGCATCATTTGCCAAGCCTTCGGCCACCAGGTCTGCTGTTACATCTGTATCTAATACCACCGCGGCGGTGTTATCAGGCAATGCGGCACCACTGACCCCATCACGCACCGTCAGACGTTTTTCAAATTCGTCTGCGTTTAATGTGTGACCGGCTGCAATTAAGTTGTTGCCAACAATTTCATATTCGCCACGTTTGACGGCGGGAATAATATCTTTCAATGCCCCACCCAAACGTGCGCCAATTTTTGGTGTAATCAGATATATAAAGCTGTCTGCCACGTCACCAAATGAATCTTGGAATTGAACGGATTTTACATTCATTTCATCTTTGATAATGTCGGCGTATTCTGGCATGTCTGCCCCCGCCACCGTCAAAGAATTCAATGGTAAACGATTACGCAACTTATATTGTTCACGCAACTGTTTTCCGACAGACACAACGGATTGTACGCGGCGCATATCTTCTACGATTTTTTTGTCTGCGTCACCTGCCACCGGCCATGTTGTCAGATGTACAGATTCACACCCTGTCAGGTTACGATATACGTGTTCTGCAACAAATGGCGCAAATGGTGCGATTACACGACAGAATACGGTTAATACTGTCCACAGCGTATCAAAAGCATCTTGCTCTTCGTCCCAGAAACGTGCGCGCCCACGTCTTATATACCAGTTGTTTAAGATATCCAAGAAACGAACGAATTCTTTGATTGCCGCGTCTGGTTTGTATTCGTTTAACGCGCCTGTCACAACGTCAATCAGAACGTTTAATTCTGCCAAGATATACTTATCCAACGGATTGGTTGGATTTTGCATTTCGTGTGCAGTAACGTTTCCTGCATTTGCATACAGTGTAAAGAAGTGATACGCCATCCACAACGGTGTTAAAATAGTTTTTGTTGTATCAACAAACACCTTGCCGACCATATCAATAGACACAGGTTCTGCCTTCAGGAAATTTGACCCCAATATGAACAAGCGTACTGTATCTGCACCTGTTTTTTCAACCTGGTCGGCGGGGCTGACGAAGTTGCGTAACGATTTGGACAGTTTCTTTTTGTTTTCATCAACCATCATACCGTTTGCAGAAACATTCATAAACGCAGGCTTGTCAAACAATGCAGTCGCCAATACCATCAATGCATAGAACCAACCGCGTGTTTGGTCTTGTCCTTCGATGATATAATCCGCGGGGAATGAAGTATTGAATTTTTCAACGTTTTCAAATGGATAATGCAACGATGCCCATGGCATAGAACCACTTTCCACCCAGCAGTCCAGAACATCTGTGATACGCACCCAACCGTCTTTGGTCAGTTTGTCTAACGTTGGACGGTGTAAGTCTTTTACTTCCACGCCAAAGAATTCTTCCAATTCTGCGATTGAACCGAATACTTTGTATTCGCCATTTCTTTCCCAAATTGGCAATGGCATCCCCCAGAAACGATTGCGTGATATTGACCAAGGACGTGCGTTTTCAATCCAAGAACGGAATCTTTCACCCGCGGATGTCCAGTTTGTTTTTGCGTTATTTGCCAATAATTTATCTTTGATTTTTGGCACATCAATATACCAAGAATCTGTTGCGCGATATATCAATTTTTCGCGGCTGCGGTCGCCAAATGGATAACTGTGTTTGTATTGTTCTTTCTTTACCAATTTGCCATTTGTCTTTAGCCAATCAATGATTTTTGGTGTTGCGGCAAATATATTTTCACCCGCGAAATCTGTGACACTTTCATCAAAGTTCCCATAGTTGTCCACGTTTAACAGTACTGGGAATTTTGCATCAATATTTTTTGCCGCCCAAAAGTCGTCTGCCCCATACGCAGGTGCGATATGAACGATACCTGTTCCGTCACCATCGGAAACATAATCTGCCGGTATTACTTGGAACAATAATTCGGATGTACCTGCATAGTATGGGAACAATGGCGTATAATGTTTTCCAACCAAATCTGCACCACGAACGCGGCCAATCTCGTGTGCGTTGGCAAATTGTTTTTCGTATGCCTTCAGGCGACTTGCGGCGATGATGTATGTTGCACCGTCTTCGTCTTGCATACGCACGTATTCCATATTTGGATTTACCGCCAGCGCAGAATTTGCCGGCAATGTCCACGGTGTTGTTGTCCATGCGATTGCACGATCGCCATTTTCCAATTCAAACCATACGGTTACCGCATCATCAACAATTTCGCGATAGTCCTGTGATGCTTCGGAATTAGATACAACCGTACCGTTGACCCAGTCGTATGGATTAACGCTGTAATCTTTATATAACAAGCCCTTTTCATACAGTGACTTTAATGTCCACAGCATGGATTCCATATAATTTTTATCCATGGTTTTGTATCCATACCCATCACCAATGTCGACCCAACGCCCCATACGTTTGATAAAACGATTCCATTCGTTGGTATATGTCATAACGTCAGTCCGGCACATATCACAGAATGCATCAATACCATCCGTTGCAACAATATCTTTGGCGGCGCGTCCCTGCTTTTTTTCAACGGAATTTTCCGCCGGCAACCCGTGGCAATCCCACCCCAGTTCGCGGCGTACATAGCGTCCATTCATTGTCTGAAAGCGCGACACCATATCTTTAACAATAGTTACCCCCAGATGTCCCCAGTGTGGCAAACCATTGGCAAAGGGCGGTCCGTCATAGAAATTGAACGGTTGGCCTTGCTTGGTCTGTTCCAACGATTTGTGGAATGTGTTATTTTCGCGCCAATATTCCAACACCTGGTGTTCCAGTTCTGAAAAGTTTACGCGCACATCTGTTTTTGGGTATGCCATAATATTACTCCGATTTTTATATTAAAAAAAGGCGCTATGCGCCCCAGCCACCGCCAAAGCGCGTGCAGCCATTATTTAATAATAATTATTGTTGCTTGTTTCATTAATTCACAGCTTAATACCTAAACAAGCAAAAATCAAGCTATTATTATGCGAAAAGAAAAAATATTATTATAACAAACACTTGACAAAATATATAATTTGTATTATATTGTCCAGTGTAAAGACAACCCAAAGGGGGACAATATGTCAAAAAGTGGATTTTTTTCAGCAACACAACAGATGGATATTAAATTATTGGAACGTCTGTTAAAAGAAACGAACACCATCACAGACAGATATGGTGCGCGTGTTGTATATTATGTACCTGCGAATCAAAAAAACTTGGATGTATGTCGTTATGTTTTTCAGCGCAATGGCATCCCGATGGAAAAATATGAATCCGCATTGTATCCGCAGCCTGTATTAAAGATAACGTTTACAACAATTACACAGTTGCCTGCGATGGCGCGAAACTTTTTATTCAGGGTAAATGTTAACCCAGATGCCTTAAACAATCATTTTGAATCTGTTCTGCGTGAAATGCAGCAAAAACAGAAATAAAAAAATCCCCCGTTTTTGGGGATTTTTATTTATGGTGCCGGTGATAGGACTTGAACCTACGACCCCCTCATTACGAATGAGATGCTCTACCAGCTGAGCTACACCGGCATACGCACAAGACTATAATCCATCATAAATATAATTTCCAGTAGTTTTTTATTTGTCCGATTATTTGTTATTTGCAATATGTTTTTTATATGTTTATAATACGTTTGATACAACGTTGTTGTGTCGGGGATTAAACACCTCTCAAGGCGTGCCCGCAGGGGCATTAAATACTCCAACATTGGTTGGAGTGTGGTGAATATATTGAATAAGCCCGCTATTCGCTTTGATAGTGTTTAAACTCCAACCGCTTTTATTTTTAATTGCGGTTTTTTTATCACAAGGGGAAATAAATGGGATTATATATTCACAAAACAAAAAAACGCACAGGTCGTCCAACACGTGCAGAATTGGCATGTGCATTATCAGATATATATATGCGATTAAAATATATCATAGAAGACATGAATGAGTTATATGTTCGCCAATCAATATATAATGTACGCGATTCTTTTGACCGACAAAAACAAACGGAAGAACAAGATGCGTCAACCGCCAAACGTGTTAATTCTTAATCTTCCTTAACACAACCATAATACCGGCCGGTGTCATTCCTGGGATACGTGACAGATCTGCGATATTTTCTGGACGTGTCGCATTTAATTTTTCAATTAATTCGTTGGTTAATCCCGGCAAATTATCATATACAAAATCGGTTGGTATTTTTTGTTCCGCATCACGTTTGTATGCCGCAATTTCGCGTTCGTTGCGCGCAATATATCCCGCATAGAATTTGTCGTTTTCGGCAATAATATCGCGTTTTAATTCATAAATCTGTTCGTACTTGTCCGGTGTTATCAATCCCAATTCAACCGCCATTTTACCCAGACGCGCAATCGCATTATCTGCACGCAAAGATAATCTGTATTCTGCGCGCGATGTGAACATACGATAAGGTTCGTCAACCCCCAATGTTGTTATATCATCAATCAAAACACCAATCATAGAATTTGTTCGGTCTAAAATCAACGGCACTAAATCACATGCGTATGCGGCGGCATTTGCGCCTGCAACCAATCCCTGGGCGGCTGCTTCTTCATATCCGGATGTGCCGTTAATTTGCCCCGCAAAGAACAGGTGTGGAATATCTTTGCTTTGCAATTTGTCGTTCAATGCGCGTGCATCAATCGCATCGTATTCAATGGCATAACCATATTTCGCGATACGTGCGTTTTCCAGTCCTGGAATTGTACGAATCCACATGTCTTGCACATCGCTGCCGAAACTGGTGGAAATACCATTTGGGTAAATCAAATCGCTGTTATATCCTTCGGGTTCCAAGAAGACATGATGTGACGTGTGTTCTGGAAAACGCATAACCTTGTCTTCCAGACTTGGGCAATATCGCGGACCTGTTCCCCGAATATCACCATTATACATTGGTGCGTTTTTTATATTATCACGAATAACCTGATGCGTGGTTTCGGTTGTGTGTGTGATAAAGCACACAGAATCATAATTATTATTTTCATCACCCAAATCAAACCAATCGTGTGGTGTGTCACCCGGTTGAATTTCGCAAACACTAAAATCAATAGAATCGCGATATATACGTGCAGGTGTCCCTGTTTTCAATCGTAATATTCTAAAACCGGCATTTTGCAACACGCCAGATATTGTGTTATCTGCGGCCTGATATGTGCCATCGTCTTGCAGGCGACCAGATGGAATTTTTTCGCATCCACGCGTAACCACCCCGCCCAAAAAAGTACCCGTGGTTAAAACGATTGCGCCTGCCAAGTATTTGTTGTTAATGGTTTTATTTACAATGTCTAAATCAGTAACGGCTTCGTACGCAATATCCAAGCAGTCATATTCGCCCAGAATATCCAAGATTGCATTGTGATACATCTTGCGGTCAATCTGTGCGCGCAAAGCCTGTGTTGCTGCGCCATGTGTTGCGTTCAGTGTGCGCCAATGGATACCCGATTTATCTGCGGCGCGCCCCATAACACCACCCATTGCAGACATTTCTGCCACCATTTGTGATTTGCCAGGCCCCCCAATACTGGGGTTGCAAGACAATGCGCCCAAATCTGATTTTGCCTGTGTCATCAACAGGGTTTTTGCCCCACGCCGTGCAGCCGCAGCGGCCGCTTCCGTTCCGGCATGTCCCCCACCGATAACAATCACATCGTATTTTTGCATTTTTTAGAAACGTCCCATACCGCCGTTTACATGTAATGTTTGCCCGTTTATATATGCCGCCTCATCCGATGCCAAGAACACACATGCGTTTGCAACATCTTCTGGTTCGCCAAAGCGTCCTGCTGGAATCTGCGCCAAATATGTTTTTTTCAATTCTTCTGGCAAGACATCGGTCATTGGTGTTTTAATAAATCCTGGTGCGATTGTATTTGCGGTAATTCCACGACTGCCGACTTCGGCTGCGATTGATTTTGTCATTGCAATCATGCCACCTTTACTTGCCGCATAGTTTGCCTGACCTGGTCCACCAATTGCGCCGATAATAGATGCCATATTAATAATACGCCCAAAACGATTTTTCATCATTGGCATAATTGCTGCGCGGCACATCTTGAAACAAGAACGCAAGTTAGTGTTTATAACATCGTCAAATTGTTCATCGCTCATACGCATTAACAATGTGTCTTTTGTTATGCCCGCGTTATTTACCAAGATGTCAATTTTTCCGGCCTTTTCAATAGTTTCCATAATCAGTTCAACTGCCCCGCCATCGGCTGCCAAATCGCAAGGAATTTTGATATAATTATCATCAAATTCGGAATTTAGTTTTGCGACATTACGCCCAGACACAACAACCGTTGCCCCTGCTTGTTTCATCTTGCGCGCGATTGCGCCACCGATACCACCTGTTGCGCCCGTGATTAAAGCGACTTTACCTGATAAATCAAACATGTTATATCTCCAACTTCTTTGCGTTTATTTTATCTGTAATACGTGAACACAGACCTGTTAAGACATTGCCTGGCCCGACTTCAATTTGTTCTGTGATGCCCAATTCTGCCATTGCCAAAACGCTTTCGCGCCAACGAACACCATGTGTCATTTGATATACCAATGCGTCTTTTATTTCATCAATATCTGTCAATGGGGTGCATGTTTTATTGGAAATCAATGGTGCAGATGGTGCGTTCATTTTAATACTTTCCAACGCGGTGCGCATTGCATCCGCCGCTGGTTGTTGCACACGACAATGCACCGGCACAGATAACGCCAAAGGCATTGCGCGTTTTGCACCGGCTTCTTTTGCGGCCGCCATTGTTTGTTCAACAACATCTGTCACCCCAGAAATCACAACTTGACCGGTTGAATTATCGTTTGCCACATCGCAGTTGGTTTTTGCGCATATTTCGCGTATTGTGTCAATGTCTAACCCTAATATCACAGCGGTCAATCCCTGTCCCACGGGTACGGCGTTTTGCATGGCGTTTCCACGTGCGCGTAATAATTTTGCCGCATCCCCAACAGACAACGCGCCTGCGGCGCACAGTGCGGTATATTCCCCCAAAGAATGTCCTGCGACATATTCTGGAATCTTTACCCCCGATGCGCGTAACATTGCAATGGATGTTGCCATAATTGCGGGCTGAACATTTGCAGTTAATGTCAAATCTTCCATTGGGCCATTAAAGATAATGTCGGATAATTTTTCGCCCAAGGCATCATCTACTTCGTCAAAGACGGCGCGTGCCGCGGCATTAGATTCATATAAATCTTTTCCCATACCAACGCTTTGCGCACCCTGTCCTGGGAAAACAAAAATTGATGACATATATTGTCCTTTGTTATGTTTATATGGATATTATACTTTGCGAATACTAAATTCGCAACCGCAATAATTCTGGCGGTAAAAGTCAGATTCGCGATTGATTTTTACGCGTAAATTTTCATCCCATTTGATGGGAATGTATTGAATGTCGCCACAAACATTTTGTGCGGCTTTATCAACTTGGGTCTGGTCTTTGTGGCGCGAAACCCCCAACACAGATGCAATCGCATTATATCCATTATCGCGTGCAAATTTTACTGCGCGTCTAAATCTATATTCAAAACATCGCGTGCATCGCGTGCCGCGTTCTGGTTCTGTTTCCAGACCGCGCATTTCATTTTTCCATGCATCGTGATCATAATCCAAGACAGCATATTTTACGCCACATTGTTCACAGTATTTAATCTGTTCATTTAATCTTTTATTATATTCAGATTCTGGAAAAATATTTGGGTTATAAAACAAGACAATAAAATCAGACACACCATCAATTCCATTGTCTGATAATTGACGAATTGCGCCCGCACTGCATGGGGCGCAACAAGAAACCAAAACTAATTTGATATCCGCCATATTATTTTATTTTTACACACAGTTCTGCGTATGGGTACATGCGCTTTCTGTGTGTTCTTTCGATTACAGTACGAATTTTTGCAAATTCTATTGCGTCCTTTACAGGAATCGTGGCAACATGACTATTTTTATCCAAAGACGCGCATTGAACGGTTGCAGATGCATGTTCGGCAAGGTATTTAACATGTTTACATTCCGACATATTAGCGCAATTATTTATTTGTTTACATTGGTTACATTTGAAACGATATTCTGCTGTTTTATCTATACCATTTATAGTTATAAATACTTTTCTATCTGCTTTCTCTATCATAAGTATTCCGTTCCTATCT
Source organism: Alphaproteobacteria bacterium (assembly GCA_015062545.1). Taxonomy (GTDB): domain Bacteria; phylum Pseudomonadota; class Alphaproteobacteria; order Rs-D84; family Rs-D84; genus Enterousia. Next base: position 138,015 of record SUUL01000001.1, on the reverse strand, counting down.
TATATTCATCATTTAATTCAATTATTTTTTTGTCTTCGTTGCCTTGTTTTAATTCGGCAGGGCTGCACATCATACCATAAGATTCATAATTTGCAACCGTTCTTTGTGCCAAAGGTTTTTTCGCACCTGGCAATTTACATCCGACCGGTGCCAAAACCCCACGTAATCCAACATAAACATTTGGCGCACCGCAAACAATCTGAATGTTTTCCGCGCCGCCCACATTCACCATCAAGATATGTAAATCTTCGCGTGATGGGTGTTTTTTTACCTCTACAATTTCTGCAACAATGGGTTTTGGACTGTTGTCAATTTGCTTTGGTGTGTATTTTTCAATTAACCTTGCAACTGTTTCGTCATCAATACGATTGAACAAGTTTTCAGGCACAACAAATTCCGCCCCGTCTGCTATACGATGTTCATACTTTGTTGGCCAAGACAAATCTTGTGCCTGTGCAAATATAGCCTGCATTTTTTCGGCGGCCATTGGAATAAATGGTGCAGACACACGTGCGAATAAATCAATCATCTGGAAACATTCGTTCAGGCATGCTGCTGCGCCATCCATGTCACCATTTTTTACCAACGCCCATGGTTCGCATTTGGTCATGTATTCATTTGCGATGGCATACATACCACGCAAAGCCACGATTGATTTACGAAATTCACATGCGTCCAACGCTTCGGTTAATTCAGTGATTTTTGCATTCAGTTCACTTTCCAGTTCTGTGTTTTTTGCGCCAGATTTTGGAACATTGTTTCCAAAGTTTTTTGCGGTTAATTTGCACACGCGTGACACAAAGTTCCCCAACATACCGTTCAAGTCTTTGTTTACAATATCTGCAAAACGCGCGATTGTAAAATCTGTATCGTCTGTTTCAGGCGCGCTGGCCATTAATGCATACCGCCAGCAATCAGATGGCGCATCAGACACGGCCTGATCCAGGAATATACCGCGTTTTTGTGATTTGGAAAATTTACCACCTTCAAAGTTCAAGAAATTCATCGCCTTTAACATATCAACTGTTTTCCAGTTGTTATTCATCGCCAGTTGTTGTTCTGGGAAAAATACAGCATGAAATTTTACATTATCTTTGCCCATAAATTGTGCATAGTGAACATCATCGCCACCATGCCACCAATCGGCCCAATTTTCATTTGCGGCCTGTGAAATTGACACATATCCCCATGGCGCATCAAACCACACATAGAACACTTTGTTTTCGTATCCTGGTTTATTCACAGGTATTCCCCATGACAGGTCGCGTGTAATTGATGTGTCGCGCAATCCTTCGTTTTCCCACCCACGCGCAATCGCAGATGCGGTTTTGGACCATTTTGGTGCATGTTGGCGCAACCAATCGCGCCAGGCACCTTCCATTTTAGATGCCAAAAAGAATAAGTTCTTGGTCGCACGTTTTTCAATTTTATCACTGCCAGAAATTGTACTGCGTGGATTGATTAATTCTGTTGCTTCATACGTTGCGCTGCAATTATCGCATTGATCGCCACGCGCATTTTCATATCCACACTTTGGACATGTTCCAACCAATTGACGATCGGCCAAGAACATGTTGTCATCAACAGAAAAAGGCTGAATCGTTTCGCGTTCTTCGATTAGGCCCTGGGCATCCAAGCGGGAAAACAATTCATGAATCAGTTTTTCTTGTTTTTCTGTATGTGTACGCCCATATAAATCAAAAGACAGGTTAAAGTCATGCATTGCACGAACATGCTTTTCATAATACTTATTATTGTAATCAATGACCGACATGCCTTCTTTGGCGGCACCAACGATTGCAGGTGTTCCATGTTCGTCTGCGCCACAAACATACAAAACATCGCGTCCCATTGCGCGGCAAAAACGTGCGTAAACGTCACTGGGTAAATAACAGCCAACCAGATGCCCCAAATGTAATTCACCATTAACATACGGTAATGCAGATGTGATTAAATATTTTTTTGCCATGCACAACGCTCCTTAATTGCTGAGGGCAATTATAAAGCAATTTTTTGATAAATCAATATGATACTTGATTTTGGGAATATGTTTACTATGTTAATAGTGTATAAAACCAAGGATTATACTTATGCATTTCTTTTACAAAATAAGCGGACACCCTGTTGGAAAACTTTCCCAACAAGAACAAACAGCAAATATGTTAAAGTATATTGTGGGGCACCTGGTTGGACAGCCCGGCACAAATGATTACACAAAAACAAAGATAGCGTATGTTCTGTATTTGTTTTTGCTGGAATACGCCAGTCACTATCATAAATATCAGTTGCCAAAACGTTCTGTATTACGTAATTTGCGTTTTTATAGAACGGATAGTGGTGTTGGTGAATATACTTTCTCTGACAAACACAAAGAGATATTGGATGCAATAAACATGTGCGAAGTTCCAACATTCAGAATGGTTGGATTTAATCAATCTGAAAAGAAAGCTATATTACAGTCAATTCAAGATGCACGCATGCGTTATCTATCTACATCAGAGTTTGAGTTGGGATGTTTTATCAAACACGATTTGTCATTGATGCGTGAAAGCCCATTTTTGGGCCCGTTGGATTTAAGTCCTGCAAATATCAAACGCGAAGGCCATGCGTTTCATCAAAAGAAACATCATTTGTATTCAATGAAAGTTCGTTAAAAAAAGCCGGTATTTACCGGCTTTTTTTATAATCTGGTGGGTGGTATTGGACTCGAACCAACGACCTTTACGATGTCAACGTAACGCTCTAACCAACTGAGCTAACCACCCGTTGCGCCACCGATTATAACAAAGAAAAAACAGATTGCAAACAATATTTATTGTGGGATATAATACTTGTTGTAATGGGTGACCTGTTATGCGAGATTAGTACTCTCGCCAGTAACCGTCTGCGCAGACGTTAAATGCTCCAACCATCGGGTTGGAGGGCGATGAATATGTTGAATAAATCGCTGAGCATGTTACTGTGCAAAGTACTAACCTCCAACCACCCCTTATGGTGGTTTTTTATTGCACAAATATGGGGGAAAGGCATGGAATACAATCGCAGAATCGAAAAGTTGCGTAAAAAGTGTGGGGCATCCATCCTAGAGATTTGTAATATTATGGGGTGCACCGAAGAAGAATATCGCCGTATTATCATGGGTAAATTACAGCCAACCATATATCAGCTGTGTATGATTGTCGCAGAAACCAAACATCCACTGTAATTCATATAAAATACGGGCAAATTATTTTGTTAAAAAATACCGGCATTTGCCGGCATTTATTGATTATTTTTTCAAGAAATTTTCCAACCATTTGTTATCAAAGTTTAACTGTTTTACATCTTTATTATTTAACAGTTTTTGTTGCAATGGTATTGTTGTTTTTATCCCTTCGATAACAAATTCATCCAATGCACGTGCCGCACGCATAATACACGCCGGTCTGTTTTGTGCATGTACAATCAATTTTGCAATCATTGAATCGTACGTTGGCGGAATTGTATATCCGGTGTAAACCGCGCTGTCCACGCGAACCCCCATCCCACCAGATGGCGCATACAATGTAATTTGTCCAGGGTTTGGAATAAATGTTTCTGGGTCTTCGGCGTTAATACGAAATTCAATCGCATGCCCATTTGGTATAACATTTGATTGTGTATAACCCAATTTTTCACCCGCGGCCACACGAATCTGTTCACGTACCAAATCAACACCATATACCATTTCTGTAACCGGGTGTTCCACCTGCAGGCGGGTGTTCATTTCCAGAAAATAGAATTTACCATCTTCAAACATGAATTCAAATGTGCCTGCATTTGTATAGCCCATTTTCTTGGCGGCTTTTTTGCAGACTTCTATCATATCATCGCGTTGTTTCTGTGTCAGTACCGCGGCCGGACATTCTTCCATAACCTTTTGATTGCGGCGTTGCAGTGAACAGTCGCGTTCGCCAAAGATGACAACGTTACCGTGTTTGTCGCCCAACACCTGAAATTCAATATGTCTGGGATGTGTTAATAATTTTTCCATATACAGTGTATCATCACCAAACGCAGATTTTGCTTCGTTCTTGGTTAATTGAAACGCTTCGGCCATATCGTCTGCAGACATAACTGGGCGCATACCACGTCCACCGCCACCTGCGGCGGCTTTTAGCATGACGGGGTATCCGATTTTTTCTGCGCATTCCAATGCCGCTTCTAATGTTTCAACTGCGCCATCAGATCCTGGGACAACGGGTAAACCACATTCTATGGCAGTCTTTTTCGCATTAACTTTGTCGCCCATTTTGGTAATCATGTCTGGCGATGGACCAACCCAAATCATGCCATGTAATTCCACCTTGTGTGCAAAGTCTGCGCGTTCAGACAAGAATCCATATCCCGGATGAATTGCATCTGCATTTGTAAGTAATGCCGCGGTTAAAATTGCAGATTCGTTCAAATAAGATTCACGTGCCGCCGCCGGTCCAATACATACAGATTCATCCGCCAACTGTACATGCATTGCATCGCGATCTGCGGTTGAATACACAGCGACTGTACGAATGCCCATATCACGACATGCGCGAATAATACGCAGTGCAATTTCACCACGATTTGCGATTAAAACTTTTTTAATTTGTGACATAATTATTCAATAACGATTAATGGTTGTTCAAATTCCACTGCGGCCCCATCCTGCACCAAGATTTCCTTGACGACACCATCTTTGTCAGACTTGATTGGGTTAAAGGTTTTCATTGCTTCTACCAATGCAACTGTATCCCCAGCCTTGACAGTTTTACCGACCGAAACGAATGTTTCTGCACCTGGTTCTGGTGCCAGATAAACAACCCCCACCATCGGCGATGTCAATGCATGCCCATTAATTTGTGGTGTGTTTTTCTTTGGCCCCAGGTTACTTTGCCCTTCCCCTGTTGGGGCGGCACTGGCCACAGCGACCGCTTGTTGTTTAGATAAATGAATATGCTTGCGATACACACCAAATAAAAACTGGCGTTCTAAATCAAGTTCTGTAATCCCCATATCATCCATGATTTTTGACATAGATTCAACGGTTGCACGAAAAGACATTTTTATATCCTTATTTTATAATTAATTGTCTTGTATATCTTATAAATTGTACCATATTACAGCGCGTTGTCAAGGCACAGGGTCATATCCGTACCCGCCACCGGGGCGACATTTGCTGATTCTGCGCAAGCCCATTAATGTACCACGAACGCATCCATATTTTTCAATCGCCGTGCGTGTATATTCACTGCAGCTGGGGGTAAAGCGACATGCGGCATTTCCACCGATAAATGGCGATATCGCACATTGATAAATGCGTACAAATTTCACAGCCAAGTTTTGAAAAAAAGACAAATTATTCGACATTAATTTCTTGTTTGCGCAGGTAGTTTAATGCTTTTTTCATTGCCACCCGACCATCTAATCTGCTTGCGTCCAGTATGTCGCGCCGTGCGATAAATACATAATCCCAATCATCGCGCAGCATATCCTGATTAAATTCAATCCAGTCGCGCAGTAATCTTTTTGCGCGGTTTCTGTCCACTGCATGTTTGAAAGTTTTCTTGGTAACAATTAATCCAAAACGCGCATCCCCTGGGAACAAGGTATTCTTGGCGCGAATTAAAAAGTATGCACAACGTGCCGTTGGGTCACTGGTGGTCCCGGCAAAATCTTCGTGTTTTTTTATTGTATCTCGTTTCATAGCCTGTGTATCATACCACAATATTGTCAATGTCAAATAAATTTGTGTGCGCACCTTGATTTTTCGCATATCGTGATTTATAGTGCAAAAAAATCATAATGTATTATGGGGTTGCAAGATGTATAACTGGTTAATGAAATTTTTTTCTGCGGACATGGCGATTGATTTGGGAACTGCGAATACCCTGATTTATGTCAAGGGGCGTGGCATTGTTTTGAACGAGCCGTCCGTGGTTGCGGTTGCAGAAAATCGTTTGTTGGGTCGCAAAGAAATATTGGCTGTTGGAACCGAAGCAAAACAAATGTTTGGCCGTACACCTGGGACGATTTCTGCGGTGCGTCCTTTGCGTGACGGTGTTATTGCGGACTTTGAAGTTGCCGAAGAAATGATAAAATACTTCATTCGCAAGGTTCATCATAAAAATCCATTGGCGGCACCATTGATTATTATATGTGTTCCGTCATGTGCAACACAGGTGGAACGCCGCGCTATTCAAGAGGCGGCAGATGCCGCCGGCGCGCGCAAGGTATTTATTGTTGAAGAATCAACGGCTGCGGCGATTGGTGCAGGACTGCCGGTGGAAAAGCCGGTTGGTTCCATGGTATTGGACATTGGTGGTGGCACGACCGAGGTTGCAGTTATGTCCTTGGGTGGGATTGTTTATTCCAATGCGGTGCGTACTGCGGGCGACCAGATGGATATTGATATCATTGACTTTGTGCGCAAGAACAAGAATTTGTTAATTGGTGAAAATACTGCCGAAGAAATCAAGAAGCGTATTGGAACCGCAATCATGCCAAAAGACAAAACGAATGAATTGACCATGAAAATCAAGGGGCGTGATTTGTTGTCTGGTACACCACGTGAAACAGTTATCACAGAATCTCAGATTGCGGATGCGCTGAAACAAACGGTGTCCAAGATTGTTGAAACGGTTAAACATGCGTTGGAATTAACACCACCAGAATTATCTGCGGACATTGCAGATTTGGGTATTGCGATGACTGGCGGCGGTTCTATGTTGCGTGGGCTGGATATTGCGATACGTGCGGCCACGGGATTGCCTGCATTCTTGGTTGATAATCCATTGGCTTGCGTTGCCTGTGGCAGTGGTAAAATGCTATCCAATTTGGACAAGAACAAACACGTTTTGCAAACAATGTATTAATGTTAAAAAATACCGGCAAATGCCGGTGTTTTTTTGTGGTTTTATTCGTATCTCAGACTGTCTATTGGGTTTAATTTTGCCGCCTTCATTGCAGGCATAACCCCAGATGCCAACCCGACAATTACCGCAACGGAAACAGACAAAACAACGGGCCAAATGCTAAAAGGTACGTTATACCCCAACACGAATCGCCCCACCCCTTGGGATAATCCGACCCCGATAATCAGACCAATCATTGAACCGATAAAAGAAATCAAAACAGATTCGGACAAGAATTGAATAATAATCATTCTTTCGCGTGCGCCAATGGCTTTGCGAATGCCAATTTCGCGCGTTCTTTCTGCCACCGATACCAACATCATATTCATAATACCGATTGCACCAACCAATAACGACACCGCCGCAATCGCAATCAATAATAACTTCATGTATCCAGTAACGGTCGTCATTGTTTCCATAATCTGCTTCATATCCATAATTTGGAAATCGTCCACCGCATCTTCTTTCAATCTGTGTCTTTGGCGCAACAGCAACGTTATCTGTTCTATTGCCAGATTATTATCTGCGTCAGGAAACAGTTTTAACGCCACCATATTTACAGAATTTGGAAAGCGCGACCCCTGCAGTCTTTTTTTTAGTGTTGTAATTGGAATAATAATCATGTCGTCTTGGCTGCCCATGGCGGAATCGCCTTTTGCTTTGGTAACACCGACAATAACAAAAGGTGTGTTCATTACGCGAATAACTTCGCCAATGGGATTTTCTGGCAATCCTAATTCTTCGGCTGTTTCTGGCCCGATTACGGCATACGTTGATGCGTTTCTGACAGCGGACATGTCAAAGAAAGTCCCGTATTCCATTTCAACATTTTGCACGGTTGTATAATCAGGATAAACCCCAACCATGGATGTTGCCCAGTTTTTATTACCATAAATTGCCTGTGCGCCACTGTTTTGTACCGGTGTTACCGCCATAACATCAGGCAATTTACCAATAAATTCCGCATCTTGAATGGTCAAGGTTTGTCTGTTACCTGTTCTGACACCTGCTTGTTGGGCTGCGCCTGCGCGAATCATAATTGTATTTGTTCCCAATGACGAGAATTGGTCTGTAATTTGTTTTTGCACAGTTTCACCAACGGCGACCATAATCACCACGGCCATAACACCGATAATAATTCCCAACACGGTTAAAAAAGACCTGATTTTATTTCCGCTTATTGAAACCCAAGATTCTTTCAAGATATCATTAAATGTCATTATTTATCCCCTGTCTGCCATATTATAATTTATCATCATTTTTTGGAATTTTTCCGTCATAGTTTATTTTTCCATCACGAATATGAATCAGTCTGTTGGCATATTTTGCAATATCAAATTCGTGCGTAATCATAACAATAGTAATTCCCAAATCGCGGTTCAGTTCCTTGAAGAATTGCAGGATTTCGTTGCCCATTTTACTGTCCAGGGCCCCTGTTGGTTCGTCTGCCAGAATTAATTTTGGATTTCCTGCCAACGCGCGTGCGATTGCGACACGTTGTTTCATACCGCCAGATAATTGTGTTGGCAAATATGATTCAAATTTTTCCAATCCAACCCGTCTCAGCATTTCGCGTGCGCGCCGAATTCGTTCATCCATTGGCAATCCACGATACATCAACGGCAACATTACATTGTCCAACACGCTGCGTTTTGGCAACAGGTTAAATTGCTGAAACACAAATCCGATATATTCGTTTCTGACCACGGCCAATTCATCTGGGGTCAGCCCTGTAACATCCTGGCCATACAATTCATAAACCCCGGATGTTGGTGTGTCCAGTGCGCCAATAATATTCATACACGTTGACTTGCCAGATCCAGATGGCCCCATAATTGCCACAAATTCCCCTGCCCGCACGTCAAAATCAATATCAAACAAAACTTGTTGTTCGCCGCCTATTTCCAATGGAAAACTTTTATTAATTTTCTGTAAAGAGATAATAATTTCTGGTGATTTCTTCATTTTTTTCTCTCTCTTGCACGTAAATTATATCTGAAACATTATATCACACAGTTGGGCATTTTTTTACAAAAAAACACCGGCAAATGCCGGTGTTTTTAATCGTATGGGTTTTCTGCTTTGTCATATTCAATAACGATGGGCAAATGTTCCCATTTTAATGCAGTTGCCAATCCGCGGCGTAAATATCTGGTATAAGATTCCGGTATATCTGATGCACCACCAACATTGATTGTTATGCGCATTGGATGTCGCCCTGTTTGACGTGCGAATTTGATTTTCATTGGTCGCTTCAGTCGTGACAAAGGTGGCTGACGTTCCGCGACCAGTTTTTCTACGATTCTGTTTATCAGACTGGTTGGTGCTTGTGCGGTTGAAATATCCCACTGTTCATATATTCTGCGGAACATATTTTGTACACCGGTACCCGTTTCTGCAGACACAGCCAGTATCATTGGCTTAATAATCTGATGGAAAGAATTAGAAAACTGATGTTTTAATTTCAACAGTTTTTCATCGCGCAGTTCTGGTTCCACCAAATCCCACTTGTTCAGTGCCACGCACAAGATTTTTCCAGCATCATAAACACGCGCAGCAATCCCCAGTGCTTGGTTTTCAATATTGCGTGTTGCATCCACCATCAATATAACAACATCTGCCTTGTCAATCGCGTCCAGTGATTTTAATGCCGACAGTGTTTCTACATCATCTGTAACCCCTGCTTTGCGGCGCAATCCGGCGGTATCCATCAAGATAATGTCACGACCATAGAATTTTGTTGGGATTTTTACCGTGTCGCGTGTAATGCCGGGCGCATCCATAACAATTTGTCTTTTTTCGCCCAGTACCCGATTAACAAACGTAGATTTTCCAACATTTGGTTGACCCAGTATTGCGATTTTGATGCGGTTGTCTTTTTCTTTGACGGGTTCTGTTTGTGTTGCATCATCGCCGGCGATTTTATCCAAGAATTCATAAATATCGCCAAAACCACGTTTGTGTTCTGCGGACACCATAATGGGTTCGCCAAACCCCAGTTTATAAAAGTCGTGAATATTACTAAGACGTTTTTCCGATTCGCTTTTATTTACCAACAACAACACAGGTGCGCGTGTTTTTCTGCGTACCAATTTGGCCCAATCAATATCTTCACTGGTCAACCCCACCCGACCATCTACGACAAACAGCACTGCGTTTGCATTTGCGATGGCATCTATGGCCATATTGGTGGAATCTGCGGCGATTCCAGAATTGGCGCGTTCCAAGCCTGCCGTGTCATACAGCTGATATGGGCGGTCGCGAAATACGCCCGAAATAGTATCACGTGTGACCCCGGGTCTATCATGTACCAACGCATCTCGTGTTCCGGTCAGCGCATTAAATAATGTTGACTTTCCTGTATTTGGTCGTCCTGCTATAACAATTTTTATCATGCTTTTTTTCCATTGATTTTTTGTAATTATAAAGCAAAAATATAAATAATCAAACCCAGGGGCGTAAATATGAAAAAGAAATTCAAGGGCGCGTTCAAGCGTATTCGTAATTTAATAATTAATCCAAAGCGATATTTTACCAAAATTGTTGCAGACGGAAACATGGAAGAATCCATGCTCAAGGCATTTTTGTACGGTCTGTTGGGTGGATGTTTGGTTTTGTTAATCAGATTGTTGGGTGGTGCGACAATAACTTTGGGGGCTGTTTTTACAGCTGGTATAATTGTGCCTGTATTGGCGGTGGCGATGCTGTTTGTTATGGGCGGATTGATGATGCTGGTTTCAGAAATAACTGGTGGCGAACGTGATTGGGAAATTGCAATCAAGGGGTTGGCATCAATATTCTTTATCTATCCTGTGATATTAGTTTTGAACGCATTGGCGTTTAATTGTACATCTATGTGGATAATCAGTTTGTTGGTTGATATGTATGTTTTGTTCTTGTTTTATAACATATCGTTGTATTGCATGCGTGGCAAGCGCGGTAATGTAATCGTTGTTATTGGTATTTTGGCTTTGTTTATGGTGACTGTTTATGCAACTGATTATCGTATTGGTTGGTTTATGTTAAAGAACACCAGTGCGACATTGGCATGCTTGCTGTAATAAAATTGTTAAAAAAGCCGGCAAATGCCGGCTTTTTTATATGTTCATTTTTTGCTTCATTTCACGCAATACAGGTATCTGAATACCTAAATCTTGTGCACGATTAATCAGTCCGTTTAATGCAAATATACCTTCGACTGTACCTTGGGGTGGCGTGCCCTGGGCGATTGCCATTCCACCGGCAAAGTTACGACTGGTTGCGCTGGTTGCGGACAAGAACAAGTCGCCAATACCGCACAGCCCCAAAAATGTTCTCAATTCTGCGCCTGCAGCCAAGCCCAGGTCAACAACTTCATTCCATGTACGCGTAAAGATTAGCGCGCGTTCATTTTCTTGTGCAACGATGCTGTTGTATCCGCAAATCAACGCAACTGCATTTTTTCCAACACCACAAATTTCGGTGCCTATAACGTCATTACTGTCAACCAGATACAGTTTGTTTAACAGTTCGTGTCCTGCGTTCAATGCGTTGTTTGTTCCCGCCAGTGTAGAACCCGTTGGCACCCCTTGTGCGACTTCACCTGCGAATTGTGGGCCAGATAACACGCCGAAATCGACACATTCAGGTAATTCTGTTTGCAAGATTTCAGACATAAATTGACCTGTTGTGCTTTCTGCGCCTTTGGTGCAAATAATAATGGGTTGTCCGTTATATGCGTTTCGCGCATTACGCAATGTTTCGCGGAAATATGCTGCGGGTGTAACAATCAGCCATACATCTGTATTTTTTAATTCCATTATATCCGCGGTCACACGAATATTTTGTGGTAAATCCAAGCCTTCGAAATGTTTGTATTCACCGTCATAAGACCATAAATGCACATCTGCACCGCCGCGTGCAGAAACGTGCGCCAACGCGGTTCCCCACGCCCCTGCGCCAATAATACCTGCTTTCATTTCAGTTTCCTTATTTTCCTTTCGATTTCGGGGACTACGACTAATCCATCATCAGATAAATCTATTGCACGCATATATGCATCAATGGCCATTTGATTTTCGCCAATTTCTGCATACATGTCCCCCAAGTGCATAAACAAAGATGAACATGTTTCTGAAACTTCGCCTACACGTTCCAAAACATCCAGTGCGGCATCCACCCCTTCGCGTGTTGCCACCACATATCCCAACGTGTCCCATGCCAGAATATCTGACGGGTTTTTTGCAACCAACGTCATTGCGTATTCATAAGCATTTTCTATTTCACGATTTTGTGCTGCCCATATTTTTGCCTGCAACGATAATATTTCTGTATCTACAATCAGTATGTCTGATGCATCGCGCAAATCGTTTTGTGCTGCATTCAGATCGCCAAACGCAAAATGCACGTATGCGCGGCTTTTCAAAAAGAATGCCCTGCCCGCATCGTCTAAACCGTCTTGTGATAATGCGCGCTTAATTGTACGCAGTGCGGCACGTTTGTTTCCGTGTTGAACATAATATCCAACAACTTTGTTGATTGCCGGCACAAACAGTGGATGTGCGTCCAATGCCGCCTGCAGTTTCTTTATATCATTTGTTTTTTCAGATGCCCGCATAATGGCAAATAAATAAAACGGACTTTGTGGGTTTATTTTTTCAAAATGAGATTCCCAATCGCCCACATTGTTAAAGAAATACTGTCCGATATAATAATCGACTGTATTGTTGTGCGCGGCAAATTCTGGTGCGGTAATCTGTGCAAATCGTAACAACAGCATAGACAAATCAGAATACATTAAAAATTGTGTGTGTGATACATTTTGTACCAGGCTGAACGCCAACGCATTTGCATAACCTGTATATAATCCCCAGTCGGGAATGTTATCGTATCCTTGCATAAACATTCCGCCAGGTCTGCTGGTAAAGTCTTCATACAGTTGTTGTGCGGCATCTGGCATATTATGATGCGTATAGAACGACATTAAATACAAATAGTCATTTATATTGATAAAATCTATACTAACCTTGTCAAAGTGTTTTGCGGCCTCTTCTGGTTTTTTTAATTCTGCGTAAATTTGCCCGCGCACAAAAGATTTCCAAGAATCGTTAGTTGGCAGTTTATCGATAAATTTAAAAGTATTTGTTCGCCAATCGTTTGCGATTGCAGACCATATTCGCAACGGCGCGGTCAGCGCACCTTCGTCATTTTTATGTCTGTTATGTAATTCTTTCCAATCGTTGTTTTTTATCAAATATGCATCGTAAATCAGCTGTGCGGGCATACCCTTTTCATTTTTTAACAGTTTTGCATCGTACGGCAAATGTCCGCCTAAAAACTCAGAAATTAACTTGGTGTTTTGTACAACTGGGTATTGCACATCGTTTAATTTATCTGCCAAATTATTTGCAGACACAAAATCATTCACGTAAATCGCATGTTGCGCAGCCAAGAAGTTACCAAATTGCGTATCTGGCATTTGGTGTTTTATTTGCGTGCTGTCCGATGTGTGTGTATATTTCCATATTGTTGTCCCAGATACCGCAATCGCGGCAATCAAAGATATTGTAACAAATAAATTATCGATTTTTCTCATGGTATATGCTAGAATAACCTTTATGAGCACTAATGTCAAATTTGAACAGTATGCAAATTTATTGCGCCAATGGTCTGGGCGCATGAATTTGGTTGCCCCCAGTACATTATCTGATATTGAAACGCGTCATATTGCAGATTCGGCCCAGTTGGCAGACGTATTACCACGCGATGTTGAAATAATTGATTTGGGGTCTGGTGCGGGTTTTCCAGGGGTTGTTTTGGCGATTTTGGGATGGCGTGTCACATGTATAGAATCTATTGGCAAGAAAGTTGCATTTTTGACGGCGGTCAAAGAAGAATTGAAATTGGATAATTTGACAATTTATCATGGTCGCGTTGAAGATTATGTCCGGCATTTGCCGGCAAAAACCGATAAATTTGTATTTACTGCGCGCGCATTTGCATCGTTGACCAAAATTATGGACTATGTTGCACGTACAAAATACCAGCTTTTTCTATTAAAAGGCCGGGAAATATCGGCCGAGGTTGCAGATGCAAAACGTAAATATAAATTCAGTTATGAATTAACGCCGTCAAAAACCGGCGATGGGTTTATTATTTCTGTGTGTTTTGACCGGTAATTTCATGTGAAATTGAATGGATTTTGTTGAAATTACTTGGTTTTTAATAAAAGTGTTCAAAAAAGCCGGCAAAAGCCGGTGATTTTTTTGTTGTGTCAAAAAAGATATTTCATGTGAAATTTGTTGTATTGTGTTGATTTTACGTAATAATTTGTTGTGAATTTTAATTTCTTGACTGAATCGGTTGGTTTTTATAATCTTACGTTGAAAGTGAAGGGTGAAAAATGACACAGATAATCGCGTTTGCAAATCAAAAAGGTGGTGTGGGCAAGACCACGACTGCAATAAACATAGGTGCGTCATTGGCGGCAATAAAAAAGCGTGTCTTGTTGATTGATTTGGATCAGCAGGGGAACGCAGGTACCGGTTTGGGGTTTTCGCGTGCGGCGCATCGCCAAAGTGTTTATGGTGTAATTATGGGGACGGCAAATGCTGCTGATAATATTCTCAGCACTGCGGTGCCTGGGTTGCACTTGTTGCCTTCGTCCCAGGCATTGGCGGGTGCAGATATTGATTTGTTGGATATGGAAAATCGCGAATTTCGTCTGCGTGATGCGCTGCAACCAATTTTGCCACATTATGACTATGTTTTGTTGGATTGCCCGCCTGCGTTGGGTTTTTTGACGATAAATGCATTGGCGGCAGCCGATGGTGTAATTGTTCCGTTGCAATGTGAATTTTTTGCATTAGAAGGTATTCAGCAGTTAATGGATACTATATCGATTGTCAAAGAAAAGTGGAATCCGTCATTATCTGTTCTTGGTGTTTTATTAACGATGTACGAACGGCGTTATTCTGTGACACGTGCGGTTGATGATGATGTCAGAAATACATTTGGCGATTTGGTATTCAAGACGGTTGTGCCACGTAATGTTCGTGTGTCCGAGGCACCCAGTCACGGCAAGCCTGCATTATTTTATGATTTTAATTCCGCGGGGGCCCAGGCATATTTGCGTGTGGCAACCGAAGTAGTTCAAAGAACATCAGGGGGCGAATATGGCGAATAAATTTGGATTGGGGCGTGGTTTGGCAGATTTGGCATCTGCGCGCGGTACGATACCGGATATATCATTGTTAACACCGACCGAACGTGTTGTTGTGCGGCAAATACCATTGGTACAAATTGGTGCAAATCCTGATCAGCCACGCAAGACGTTTACAGAATCGGAATTGGCAGATTTGGCGGCATCTATAAAAGAGAAGGGCGTATTACAGCCAATTTTGTTGCGCAATGTTTCTGGCAAGGGTCATTCTTACGAGATTGTTGCTGGTGAACGCCGTTTTCGTGCTGCCAAAATGGCTGGATTAAATGAGATTCCTGCCTTGGTAAAAACACTGGATGACAATAATGCGATGGAAATTGCATTGATTGAAAACGTGCAGCGCGAAAATCTGAATCCTATAGAAGAGGCGCGTGCCTATAAGAATCTGATGGAATGTTGCGATTATGAATTGCCAGATGTTGCGCGTTTAATTGGTAAATCTGAAAGTTACATTCGTAATATGTTGCGTTTAACATCGTTGCCAGAATCTGTCCAAGGACTGGTAGAACAGGGCGAATTGTCTGCATCGCATGCGCGCACGATTGCGGTTGCTGAAAATCCCGAAGATTTGGCTCACAAAATTATTGCAAACAAGTTATCGGTATCTGATACAGATAAACTGGTAAAATCTGCGCCACGTGCCAAGACAACGCGTTCGCACAGTCAAAAAACGATAGATGTGTCCACTGTTCGTGAAATCGAATCGCGGATAAAGTCTGCTTTGGGCGTATCAGCCAAATTGATTGAACGCCGTGGCGGGGCAGGGCAGATAGTGTTGTCGTTTGCCACACGCACACAAATGTATGAATTGGTGGACAATTTGACCAAGTAAAAATGTTAAAAAAAGCCGGCAAATGCCGGCAATTTTTTAACGAATTTTTATTCCAATTTTATTCATTTTGTTTATAAAGTCGTTTTTCATAGATTTTATGGTTTCATGATGGATTAACTTAAAGTTTTCAATTCTGGTTTGTTTTACTAAATCGGCCTTAATTGCCGGCAAAGGCCGGGGATTTCCATTTTTATCGCGCCATGGTACGGAAATCTTTTTGCCGGAATTTTCCCCCAGTGTTACATTTCCTGCTGCGTCAAAAGCCACCAGGACAGATGGGTTTTGTTGTGTGCCCGCGATAAAACTGAATTGCGGTAATTCAACGGGGGCTGCTTCTGGCAAGTATTTTGCGCGACCGTTTGCGAACGGGCATGGGGCTGTTGAATAGCGAACACATACGTGTTTATTCAATCGTATCATTTTTATCAAAGAACCGCTTGTGCTCAGAACGCCAACTTCGTCTATCTTGATTTTGGGTGTGTGTTTCAGTTTTGTGATTAATGTCTGATACATGTGCTTGTCTGCGTCAAAACCGCTAATATGAATCAGCATAGGAATCTTAATATATTTATCTTGCGCCAAATTTTTCAAGATTTCATAGTTGTTTTCCAGTGCGTTTGGATGATATTTATCTAATGACAAGGATATCTGAAAACCTAAGGGGTTATGATTGTTTGCCAGATTGCGTAAATCGTTAAAAATCCTGCCACGTAACAATGGTGCGTTTACCCATGCGCCGTTTGTTTTTATGTCCAGACTGATTTTCTTGTCCAGTACATAATTAACCAAATTCGGTACATATTCAGGTGACATCAGGTTATAAGCACTCATTAATTCGCCACCAGTAATAACAACTTCGTTGGTAAATTGTGGGTCTTGTTTTGCTGCGTCTATATAATACTTGATAACAGATTCTGGGATAAATGTTTTATCGCGATTTTTGCCTGCGGACTCACAACAATGTGGGCAGTTATACCAACACCAATGCGTGGCCTTAAATACCAAATCATACGGCAATAAACGCACATAACTGCCGATTGGCAGAATGTTGTCCAGCGTGTTCTGATAAAAATCATTTAGTTTTGACATATACATATTATTACACATAAACAGAATTTGTCAACAGTATTTAGTGTTTTTTTATTTTTCTGTGTGCAACAGCACAAAAAAACACCGGTGTTTACCGGTGTTTTTAACGTTTTTCAACAATTATTATTTAACAGTTGTTGTGGCATTACGATTCCATTTCCAGACTTCTTCGCCAGAACCCTGAACCAATGGGCGTTCTTTACCATAAGAGATTGTAGAGATACGTTTTGCATCAATACCGTCATTTACGATAACTTTTTTCGCAGCATTTGCACGGCGTGCGCCCAATGCCAAGTTGTATTCTGTGGAACCACGTTCGTCACAGTTACCTGCGATTTGGATTTTTACATCTTCGTGGTTTTTCATATACAACGCCTGACCCAACAGGTTATTTTCAGCTTCTTCCGAGATTTCTGCAGAATTAAAGCCAAAGAATACACGTTGGTCGTTCAAATCAGCAGGTTCAACAATAGAACCGCCACAAGCAGCCAGCAAGCCTGCAACGCCAGCCAATAAAGCAAAGTTTTTAATTTTCATGAAAATACTCCCTTGAGTTTCTGTTGCTCGTGCTGTATTGTATAACAAAATGTTTGAAATATCAAGGAAAAACAAAATGTCGTATGCTTCTTTACGTGATTTGGTGTTGGCAGGGGTCCGGTGGGAATTGTCAGATATCCCCGTTGTTGCCCCAAAAACACCTGCAGTAACGTCTGTATCTGTCGCATCTGATACGCGCCGCGATGCTGAATCTGTTGTGGCAGAAATGGGGCGTGCGATGGCATCTGTGGTGCCTGCGATTGCGCCTGCCCAGACAATATCGCTGGATACTGTTCGTGCGATGGCATCGCGTCCGGCGGACATGGCGACATTAAACCGCATGATTGGTGAATTTAATCATCCTTTGCGTGCCACGGCAACAAACACGGTTTTGCCACATGTGGGGCAGGGTGATTTATTGATTATAACCGATATTCCAGGCACTGACGATGATGCGTGCGGCCAGATATTATCTGGGGCAACGGGCGAATTGATGGACAAGATGTTGTCTGCGATTGGTTTATCTCGTGATACGGTGTCTATTGTTCCGATGGTATTTTGGCGCACCCCGGGTGGGCGCAGTCCTTCACGTACAGAGTTGGATTTGGCGCGTCCCTTTATTGACAGGGCGATAGAGATATTACATCCGCGTGTGATTTTGACATTGGGAACCTTGCCTGCGACTGAACTGGCGAATATAAACCTGGCGAAATCGCATGGTGTTGCGACCGTGCTGGATTGTGGTGCAACATTGGTGCCAATTTTCCATCCGAACTATTTATTATTAAAGCCTGCCGCGAAACGTGATGTTTGGTCTGCGCTACAAAATGTGCAAAATATCTTGAAAAGTGCCGAATAATATTTAATAATTTGCGCATATTGTAACAAAGGAGCCTACAATTAAACCTGTATTTAATCGTGATAATCGCCGCGACAATGGTCCGCGTATGAATGAAAAAATATTTGCAAAATCTGTTCAGGTAATCAGTGCAGATGGTCAAAATCTGGGCGTTATGCCTACATCTCAGGCTTTATCCATGGCTTTGGACATGGACATGGATTTGGTTGAAATCAATGCGAACAATGCCACACCAATTGTAAAAATTATGGATTATGGCAAGTTCAAGTACGAACAAAAAAAACGCGCATCCGAGGCGCGCAAGAAACAAAAAAGCATTGAAATGAAAGAAGTTTGGGTCAAACCTTTTATTGAAGAAAACGACCTGAATATCAAAATGAAAAAAGTTTTAGAATTTTTGGGCGAAGGTAACAAAGTAAAAATTGCTGTTATGACCAAGGGTAAAAAAACTGTTTTGGCGCGCGGCAAGGATGCGGTGCCAGAATTATTTGCTCGTATTGTTGAAATTATTGGCGAAAATGGTACTGTTGAATCCAAGTCCAAACCTGATGAAAGAACAAAATCAATAATTATCGCACCAGCGAAATAACAAGAACCGCCAAATGGCGGTTTTTTTAGTGGTCTTCACCAAAATCCATATCGCGCAATTTCTCTGCGCGGGGCGCGATTTTGGATATAGATGTTTGTAACAGTTCTATATCATTTTGTGCCTGTAAAAAATGTTTTGAAACGTTTCCTGCGCGGTCTGACAAACGCGACAAATCAGTCAGCAGCATTTCCAATTCTTTTTTTATCTTTGCTGCCACTTTTTTTATTTTTATGTCGGACAAAACCGCGCGAATGGTGTTCAGTGTCGCCCACAATGTGGATGGTGACACGATAAAGACTTTTTTTCGTGCAGCATATTCAATCGTGTGTGGAAATTCGCGATGCAGTGCCTCAAAAATTGATTCTGATGCGATAAACATCATTGCGGATTCTGCGGTACGTCCTGGGATAATGTACTTTTCACCAATGGCATCGATATGCTTGCGTACATCCAGTTCAAACTGTTTTCGTGCCATCCCGTCATTTGCATCCAGCATCATGCGGTTATAACTTTCCAAGGGGAATTTACTGTCAATAATCATATCGCCCGGCGGATAGGGCAGGCGAATAATGCAATCGGGTCTGACACCCGTTTCCAACACAGATTGAAAAGCGTATGTTTCTGGTGGCATAATGTCACGAACCAAATCTTCCAGTTGTCTTTCACCGAATATTCCGCGCGCCTGTTTGTTTCCCATCAAGATATTCTTGAAATTTGCAATATCAGAACTGATATTTTTCAATTCTATGGCATTTTGACTAAGTGCGCCCAGTCGTTCTGCCAACTTTTCACGCAATCGTATATTATCTTCGCGCAGGGCGGTTATATCCACAGTTGGCTTGCGCATTAAAATGGCCAGCAATAAAACAATTATTATCCCCAGCAATACAAAAATATAAGTTGTCATTTCCTAATCCTTTGGTATGATTAATTATAAAGGTAAATAAATATGTTGCAAATGAAACTTTGTGGGGATTTAGTTTTGCGCACAGAATGTGCGCCTGTTGACAGAATCACCCCAGAATTATTATCAACCATGGACGAAATGGTTAACATGATGCGCGAACAGAATGGTGTTGGCTTGGCTGCACCCCAAATTGGCGCATTATCGCGATTTCTGGTGATGTTGGATCCAGACAGTGAAACCGTATATCGCATGATAAATCCAAAAATTTTATCTTATGGGGATAAAACCTGCACGATGGAAGAAGGGTGTTTATCTGTCTTGGGTAACGATGGTTTGCCGGTATTTTCAAATGTTACGCGTCCTGAAACTGTGGTTGTGGAATGGATGGACGAAGCGGGGAATATCAAAACAGCCCAAATGTCTGGTTTGCCTGGGCGAATTGTTCAGCATGAAACGGATCACTTGGATGGCAAATTGTTTATTGATTATCTGTCACCGATTAAACGTGAAATGTTAATGAGAAAAGTAAAAAAGTTAAAAAAATGAAACTGGTTTTAATGGGCACAAATTCGTTTGTAGTGCCGATTTTTGAAGCGATAAGAAATGCCGGCCATGAAATTATGGCTGTGTTCACGCGTGCGCCAAAACCCACTGGGCGCAAGCAGGTTTTAACACCGTCTCCGGTGCACGTTTGGGCGGACGCGCATGGATTGACGGTACACACAAATATCAATGAATACAATTATACGCCTGATATGGTTGTTGTAATTTCATACGGTGTAATTTTGCGTGACAATGTATTAAGTTCTGCGCCTGTTGTAAACATTCACCCCAGTCTTTTACCAAAATATCGTGGTCCGTCACCGATAAGAACCGCGTTATATAATGGCGATACAACGTCTGCGGTATGTTTAATGCAGGTAACACCAGAATTGGATGCAGGCGATATTTACATGTGTCAAGAATTTGATATTGATATTAATGACACGAACGAAACGATTGAAAACAAGGTATCTGCGATTGGCGCAAAAATGATGGTTGATTATTTAGAAAAATCGGATTATTATCCTGCCGCGCCACAGTGTGGTGAGCCGACATTTACGCGTAAATTTACAGGCGCGGACGAGGTTGTTGATTGGTCGCGTGGTGATGTTTCCATACACAATCAAATTCGTGCGCTGGGGGCGGGGCGTACCAAAATAAATGGTATAGATGTAAAGATATTAAAGACAAAATTAAACGCTGACAAACTGGAGATATTACAAATTCAGCCATCTGGCAAAAAGCCAATGGATTGGAAAAGTTTTGTAAACGGTTTACGTGGCGCGGATATAGTATTGGGGAAGT
The DNA here is from genome assembly GCA_015062545.1 of Alphaproteobacteria bacterium. Lineage (GTDB taxonomy): Bacteria > Pseudomonadota > Alphaproteobacteria > Rs-D84 > Rs-D84 > Enterousia. The sequence continues at coordinate 116,747 of SUUL01000001.1, read as the reverse complement.
AAAGGAAAATGAATACAAATACAACACAAAGTGATTGCTGTCAGGTATGTGAAAAATGTGCAAAATTCGATACAAAATGTTTCTGTTTAGATAGACATTGGTTTATACGCGCGGTATTCGGGGAACAGCGTGTTCCGCAATATGGCTGGTGCAATCACTTCAAGAGAATGGCACATCAGCACAGCAGATAAAGGTAACAAATGACAGAACGTTTTTGTAAATATAAACAGCAGCATGTTGTCGTCAGCGAATATAACCTAGATTGTCGTTGCTGTGGTTGTGACATGCAGGTTCGTTGTAATTGCTTTACATGTCCTGAATATGCAGCATTTACATTACAGCGTGACATTGCCGAAGAACACAAAAAGAAATGTCGTGGATGTTTACGTATGACAAAATCCCGACAGGCCCAAAGGTAGTATGATGTTTTGTATATTCAAACAAAAAGATGTGATTAACAACGAATATAACATCGGATGTCAGTGTAAAATGTTATGTAATCATAATAGATGTGTTGGGGCAAAATACTGTATTCATGCGTTTCTCGTTGCTATCGATGAACAATACGGCAAAGACAAAGCAAAACAATGTCGCGCATGCCTGCGCAAAACCCGCGAAGAAAAACAAAGATAACAAATGACACGATATAAAGTAATCTTGGAATACGATGGTACAGATTTGATTGGCTGGCAAGAAAACCGCCAAGGTCCATCTGTGCAATCTTTGATGAAAGACGCGATTGAAAAATTTTGTGGCGCGCGCGTTGATGTTGTCGGTGCCGGTCGCACAGATGCGGGCGTGCATGCGGTTGCGATGATTGCGCATTTTGACATTGATGCAGACCACAGTGCGGATACCGTAATGCGTGCATTAAATTTTTATTTGGTAAATAAACCTGTGGCGGTACTGGATTGCGAAATTGTGCCTGATGAATTTCATGCGCGCTTTGATTGCACGGCGCGTCACTATAAATATATTGTATTAAATCGCGGTGCTGCACCCGTTTTGCAACAAAATCGTGTTTATTGGGTGCCCAAGAAACTGGATATTGATGCCATGCGTACTGCTGCGCAAAAATTAATTGGCAATCATGATTTTACCAGTTTTCGTGCATCTGAATGTCAGGCCAAGTCCCCAATCAAGACATTGGATAAAATTGAAATTACCCAACATGGGGACGAAGTTGTTTTTGAATTTTCTGCGCGGTCATTTTTACATCACATGGTGCGCAATATTGTTGGCACATTGATAGAAATTGGTCTGGGCAAACCGTATGACATAGATGCGGTTTTGGCGGCCAAGAATCGTTCTGTGGCGGGTCCAACCGCCCCTGCATCTGGGTTGTATTTTATTGGCGCAGATTATTAATTCCACAGTCTGTTTGTTGCGCTGCGATGTATAAATCCATTTTGATACATAACGAAACCGCCACGCTTGATTTTGTGTGCGCAATTTGGCGCATCAATTTTCCACCAAGAAACGATATAATCTATTGAATCATCTTTGCACAGTTTTGGCAGGTTATTCATCAGTGGTACAAACTTTTGCATATATGCGATATTTTTATATCTGTACAGCCCGTGGTCGTGTTTTATACGTACATTTGGTGTATCTTGTGGTTCGCCATTTATTGCCTTCCACGTATTAAACACCCAGAAATGTTTAGACGAACGTCCTTTGTTAAATTGCAGTTTTCCATTATCATCCACGATTGCGATTAACTCATTATCCGGTGTGACCAAGAAAACAGGCTTTGGTGTATGTATTACGGAAAGTATTCCCAGTGTCATACACGCGCCCCATACAATGACATTAATTTTATGGTGTGATAAAATCAGGCATATAAAACCGATTATAAAAATTACCATGCTGGCGTTTGTGATATGTGGCACACTGATTGTTGCAGCGGGCCAGTTGGCGATATGTTCTGCGATATTCAATGTGATTTCATAGCATTTATCTGCCAAAATCAGTGGCATATTCCAGCCTATCAACGCGGTAATTGTTCCAATCATTACCAACGGCATAATCGCAACAGAAAACACAGGCAACAAAACCAAGTTTCCAATCAGTCCATATACTGGGAAATGCCCGAAATGTGCGGCGACAAATGGTGCTGTAAATATTGTTGCGCACAGCGATGTCAGAATTGCCACATAAATGATTTTCATTAATTTATTACGTGGCATTTTTGGTTTTACAACACTGTACAACCAAATCAATCCGTATACCGCCGCAAAAGACAGTTGAAATCCTGCCTGCATAACATAGTGTGGATTAATCAAGAAAATCAAACAGAATGCCAACGCGACATTACGCATAGACAGCGCGCTGCGCCCGAATATAAACGCGGCAAAAATCAGTGTGGTCATCATAAATGCGCGCAACGTTGCCACATCGCACCCAGACAGGAATAAATACCCCAACAGTCCAACCCAGGCACATATCAGTGCAGGTATCTTGGCGGGGATACGCCGTGTGATATATGGGATACTGCGAAATATCATGTAAAATATTGCAAACAGCCACCCACCAACCAATGTCATGTGAAAGCCACTGATTGACCACACATGTCCGACACCGACCGCCGTCCATATTTCTGATTCAGATTTATCAATTACGTTTTTATATCCCAACACCAAACTGTCCACCAAGAAAGAATTTGTCTGACGATGAATAAAATCGCGCCAGTTTTTATGATTGTTTACATCTGTGATTTGAAAATCTGTTGCATATCCTGTTGCGGTCAGGTTATTAAAGTACGCATACCGTGCCCAATTAAAAGTTCCTGGGGCTGCTGCGGGTGATGGGCGGAACAGCCCGACATTTGCGCTGATGGTATCGCCGATATTTGGTAACTGTGAATCTTGGGGCAGATTGATACGTACGCGCGCCGTATCACCTGATGCGTAAATTTGTTCAGACGGCACATCCATATAAATGCGTACAGCATCGGGTGTATAGTCAATTTCCGATACGATTGCGGTTATTTTCTGATTATGCAAATCGTGTGTCAGTTGTGGTGTATCTATAATATTTGCAAACCCGCATGCATACGAAAATCCAAATATAAATAATATAATTGCGCGCATGGGTATTGGCATACGCCGAATAAATACCAACGGAATTAACAGGGCACCCAACGCCCACAATACGAATGGTTCGTCTGGCATAATGAAATAGCATGCCGCCCCAAATGCGATCAAGAAAGGCGCAAATCCGAACATGTCCCTGCAAAAAAAATCAGACCACCGTGCCATGGTCTGATTATAGGAATTTATACAATTTTATCGCAATAATTAATTTTAATCGCTGTAACAATCTGTGACATATTTTCCGTTACCAGACGTGTCTGAAAATGTGGTGCCTGCCGGAATATAACATTGTGCCACAGATGTCGCACCCGTACTGGCGGTAACGGTATTATCCGGACATGCGTTGCAAATGGTATTTGCTGATCCCGAAACCGCATAATAATTCTTTTTACATGTAACGTTTAACAGATTGGTACACGATTCTGAATTTGCGGGGCATGCCGTACAACTGGTTATCAGAAGGGGATTGTTCAGTGGGTTTGTGTTATAATACCCAGTATTACACTTAATTTCACCTGCAGAACAATATCCATTTGCCGGTATTGCCTTACAATTACATGTGCTTAAATCTGTTTCATCGGTACAAGTGCCGCAATATCCCGATGCGCATGCGTATGTGGTGGTTTGGGAACATACACAGCTTTGAACTACACCTATACAATTTACAGCTTTTTTATAACTTGTTGTTGCTGTAACACCCGTCTTTGGGGTTGATGTAGATGTCGAATATCCACTGCAATTGTTACAATAATCAGAACCTGCGTTACAGCCCACTGATCTTGTTGCGCCCGGACACATGCCCAATGGTACACATTGTAGTTCTTCTATAAGGCCCCCGCCCGGATTTGGTGTAAGATCTCCGATATCATATAACGCCCATGCCGAATTTGTATATATAAACAAACCTAAAAATATTGCAAAAATCTTTTTCATTCCCAACGCCCCCTGTGTATTAAAACAAGAAAACCGCATTTGAAAACAAAAGCGGTTGGAGGCTTGAAACTATCATACAAAATAGCGGGCTTATTTAAATATATCGCCACCCTCCAACCGAATCAGGTTGGAGATTTTTCCAAGTGTCTTCACGCGACACCTACGTTGTATGAAGAGGTTTCAAGTCCTCGGCCCATGGTTGCCCCATGGGTTGCTTATATCATATTAAAAACAAATTTTCTTGGCAAGGATAATTTGTGTCTTTATCATCCCCCCGTGTGTGTTGGGAAATATGCTTTTACCCCCGCCCCCGTGTGTTGTGGAATATGCTTTTATCCCTGCCCCCTTGTGGGGCGGGTCAGAATTCCCGGCAATTTATTGACGTTGGAATTCTGGGGTGGGGGTAATGTCGCGCGCACAAATAACAAAGATGTATCACCTAGGTTCTGGGGTCAAGCCCCAGAATGACAATTTTTTTATAAAAAAATTGTAGTAAGTAATTATGGTAAAAAAACATGCTGATATTCCCTGCCCCCTTGTGGGGCGGGTCAGAATTCCCGGCAATTTATTGACGTTGGAATTCTGGGGTGGGGGTAATAACACACATACCCCCCCCACCCAAGTTTTACTATGCACTCACATACGTTCCCGCAAGTAAAACTATCCCGCCCCACAAAGGGGGCAGGGAATAACAACACCTATAAATTCATTGGTATCTGGACACAAAAAACTCATAATAATCTAAATTTTCATTTATACATCGATATAACGTATGCACTACATCATCTATCCCCGTGCACGTTAAATATGCATTCGGTATTCGTATTATCATATATCCTTGGGATTCAATATATTGCGTTCGTTTATTATCATATTCAATATTAAACAGATGTTGATCGCCATCTAATTCGATTACCAATTTTAATGAATGACATACAAAATCAACAACATAAGGCCCAATAGGTTGTTGCCGCCGGAATTTTACCCCCATTTGATTACGATTTATCCTGTACCAAAATTTCAATTCGGTATCAGACATATTTTTTCGCAACGATTTCGCACGATTTATTTGTGCAGAATGTATTACCATTAACAACCCCTAAAAAAATTGTTTATTATCTGGCAATCATGGTCAAGTAAAATCTACATACCCCCGCCCCCCGTGTGTGTTGGGAAATATGCTTTTACCCCTGCCCCCTTGTGGGGCGGGTCAGAATTCCCGACAATTTATTGACGTTGGAATTCTGGGGTGGGGGTAATAAAAAACCGCCAATCGGCGGTTCTGGTTAATTTGGCATTGGCATACCTGCAGTGGCATCGCCCATAACTTGGTCTATTAATGCGTCTGCCTTGGTCTTGGCATCCATATATGCCGCAGATACAATTTCACAAACCGCATCTGCGCCCTGTGACAAAATTTCCGGTCGGATTGTCATTTTTATCAAATCATATTTGCCCGTCATATCAACAATGCACGCACCGTTACCTGCAATACCTTTGACAACAGATTTTGCCAATGTTTCTTGTGCGGCGTTAACCTTGGTTTGTAATTCTGCGGCCTGTGCCATTAATGCTTCCATATCCATTTGAATATCCCCCGTTGCGTAAATGCGCCCCATGACGGGGCGCAAAATTATTATTTCTTGATTTCTTCGCCTGTTTTCTGGTCAATACCAACCATAGACATACGAGTTTTTCCGCGCTTGTCCGCGCCCAAGAAACGAACGTAAACTGTATCGCCTTCTTTGATTTTTGTGTCTTCAATTTTTGCGATACGTTCACCTGTGATTTCAGAAATATGAACCATGGATTCGAAACCATTCATGATTTTTACAAACAAACCGAAATCTTTCAGCCCAGATACAGTTCCTTTGTAAATTTGACCAACTTCTGGTTCTGCAACAATATCTTTGATGCGTGCGATTGCTGCATCGGCTTCTTCTTTGGTTGTTGCCATGATTTTTACTGTGCCATCATCTTCCAAATCAATAATTGTGTTTGTTTCTCTTACCAAGGCTTGGATAACAGAACCGCCCTTGCCGATAACATCACGAACCTTGTCTGGATTGATTTTCATGGTATATGCCTGTGGTGCATATTCAGACACAGATGTGCGTGGCTTTTTAATCGCCTTTTCAATTTTGCCCAAGATATGCATACGACCATCTTTTGCCTGTGCCAATGCACGTTCCATGATTTCAAACGTAATAGATGTGATTTTAATATCCATCTGCAAGGCTGTTACACCTTGGTCTGTACCTGTTACTTTGAAGTCCATGTCGCCCAAGTGATCTTCGTCACCCAAAATGTCTGTCAGAATTGCGTAATCATCACCTTCTTTAATCAGACCCATCGCGATACCCGCAACCGGACGTTTCATTGGAACGCCACCGTCCATCATTGCCAATGTTGCGCCACATGTTGTCGCCATTGATGAAGAACCATTTGATTCCAAAATATCAGACACAATGCGAATTACATAATCAAATTCGCTGCGGCTTGGTACCATTGGGTGAACTGCGCGCCATGCCAAGTTACCGTGACCAATTTCACGACGACCTGGTGATTTCAAACCTTTACATTCACCCACAGAATATCCTGGGAAGTTATAGTTCAAGATAAAGTCGCGTTCTTCGGCACCATCCAATGATTCAATAGGTAACGCATCTTTGCCACCGCCCAATGTTAATGATACCAACGCCTGTGTTTCGCCGCGTGTAAACAGTGCAGAACCATGTGCGCGTGGCAATACACCCAATTCAATTTCAATTGGACGAACAGTTTTATTATCACGACCGTCAATACGTGGTTTGCCCGCCAAGATGTTGCCGCGCATAATACGTGCAGTCAGATTTTCAATAACTTCATCTGCCCATGATTCCAATGTTGATTGTGCGCGTTCTGTTTCTGGGAACAATTCTGGAATACGTGCCTTGGCAGCAGTATGAATGTTGCCCAATGTTTCCAAGCGAACCAATTTTTCTTTAATCTGCAAGGCTTCTTCAATTTGACCTGCGAATTGTTCAAAGTCTGCTTCCATTGTGATTTGTTCGGCGGTCTTTTCTGGTGTTGCCCAGCGTTCTTTACCGGCTTTTTCTGCCAATTCGTTAATTGCGTTGATAACAGTTTGCTGTGCATCAAAACCGAATTTAACCGCGCCCAAAACTGTTTTTTCATCCAATTCACCGATTTCAGATTCAACCATCAGCACGCCGTCTTTGGTTGCCGCAACAACCAAGTCCATTTCAGAATCTTCAACGGCTTTTTTGGATGGGTTCAAGATATAAGAACCGTCTGCATAGCCAACGCGTGCCGCACCAATGGGGCCTTGGAATGGAACACCACTTAATGCCAACGCCGCAGATGACGCAATCATTGCCAAAATGTCAGGCTGATTTACTTTGTCATAAGAAAATACCTGGGCGATAATTTGAACTTTGTTCTTGAAAGTTTCTGGGAACAGGGGACGAATTGGACGGTCAATCAAACGTGCCGTCAATGTTTCTGCAGTTGATGCCTTGCCTTCGCGGCGATCGCGTGAACCTGGAATACGACCCGCAGATGCGAATTTTTCTTGGTAATCAACCGTCAATGGAAAGAAATCTTGCCCTTCGACCGCGGATTTTTCTGCACACACAGTTGCCAAAACCATTGTGCCGCCCATTGTTGCCAATACAGAACCGTTTGCCTGTTTTGCCATACGACCTGTTTCCAAACGCAGTGTTTCATCACCGTATGGAATTTCAACAATAACAGGATTATTTAATTTTGTTTTTTCGTCTTTCTTAAACAAACCAAATACCATTTGTTTTTCCTTTTTTTTAATTAAGTTTAATCATATTGCGAAGAAAAATTATTCGTTTCTGCAGTCGCCAAAAACTGCACAAAAGAACAATTTCATCTTCGCGCCGTGCCAATTATAAAAGATATTTATACCTTTGCAAATAATTATTAATAATTTTTTGTAAAAAAAAATCGCCCAAACGGGCGATTATTAGTTCTGTGCCACAGGTTCTGTTGGCGCATCCGTACCGGCCACATCGGGCTGAACTGGTGCGGGTGCTTCTGCTGGCTGTGTCACACTTTCTTGGACAACTGTTTCTGCGGTCGCTTCTTCTGTGACTGCTTCTGCAGGCAGTGTTGGCGATACCAATTCTGTAATCAGTGCTTTCAATCTGCTGATAGATTCTGAATCTTTCAATGCGATTGCGATTGTATATGCAGATTCCAAGTCTGTACGTGCAGCTTCGGTTAAACCCTGTTGCAAATTCAATGCCGCAGATTTTTCAAAATAGTTCATTGCACGACTGGACAAAGATTCGCGTTCTGCCTTGGTTGGTAAACCTTGGATTTGTTCGGATATAACGCGTATGGCGGATGCATAGTCTTTGACTGCATCGTCATAATTTCCCATTGCGGTGTATGCTTCTGCGCGTTCTGCGTAAACTTCTGGTGATACAATCCCTTCTGGGCGTGCCAAAGAATTTGTATAATCTGCAACTGCCCCTTCCCAGTTCTTTGTCCACAGATTTATTTGGCCACGTTTTGCATAAAGGTCACGCATCTGCAAAGCAGAACTTGGGTTTGAAACATTTGCGGCCAATGCATTGTTAATATCATTTAATGCCGCAGCATAGTCTTCCAAACGTGCGTGTAACAAAGAGCGGTCGTAATATGCCACTGCGCTGGAAGGGTCTTTTGACAAAGCCGTGTTAAAGTCTGCCAGTGCATCGCGATAGTTGCCGGCCTGCATAAATGCTTCGCCACGCAATACGTATGTATCTACAGATGCAGCCCCCGCATCAATCGCCGCGGTCAAGTCTGCCAATGCTTCGTCAACATTGCCTGCTAATAATTTTGTTTTACCGCTTTCGTAATAATCACCCGCTTGCAACAAGATTTCTTCGGTGATTTCAACATTTGCAACTTCTGGTTGCGCATTATGTGTGCGACCCAAGATATAAAAAGTTGCCGCAATAAAGAATAAAATCACGAACCAATAAACGTAAATTGATAAAGACCACGGACTGACACAAGTTTTCTTGGTGACAGTTTTTACCGTTGGCTTAGATGCCACAGGACGCACTTTTACAGACTTTTTAGAGTTGCTTGTTTTTTTGACAGGTGTTTTTTTCATATCAAATCTCCCTTCCTTTTAATGGAATATTAGAGAGATTTTAATGTTTCGTCAATCACTTTCTGCGATAATTTTTCAATTTTTCCAACGGGCAGTTTTCCCAAGGCAATTTTTCCGTACTTTTCACGATGTAGTTTTACCACCGGACATCCGCATGCACGCAGTACAATTCGTACTTCGTTCTTTTTTCCTTCGGTAATTGTGACACGTAATTTTTTTTCTGGTAAAATATCAATTTTCATTGGTGCATATTTAATACCATCAACGGTAATTCCTTGCCTGGCGCGTTTTAATCCAGATATATCCACACGTGTCACAGTTGCCAAATATACACGCGGAATCCCAGATGATGGCATTGTTAACTTGCGCGCCAATTCACCATCATTTGTCATCAGTAATAATCCGGTTGTTTTATAATCCAATCGCCCAACATATTTCAAATGTTTATATTCGTCTGGCATACATTCATATATTGTTCTGCGCCCATCTGGGTCACGCAGCGTTGTCATTGTGTTAATTGGTTTGTGAAATGCATACAGTTCAGTCGTCTGTCGCTTACAGATGTCTTTGCCATCGACAGATACTATATCGCCATCATCTACAAAGAAAACCGGTGTGTTAACTTTTGTACCATTGACAGCAACGCGTCCAGACAGAATCATTTCTTCTGCGGCGCGGCGTGATGCGACCCCAGAATCTGCGATAAATTTTGCGATACGTACAGACATGCTTATTCTATGACCTTTGTGATTGCAACAACGGCAGCAACTTCTGCGCGCAGAATTGTTTTGCCCAAAGATATACCACATGCCCCCGCCGCATCCAGTGCATTAAATTCCGAATCTGAAAATCCCCCTTCGGGCCCAACCAGTATATGGTTTGATATAATTTTGTTTGGCGCAGATTTTCCGTATGCCACACGTTCGTCTGCATATATTATTTTTGACAAGTCTAAATCTGAAAATTTTACAGGTGGCATAATTTTTGGTACGCTGTTACGGTTTGATTGCTCTGCGGCTTCGGTCGCGATTTTTTTCATCCGTTCCCAGTTTATATGTGTGGCATTTGTTCTGTCGGTTATAACCGGTTGCAAAACCGCCACCCCCATTTGTGTTGCCATATTAATCAGGTCGTCTGTGCGTTTTATTGGTGCAAACATCAGTGTCAGATTACCAGATGGGTCTGTATGATTTGTTTTGCTGTCAATAACCAAGAATTTTTGGTTGTCTGATATATGTGCGTTATATTCAACACCGTTTCCAAACACCAGGCATTTATCTGTGCGCATAACGTGCGTCAAATAATGCATTGTTTCACGTGGCAGTGGTATCTGAATACCGGCAGATAGTTTTTCATCTATAAAAATTCTTGGAATATTTTTCATATTTTTACATTTTCCTGATTTATAAATTATGTTTTTTCTGATATAATCATATCACTATGGCAGCTAAATTCAACTTTTTATCGGCATCGGGCAAGGGCAAAGGGATAAGTATATTCCGTTCCAGTGTTTACAAAGAACACGAACAGACACCGTTGGCCCGCGAATTTTGGTCAATCAGATGGACGATTTTAATCTGGATAATTGCGGCGTTGATGTTTGTGTGTGCCTTTCCGGTTGAACATATTTGGCGATATGGTTGGTCGCCTGCGACCCAGCATTGGATATATGTTTATTTTCAACAAGCGTTTATGACATGTGGTATGTCCGTTTTTGCCGAGATTCCGTATTGGCTGATACGTTGTGTTGCGCGTCCTGATATTCCATGCATAACACCGCTGTTGCCAATTATTGGGTATTTCTTTTTATCTGATGCCACAATGACAGATGAATTTAACCCGCACAGCAAAGACAAATTTGATGAAAAGTCTTCGCGCAAGGCCAATGCCGAAGATATCAAGAAAATGGGATCAGATCACAAAAATAAAGAGGGGTTGTTTGGTGGTTTTATGATGGTTTTGGGGTATTTCAAGGGCAAGCCATTAAAAATGGATACAACATTATCGGCATTGTTGTTAGCGCCTGCGGGAACCGGTAAAACCCAGGGTGTTGTTATCCCAACGATTCTGGGGTGCGACAATGTTTCTATGATTGTAAACGACCCAAAGCCTGAACTGGACAGGGATACATCTGGGTATCGTGCAACGGTTGGGCCTGTATTTATATTGAATTGGGCCGCCCGTGACGAACCTGAAAACGGCATATACTATCCTGCGTGGAATCCGTTATCGCCGGAAAACTTGCCCGACACAGACGAAGAACGCAGCACATATATTCAGGTTATTGTTAATTCTATTATCGAAGAAAATGCCAAAGACCCACACTGGTCAAATACTGCGCGTGCGGCATTAACCGGGTTTATTAACTTTATTGTGTCCAAGGTTGAACGTGCCAAGGCGAACGATTATTTTTACAATCGTCTGCACACTGGCACATTTGATTCCCAAGATGCGGCTGTTTTGATGGATTATTATATGACAATGTCGTCTGATCCAAATGCGTATGCGGCGATGTCTTTGCTGCAGCGGGGCGAATTAAACAAAGACAACTATGTTCATGTTGGAACCTGGGCTGGGTTACCGACTGAATGGCATGGGGCTGAGGCATCAATCCCAATGTTCTTGGCATGGTATGTCGAAGGTCAGATAAAGGTTGCCCAACAAATAGAAGAACGTAAACGTCAAGGTGACCAGATGGTCATGATGGCCGACCCGATGAAAGACTTCTTGAACGAAGCTATTAACGAAGCGCAACTGTATTCTTATGACAGCGATGCAATATCTGCACTGATTAACCTGTCGAATACACCTGACAAAGAACGCGGTTCTGTAATTTCAACCATGAACGCGGGGTTAAATATTTTCCGTCATCCTGCGGTAAATAAACATACGCGTCATTCTGACTTGCACTTTGGTGATTTGCGCGGGATGGTTGATCCGCGTGACGGCAAGGTAAAGCCTGTAACGGTATATTTGTCTATGAATGTTGCGGATGCACCGGCGTTCAGTGCGATTACATCTATGTTTATTGAATTGTTATCAAAATTCTTGATTGCAAATCCCCCAGAAAAGATTAATCACGGTCAAAAATTGGGCCCATATCCAACATTGTTTGTATTGGATGAAATGCCAACAATGAATAAATTGGAAGCGATTATCCAAGGGCCTGCCGTTGGTCGTGGGCAAAAGGTGTCTTACCTGATTGTTGGTCAAGACATCAGCCAAATTGCGGACAAATACGGCGACAAGGCGGCAGATACAATTATCGCCAACACCGCGGCCAAGGTTATCTTGCGCGTTAACGACCCTGCAACTGCGGAACGCTTTACCCGCATGATTGGCAAGAAAAAAACCAAGAAAAAGGAAAAGGGGCCAGACGGCAAAGAAGTTGAAGTGGACAAAGAAGAAGACTTGTTTACACCAATGGACTTGATGACCTTGGGTAACGGGAAACAGATTGTGTTGTATCAGGGGTATTATAATCGCCCGATTGAGGCGGATGGGGAATGGCATTTCTTGCGTAAAAATAAAATACAGATTGAAGCTAATGACAAGGTAAAAATACCGCCTGCAACACCAATTCCAGAATACTTGGTGCCAAAACACCATCGTGCATTACGTTACGAAGGTGCGCCAAAGATATACGATCCGCAAACCAAGCAAGTCAGGGATGTCGTAATCAAATAAAAAACCGCCGCATGGCGGTTTTTTATCAGAAAGTTGCACGCAACCCTGCGGATATAAATGGTGTATCTGATGTAATCCCGCCAGATATCCACCCATCAATAAATTCTGTATATTTATATCTAAAAGAAGCAATAATCATATTGTCGTGAAAATCTTTGACATCAGATTGCCACACGCCCGTATCTGAAAACATATATGTCAAAGATACGCTGTATCTAAATAAATCATAGCTGACACCGGTGCCAACAACGAAACCGTCTGATATTGGGCCGATTGGGTTTTCGTCATAAATTATACGTCCCGTTATACCCCAAATCCAACTGTTGTATTGTACGTTCATGCCCGCAGACATTTGGGCGCGCCAATCTGCGGTGACACCTGGGGTATATACCTCGTTGTCAAAGTTTTTTGGGTTGTCCATAAAAGACGCACCAAATGAATATGCGGTTTTTATTTTGCCAGACGGGCGGCGGATTTTTAATCCTGCGTCCACGGCCCAGTCATAATTGTCGGTTAATCCCGCGACAGATATACCATATTGTGCACCATTTGTTGGTGCGCTTGCCACGTTCATACGCAATGATTTGCTGCGCCCGCTGGTCAGTGTTGTATCTGCGATTACGGGGCCATCTGGTACGATTTTTTCATTAAATATTGGTCTGTCATTAATACGCAGTCCCCCAACATCAGGCAATCCAATTCCCAACTTGCGCGCAATGGAATCTGTAAAACCAACCTCGATACGACCAATGTTTTTTATTTCCATAAAACCAAATATTTCGCGCGAAAAGTTCCCTTTGTCTAATGCTGCTTCGTCTAATGCATAAACCGCCCCAAACTTATAGTTATCTGATGCGTTGTATGATGCCTGTGCGCGTGCGCGCCAGTCACCGATAAATAATGTTGATTCAAAGTCAGGTTCAATAACACCGCCTGTTGCATATCCTGTCAGTTTCAAGGACAATTTTCCTGCATCGTATTGCAAGGCGTTCGCCGCGTACGGCGCACCAGATGATATTATTGCCACCAGTGCGACTTTTGACCATAAATGCATTGTATGTTACCCTTCGCTTTCTTGTAAAATCGCATCACGCAGTTTTTTGTATGCGCGCTCTTCTATTTGCCGTACACGTTCGCGTGAAATTCCATATTTTTGCGACAACGATTCCAATGTTGCCACAGGTTGTTGCAGGCGGCGCGCTGTCAAGATTGCTCTGTCGCGTTCGGACATTTTGCCCAGATGTTTTTTTAACAGTTCATAACCACGTTTGCGAAATTCGACTTGTTCCAAAACTTGTTCAATATTGTCGCGACCATCCGTCATATTTGACAGTATGTCACTTGCGCCATCATCGGAATTTATTGGTGCATTCAAAGACAAATCGCGTGCACCGATTCTTGTTGCCATACGTTCTACATCACGTTCTGGTACATCCAGATATTCTGCGATTTGTTTTGTTTGTTCGTCTGACAGGTTGTTATCCATAATCCCCAACGCGCGTTTTGCACGTGATAAATTAAAGAAAACCCGTTTTTGATTTGCAGATGTTCCGATACGAACCACAGACCAGTTGTTCAATATAGTTTCGTATATTTCTGCCTTGATCCAAAACATGGCGTATGTTGAAAAACGAAACCCTTTGTCTGGGTCAAATTTTTGTAATGCCTGCATCAGTCCCATATTGCCACTGGCAATCAGTTCTGATACGGGTATTCCATAGTTCTTATAGTCATAAGCCACAGACACAACCAGTCGCAAGTGGCTTGCCACCAGTTTTTCTGCTGCAAATTTATCTTGCTTTTTTACCCATTGTGTTGCGTATTCATACTCTTGTTCTGCAGACAGAACGGGGATTTTTTGTACGGTCTGAATATATTGTGCCAACCCTGTTTCATCATTAACACCGCGTGCAGCCACGATGCTGGTGTTGTTTTTTACTGGTAATGGGTTCTTGATTTCCTTGCTCATAACTTCTATAGTATAACATAAATTAATAATTATCAAGCACAGGAGAAATTGTAATGGCAACTATGTTGGAACGAAATAAAAATGTCAAACCCACAAAAAAGACATATGCAGAACACGCGCAAGATGCCCTGTACCGCGAAGTATGGGAAGATGTAAACAATGAAAAAACAGTCCAGTTTGTAAAAAAATATTCACGTCACATTTTGGCGGGCGCATTGGCGGTCTTGATTGTTGCGACTGCTTTTCAGATTGGTATGCGTACATATCATGCAAATAAAGTTGCAACTGCGGTTGCGTATGAAACAGCGATTGAAAATGTTGATGCGAATGCGTTGGCGGCATTGGCGGATAATGCATCTGGGGCGACTGCAGATTTGGCATTGTTTCAATCATACTTGTTGGATAATGATGTGACTAAGTTAGAACAGTTGGCAAAATCCGGCAATACACGTGATTTTCGTGACTTGGCAAAATTGCATATTGTAGGCTTGCAGGGGGACGAAATGTCTGCATCAGATGTTGAAAAATATTTATCAGATTTAGATACTGATGCATCGCCATTTTGTTATACGGCACGTTTAACGATTGCGCAAAAGTATTTATCCGTTGGGGACAAAGCCAATGCAGACAAGTGGTTGGACAAGATTATAAATGATAAAAATGCCCCTGCAGTTATTTCTGGTAACGCCCAGATGTTAAGATAGGGATAAAACATGCGTAAATGGTTGTTGCTTTGTTTTGTTTCAGGTGCATTAGTCGCATGTGACAAGCATGATCCGATATTGCCAGGTGTGCGCACGGCGATTTTTGATGGTGCGAATGTAAATGTTTTGGGGCAAGACATCCTGGATGTCCCCACTAAAATTGTTAATATTGATAACAGTAATTGTCCGTACACCCAAGATAAAAATAATGTAGTTTGGGATGGTACTCGCAAGATTTTTAGTGGTTTTCCAACATCTAATACCGTTTCTGGTAATGTGTCACCGGTGTGCAGTGGCAAATATATTTACGCGGGATTAACCACCGGTGAATTGGTAAAGTTGAACCCAAAGAATCGTCAAATTATCTGGATTGCGGACATATATCGTGCCAGTAATTTAACAGGCGGCGCATCAATGGTTGATATTGTTGCCCCTGTGGTTCCGGTTGACCGTTATGTATATGTTGGTGGTTTGGGCGATGCGTTTTGCAAGCTTGATGCCGCATCTGGTGTAAAAAAGTGGTGTTTGGATATCGGTGTTGGTGTTCCGTTTGTTGTCACAGAAAATTTTGCTTTTGTCGTATCTACAGACCGTGTTTTATATGCGGTGTCATTGAAAAATGGCGATATATATTGGTGTCAAGATGTCAAAAATATGGTCGCGCCGATATATCAAGATGGTATAATTTCTGTTGGAAAACAGGGTTTTTCCGTAAAAAATGGAAAAAATATCAAATAATACTGGACAAATAAAAAAATATATTATATTATCTGTCAGCCTTGGGTGTTTAGCTCAGTTGATTAGAGCATCTCGTTTACACCGAGAGGGTCGGGGGTTTGAGTCCCTCAACACCCACCAGAATTTTTCCGCCAAACGGCGGATTTTTTATCCAAACACGGTGTTGCCAAAAATTTATTCTGTGCAATGATTGGCGCGACAGATGTGTAAACAAAAAGGTGTGATGTATGATTTTTGAAAAAGGTTGGTTTTTGCGCAAGATGAATAAATATGCGCCCAAAGGTTTCAGGTTTGTTGCACGTGGCAAAGAAGGGCGTATTGCATTATATGCGGTGGATGTTACGGGCAAACAAGAACCTGCGGGGCCATTTGTGTCATGTTTTTCATTTGAAATGTTGGACATGTTGTTTGGCGGCTTATTAACGCGCCGTTCTGCCAACATAGACCATGGTTCAACCGTTGCAGACAATATGCATGAATATGACGTTGCCCAGATACCAATATTTGCTAAAACCCAACAAGCAGCCGAGGCACAATATGCAAAATATCGTATATATCGTTCAATTATCAGACCTTATATGGATATTTATAAAAGAAAACCATACATGGCATTTCCGGAAACGAACGCGTTATTGATTCAAGGGTTGCAGGATTCCAAAGCATTTTTACCAGAAAATTTATCAAAACGCATGCAAGACTATGTTAACAAATATGTATGGTATGCAATAGAATCTGTTTTTGCATCTATGTCGATATGTAATATGAATTATTACCAAGACTTGTATCGTAAAAAAATGCAGCTGTTAAGAATTGACCCGTATAATGATATTAGCTATGACCTGCAACAGAGGCAACAGCAAATAAAGCTGTGTAAAAAATTGGAACAAGAGATACAAAAATGTACAGATGTTCCGTTGCAGTGGTGGAAGAATGCGATGACTGATGCAATACGCGAAAAAGCAAACGAACAAACCATAAGTCATATTCAGTATATGATTGATAAATTTACCGCTAAAATAGAAAACTTGAAGGTTTTGTTAAAGAAAAATACTGTACAAGAACCGTATCGTCCTGCGCGCGACATCTTGTACGACACGTTTCATGACAAGGATGGCGCATTAGTTATTCCGCATCTGTCAAAGAATAAGTATATGCAAATGTTACAAGTGGCATGTATGAACAAGCGTAAAATCAAGACGAAATAAATCCGTCCCGACAGGGACGGTTTTTTTTGATATTTCACAAAATATGTTCTACAATGCCACTGTTACCAAAAGGAGAAAAAATGAAAAAAATTATTTCTTTGTTTGTATTAACTGGATTAATAGCAGGATGCACAACCGTTAATCCATATACGGGTCAAACACAAACGGCAAAATCAACATGGGGTACTGCGATTGGCGCAACGGCAGGTGCCTTGATTGGCAGTCGTAACAGCAGCGAAGGCGCATTAATTGGTGCATTGGCCGGTGGTGCGGTTGGTGGTGGTGTTGGTTATTATCTGGATGTCCAAGCGGCAGAATTGCGGGCAGAATTGGTTTCAACGGGGGTTCAGGTTGTTGAATCTGATGACAATATTCGTCTAATTATGCCTGGAAATATTACATTTAAAACAGATTCTGCTGATATAAATTCGTCATTTTATCCTGTATTAAATTCTGTGGCACGTGTATTGAATAAATATAACAATTCCACCGTGTTGGTGTCTGGGCATACTGACAGCACAGGTTCTGCGGAATATAATTTGAATTTATCGCGTGAACGTGCGGCATCTGTTGCGGCGTATTTGCAAGGGCAGGGTGTCAAAGAATCCAGGTTTGAGGTTATGGGATTAGGGTCATCAAATCCGATTGCGTCAAACGATACGCCAAATGGTCGCAGTTTGAACAGACGTGTAGAAATAAAAATTATTCCTAATAAATAAAAAAAGCCCCAAACGGGGCTTTTTTTTAGAAACCTTTTGGTGTTTCCATTTTTGCTTTGGAAACTTTTTTATCCAAAGCCTGGATAACTTCATTTGTTATATCCAAGTTTTCTGCGTCTGCGCCTGTACGTGCCATGCGGCCATCAATTACCAAAGACAACTTTTTCTTGTCAATGATACCTTCTATTACGGGATCCAGGTGCTTTACTTGCAGGTCATTCAATGCCTTTTGGAAAGACATTTCAACACTTTGTGCGCGTTCTGTTAATTCGCGTTGCAGGTTTGTTACTTTGTTTTGATAATCAACAACGCGGCGTTGCAGTGCTTCACGTGATAATACATCTTGTGACTTTTCAATTTCTGCTTTTTCTTTTTCTAATTCTTTTTGTTTTTTTGTCAGTTCATCGCGCAATTTATTTTCATAAGATTCTTTTTGTTTGCGCAAATCAGCCAATGCTTTTGCATCATTTTGAATTGCATCCATTCTGATAACTGCGATACGCAAATTTGCACCATTTGCCGCATCTGTAGTTACCACTTCCATTGCATCTGCAACAGACGCGCTGTTGGAATTCAGGCTGGCCACGCCCCATACCCCCAGTGCTGCCACTGTGATAACAATCGCCGCAACAATTCCGGTTTTTTTATAATTTTTTACAGCCAAGTTTTCAGTAGATTTTTTTGCCATTTTTCCATCCTTTTGTTTGTTAGTACCCACACTATAACAATAAAATTTTCAAATGAAAAGTGAAAGTTATCGTGCCGGGCTAAGACGTATTTCCACACGCCGATTGGTCAGTCGTCCTATATCGTCTTGGGCCGCGATTGGTCTGGCGGCGCCACGTCCGACAATGAACATACGTGCGGTTATAATACCGTGTTGTGCAAAATATACACCGACCCGCTTTGCCATGTCTAATGACAACGCATGTGCCCCATTTATGTCGCGCATTGCATCGGTATAACCCGCGATTTCCATAAATGTTGCATTATACTTTTTCAAAATTTTGGTAATAATACTTAATGTATCTGCGCCTGTTTGTGATATGTTTGCCACATCCAGTTCCATAATTGCGTCACGTACCAAGATTATAACTACATCTGTTCCTGCGCGTTGAACAGAAATCCCTGGCTTGCGTAATGCGTCATACAGTTCATATTCCAACTGTGCCATATATTGTTTTGCAATCATGTTGTCGTTTGTTATTTTGTCGCCATAGTCAAATGCATCTGCGGTCTTGACGGCATTTTCTATCAGCTGTCCACCCGCCCCCAGATATACAGGACGTTTTGCAACCCTGGAAATTTCTGTCATGTCGGTAAAGCTGACCCCGTTCAAATATTGCGACCATGTATCGCGGGCAGGACTGATATATTGCGCACATGCGCCCAGAAAAAATAAAGCCAAAAATAATTTTAATTGTCGCATTTATTTTACTACAAAAGACACTTGGTTTGTATCAGACTTAAAACAGTTTTCTGAATAACCTGTTTCAAATCCATTGACCAGTATTTGACTGACCCATTTCTTTTTTATGGCTGAAAAATAATCACATTCCCCGGATGTCAGATCGACCAAGTTGATTAAAAAAGATGTGCCATCTGTGCTGGCGGTAATTGACCAGTCTTCACCCCCGATTGGTGCGCGCCCAGATTGTAATGCGCCGGCTTTGACCAGATAGTCAACAGATACCCCTGTATAATCGCCACGCATTTCCATCAACAGTTTTGTATTTTGTGCAATTTGTTCTAATTCTGCATCTGCGATGGTGCGTTTTTGATTTGTGCGCATGATATTATATGCCCTCAATGCAGAAATTGTCATAATGCCCGCGATGGCCATAACCCCAATAACTTCTATCAAAGAACGTCCGGATTGTTGTGTCATTATTTTACTCCTACGATTTCTGCGTTTTCAAACAAGCTCATTGCGCTGGCGACCAGTGGGTCTGCAACTAATTCTTCCTGTTTTTGTTCATTGATTGTATTTGCATGCACAGATTCTTGGGCGCGAATCAGTTCCCACGCATGCCCCGTTTTGTCCATCAGCCATGTTGCCAATTTGTGTGGAAAATCTGCATCTCCCTTGCGGTCAAAGTACTTTATATGCCCGTCATTAAATTCTGCAATTTCAATATTGTTGCTGTAATAAGAATACAGTAAAATTTCTTTGGATTTTTGCAGCGCCACCCCCAATTCAGCTGCGGATTGGATTTCGCATACAGCTGATTCTGTATTTGTTTTTGTTGGTGCGCTGGGTTTTGCCATTCTGTCGGCCAAGATGTTTTTGACATCGCGCACACGATTGGCAGATTCTTGTTGTTTTAACATTTCTGGCACAGATGGCATATCTGCAATATGCATCATACGAATAATCAGCATATCAAAACATTGTTTTTGATTTCCTGCGGCTTGCATTTCTGGCACGGCTGCCACCATGACTTGCCATATACGTGACAAAGTATTTATTGTTACGCGCGAATTCAGCATGTGAATTTGGTCGCGTTGATCTGCGGTATATGGTGAATTTGTGACATCGCCTGCGTTTAATGCCGGGTGCATACGTGTTGCCCAATGTGTCCATTCCATCATATCGGTCAGTAACATTGACAGGTCTGCGCCGTTATTATAAATCTCGTCAACTTTGTTTAATGCCGCTGCCACGTCTCCGGACAACAGTGCTTTCATTAAATCAACCACCACGCCCCTGTCGGCACGTTTCAGCATGTCTAATACGGCCTTTTCATCAACTTGCCCACCGGTTTGCGCGATTGCTTGGTCCAACAAAGACAGACCATCACGCACAGAACCGTCTGCCGCGCGTGCCAGTAATTCATTGGCTTCATCGCTCAGCTGAATATTTTCTTGTTCTGCAATCCATGCAAAGTGTTTTTTTAATGTGTCCACAGGCACGCGCACCAAATCAAATCGTTGGCAACGCGATAATATTGTCACAGGCACCTTGCGAATTTCGGTTGTTGCCAGAATGAATATTACATGTGCGGGTGGTTCTTCCAGTGTTTTCAACAATGCATTAAACGCAGATGTTGATAACATGTGAACTTCGTCAATTATATAAACCTTGTATCTGCCGTTTGTGGGGCGATATTGTGCGGCATCCAGAATATCGCGCATATTATCAACACCGGTATGTGATGCAGCGTCAATTTCCATAACATCAATATGTTGGCCTGCGGCAATCGCGCGACAATTTTCGCATACACCACATGGGTTTGGCGTTGCGCCATCTGCCGATTGGCAGTTTAATGCCTTGGCCAGAATACGTGCAGTACTGGTTTTCCCAGTTCCACGAATGCCCGTAAAAATATATGCATGTGCAATACGCGAAGTGTTTATCGCTGTTGTTAATGTTTTTACCAAAACTTCCTGTCCGATTAATGATTTGAAATCTTGACTGCGATATTTGCGCGCTAAAACGGTGTAATTATTTTCCATGCTAAAACTTCCTTATGTCCAAAGCATAGCAAAACATCACAGAATTTCAACAAATAAAAACGCGCTGATGGCGCGTTATATCAATTATTTCAGGTTAGTAATAAATTCCGGCAATTCAGTGTCTTCGTCTGTGGTGTCGGTCTGTTCGTTTGCGATGATTTCCGCTTCGTTTACTTTATCTTTTGGATCGCGTGTAGAATCTATTTTTCCTTGTTCTGCATTTACGATGCGGCCATAGTGTTCTGCCGCCTGCAACAAACGTTCACGTTCAATTTCGTCCGATATTTGACGTGCTTGGTCAATCAGTTGTTTTCTTTTTTGCCGCCATTTATGACAGCGTTGAATCATCTGTCCGACATTGGATTGATTTTTTTTATTTTGCATATTTTTTTCTTTATTAATACAGGAAATAATCTTCGCAACAATAACTAAATATCTTATTTATTGTCACCCTTAACATGACAAATGTTAAAGCATCTTAAAACCGATTGCAATAATTTTTTTATATTGCTATGCTGACAGCGTAGGAGGGGGCACATCTTGCAACAACAGCGTGGAAATTTTTTACTGCAGGCCATGTTGGCATTGGGGGTGATTTTTGCGTTTGTTCCGTTTGTTGCCCGCAAGTTATCTGGTCGTGATGTTGATGCGCGTATGTATTCTGCCACGCGTCAGATTGATGTTGCACAAACTGCGGCGCGTATTTTCTTGCGTGAAAATTCAAACAATATATCTTATGAAACAACGGTTGTTTCTGGGAATGCGTTTGCAGATTTGTTGGAACCGTACGGGTTGCCGTTGGGTTTTGTTCCACGAACTGCGTTGGGTCAAGATATTGCTTTGGTTATACACAAGACACCAATGGCGATATCTGCGTATTTGGAATTAACCGGTGGCAATCTTAGTGCGATGGACAGGGCAGAATTGGCGCGGCGTATTGGTTTTTATGCGGATGATACGGAAACGGGGATTAATGTTGGTATTGAATTGACGGATGTTTATTCTGACGTTGTTCGCCGAAACGAACCGAATTTGGATAACAGTGGTTTTTTAACAGAATTGGATATGGGTGGTTTTTCCGTTAACAATATTGGAAATTTATTTGCGGTTCGTGGCGAATTTGATGGTGCAGAATTTAATACATTGTCCATTACCGGCATAGAAGCGGGACGCAAGGCGCAAAATAAAGTTGTTCAAATGTTATCCAACAGGTCTGTTTTTCAAAGTCGTACGGGCGAATCTGCGTTGTCATTAACGCGTGGCACGTTGTATTCTAATGGCTTTCATGGAAAAACTGTTTCTTTGTATGGCGATGCGGGAAATTTTTATGCATCTGATACGTCTGTGTATGAATTGGCGATGGCTGCGGGTCGCACATCTTTTTCTGGCCCATCCAGTTGGGAGGTACATGGAAACGTTGTGGCCAGTAATATTAATTTCAGTGTGGAACGTTTGGATATTTCTTCTACGCTAAATGCCTCTCGTGGGCAAGATGTTTTTATTGACGAAGAAACGTTGGAATACAGTTCTAAATCTGGCATAGAAGTTGATGTTATGCACGCGGCAAATGTTACGTTACGTGACCAGATTTCCAGTGTGATTGGTGGCGACACAGATGGTGCGGTTTTGTTGGATGTGCGTCCCGCGGGTACCAGTGTTTTACCTGATGTTTTGATTTCAGACATAAACAATGATAATTTTGAAATAATATCTGATCCGTCTGCGGACACGGCGGACATGGTTACTTGCAAAGATATCATAACAGAATTAGATGGTGTGTATAACAAACAATCCTTGGCGCAGAATTTGATTTGCCAGTTTGTGTATTGGCAACGTCTGGAACAAAGAATAGATATAAAACAGTGTTTAATGGTGGGGCGCAGTGACTGTATGTAAGTATAAAATTTTTGCAGATGATTCGCGTGGTGCCAGTGTACTGGAAGTGTTGCTGGCGATGGCTATTATTGCGATGGCAACACCATTTGTGTACAGTCGCATTGCGCAAACTAATCATACGATACATGATATTGCGATTGCGCGCCGTGTGATGTCTGCGCGTGATGCGGCATTGAATTTTGTGCGCATGAATCAAGACAAATGGCCTGAAAATGCACAAATCAGATTAGACGAAGAAGAATTAGATGCAATATCCACAGATGCCGCCGCCGGCTTTATTGACAAGTATCAGGTTAATGGTGCCACAATTACGGATGTGTATTTGGCATTTGTTGCGGCGGATACAAACTTACGCAGTAATCAAATTGCGCGTCACATTGGCAGTGATGCAGCAGTTGTTGATTCGGATGGTGTTGCATACGGAAATACATGGGCGGTTGCTGCGCCGGACTTTTTGGCGGGTGATTTAATATACCGTATATCGCGTGATATATCTGGAACTGATATGACCAAGTATTTACATCGTGCGACATCTGGCGAAGATAATCTGAACGTTATGTTCCGTGATTTAGACATGGCGGGTCATCATATATATAACGTTTCAACGTTGGTTGGAAAATCTGTCCGTTCGCGTAATGGTGCGACTACGTTTATTGATACAAATACGGTAAATGCGAATAATATATATTTTTCATCTGGTGCCAATCTCGAAGGTGAAAGTGCATATTTCAATGATGTTCGTGTGTCGGGTGATACGTCTGGTTTCAGAAACATATATGCAGACACGTTTAATGGTCGTGGCTTTACAACAGACGGTCGCATTGTGACAGACCGTGCAACGATTAACAATTCTGTCAAGGTTGCAACAGATATGGTATTGAAATCAGATTCTGCGCGCACCATCGGTGGTTTTACTGGTATCAGTACGGGTAATGTTTCTGTTCCATATATTTCTGCGGATGAAATGATATTTGCGAATAACTTTGGTTTGACTGTTTCTGGTGAATTGTTGGTATCAACAACCGTTCCTGTCAAGATAGGTAATTGGTCGTTTCCTTCCAGTAAACCACCGTTATTCAAATCGTTCAAGGTATCACGCGCACGCCGTCCTGCGATGCCAAACAGCAGTGAATTTGATGATTTGATGTCCGCCGGTTGGCAGCAAATTGTAACAACCCCAATACAACCATATATACCAACGATAAATTAACATGACACAACGTACAGGAATTTTTTCTTTATCAAATCAATCGCGTGGCAATATGCTGGTTGAATTGCTGCTCAGTGTGGCATTGGCGGCGATTATTATTCCGTTTGTTTTCAAGTATCAGCAAAATGCAGTGGTACGTGCACAAAATATCGCCATCACAGAACAGATGGCAGACATTCAGTCTGCTTTGGAACGATATATTGTTGCCAATCGTGAAAATTTATTACGTGCTGTGGGGCGCAATATTACGCGTGTATCCATGTCTGACCTGGCACCATTTGGTGTTCCAGAATCTGTTTTAGAATCTGGTGATGAAAAATATCAATTACGCATATTAAAATCTTCTGGCTTTGATGATCAGTCAACTTTGCAAGGTGTAATTGTTCGTGTGTCCGATGATATTACGCCATTGCGTACCCGTGAAATTGTCAAATTATCTGGGGGCAGTATGGGCTTCATAGATGGCAAGCATGCGTACGGAACGTTTGGTGCATGGCACACTGATTCGGTTGATTTGGGCATAGATATTGATAATGGCATTGTTGAAACGACATCTGTCAATCGTGATAATGCGTTGTATTTGTGGCGTTTGCCATCTGACAAACCCGAAGATTCTCGTATGATGACAGCATTAAATCTGGGGGGGCATAATATAAATAATTCGTCTTTTATAAATTCCAGTCATGTTGAATTTTCAGAATTTTTGACGGTTCCCAATATTGCTGTCCAAGATTTGATTTTTCAAAATCGCACTACTGTAAATTGGCCATTTGAATCAACGACTGCGGTTGTATCTGGTATGTTGTCGTCTGATGCCAAGAATATGGAAATTGCGGGGTCGTTTAATATTGCGGATGTTGCAAAATTTTCGTCTGTTACCACTGATAATTTGTGGGTTTCGAAATTATCATTATCTGGTTTGTCTATTAACGAGGATGCCGAGTATGCGATTTTGAAAATAAATCAGGCTTTGGACATGACCGGCGGTCGAATAAGTGCGATGTATGTTACGGTGGGTTTTGCAGGGTCTGTGACACCACGTTTGGTTATTCGCGATCGTCTGCAAGATTCTGCCAATTCGTCTTATTATTGGGATGCATCATCTGGCGAAGCGAATTTTGCAGATGCCATATTCCAAGAATTAAATTTTATGGCAACATTGGCAACCGCCTTTTATGGCGATTCTGGGACTGTTTCGGGGCAAACATTTGGTTCGGTGTCTGCGAATAAAAATGCAACGGTTGCAGACTATATGATTGCATTGGATGAAATTCAGACACGCGTTCGCACAAAATATCGGCAGTTGAATTTACAATAATTTGTGGTATAAGTATAAACATGAAAATAAAATGTGACTTTTGCAAAACAGAATATTCGTTGGATGGCGTACCTTCTTCGCCGGTCAAGTGTGCGATTTGTGGGCATGTTTGGCATGTTGCGCCCCCCGCGCGCAAAAATTCGTTATTAATGTTTTTTACTGCATTGTGTGCGTTGTTGTCGGCGATTGTGTTTGCGATTGCTGTTATTACACATCATCAGGCATCCCAGGCTGTGCGCGGTCCGCTGGTTGCATCGGTAACTGGTGTTACAACAGATACGGATGAAAACGGTGTTTCCTATGTTACGGTATGTGGTGCGGTTACAAATGTGTCGGATGCGATATATGGTGTTCCTGATTTGATAATTATTTTGTCTGATGGGGCCGGCCGTGTGTTGTCGCGCCAGAAATTTATGCCATCGGCCACATTATTGGATGTTGGGGCATCTGTTGATTTTTGTCATAAATTGACATCGTTACCTGCAGGTGTCAAGAAAATATCTGCAACATTGGCGGACTTGCAATTACCCCAGGGGGACCAGAAATGAAAAAGATAATATCGATATTACTTGGTTTGGTGGTGTTTTGTGGCGCACATGCGGCGGATTCGTCCACGCCGGCCACCCCACGGGTCAGTATTTTTTCCACCAGTACCGATTGGCAGGCGGTTACGGGCCTGCGTTTGAATGAATACAATGGTACGTTTATTTCGGACAAGAAATTGGTTGGTCGTGGGTTGGTATTGTATTATTTGGACGGCTTTCCGTGTTATGGTCTGGGGTATGGTGTGCGTGTATGGGTTGGTCCTGATTACAATCATGAACATCTGCATATTGCATGTGTTGCCACCCCTACGGAAATAAAATTTGCATATCGTAATGCTGTCCGTGATGCAGACCAGGCAACTACTACGGGGATTTTGACATGTCCGGTTGATGCAGATGGTCGCGAATTAACCATTGACTTGTCAGATTGTACGGTTGGTCCTGATTGGGATGAATATAAATAGGTTTTTTGCACATGTCACAAACACGTCAGTTTATTGTATCGGACACAGATGAAATTACGCGCGCAGATAAATATCTGGCAACCCAGATGCCGGAATTTTCCCGCAGCGAGATTCAGCGTTTTCGCATCACACGTCCAGATGGTTCTGTGGTCAAAGTTTCAGAAAAAATTCACACCGGCGATACGTTTATTATAGAAATCCCAGATACACAGACAGATGTTGCAACCGACAATATTTCATCTGATTTTGACTTGGAAATTTTATTTGAAGATGATGATATTATTGTTATAAACAAGCCGCGTGGTGTTGTAATGTATCCGTCTGCGGGCAATAAAACGGGAACGTTGGTTCAAAATATTTTATCGCACACCCATCTGTCGGCATTGGGCGGTGAAACGCGTCCGGGTGTGGTTCATCGTCTGGACAAAGATACCAGTGGTGTAATGGTTTTTGCAAAGTCAGATGCGGCATATCGTGGTTTGGTCAAGATGTTTTCCGCGCATGATTTAACACGTAAATATATTGCGTTTGTATGGGGTGTCCCGAATTGGGAGGTTGCCGACATCACGGGTAACATCGCGCGTTCTTCGCGTAATCGTCAGAAAATGACAATGGTAAAATCCGGGGGCAAGCCTGCGCATACCGAAGTCGCTGTTGTAAATGCGTGGTCGCGCGTTGGGGTATCTCAGATGCGTTGCACATTGTTTACTGGGCGCACCCATCAAATACGTGTTCATTTATCGGCACATGGTTTTCCGGTATTGTGTGATCCGATATATGGTCGTGGTGCATCGCGCCTTGGAACGGTCAAAGACCCGGATTTGTTGGATTTTTTGCGTGAACATTCCGGGCAAATGTTGCATGCCGAAGTCTTAGAATTTTCTCATCCCGTAACTGGCGAAAAAATGCGTTTCAAGACACGCTTGCCAGATGATATGACGGAATTAAAATATATTTTGGAAAATTGTTAAGAAATTAAGTTCAAACCCAATATTTTTCACTTTTCAAACCCCATGTTTTATGATAGAATAAAGTAATAAAAATGGAGTTAGGGGATGGCTTTTCTCAAAAATATGACAAGTTTATTTGCAGTATTGTGCGTGATTCCTGCGGCTTTTGCGGTAACTGCGCGTCCTGGTATGTTGAATACTGCGACAATGGCTGCGGGTGTTTCTGCAACGGGCAATGTGCGCCGTATGCCGACAATGACATCGTTGATTGCATCGTCAACTGGTAACAATGTTGGCACATCATCTGGCTCTTCCAGTGCGTTGTTGGACGATATTGAATGTATTGATGCGTATTCTGAATGTATCAAGTCCGAAGATTCCTGTGGTGAAGATATGGCTGAATGTACAACAAATGTTTTGTTCCACGGGAAAATGCCAAATTGTATCAGCACATTGGCCCAGTGTTCTGCGTCTGGTATCAACAGATTGTTCGGAACATCTAATATCAGTTATCTGTCAAACATTGCAGAAAAGAACGAAGATGACGAAGTTACGCGTTATACATATCCAACAGACGGCAGTGTTTTGGGACAGATGATATTGGCTGCGGCGATTGATAATCAGTACGATACATCAACATGTGTAAAACGCTATATGTCATGTTTGAACAAAGACAGTGTTTGTGGCGCGGACTTTGAATTGTGTACAGACACACGCGAATTCAAAAAACAGGCATTGTTCTGTGAAAGTACATTGGCGCGTTGCCAGGCGGACGGTGTTCGTGAATTATTCGGTACATACCCATGGAAGGTTTCAACCGGCACAATCGGTGGTCGTATTGCCACCGCCATTGAAGATGGTGCCCAGTTGGCGGCAATGAATGCGGTTTCTACATGTTACAAGGTTGTTGAACAGTGCTTCTTGGGCGCATGCTCGGCCAATCCGCTGCGTTGCATCGAAGGCAGTACCCTGAAAACGGTTCAGGCGGCAAATTTATTGGCGGATGATGGCGCAACCACTACGGCTCAGTCTGATTCATTAAGCAAAAGTGATGTTAACCGCTATCTCAAAACATCATGCTTGGATACAATTGGTGCAAACAAGTTTTGTCACATGACATTCCGTGAAAAAACACCGTCCAAGGGTGAACTGGTTGACGTTGATGTCCAAGAAGAAGTATTTTCTGCCGCATTGGATCAGCGCAAGAAGTACATCGATTCAAAAATCCAAGATATAATGCAGAAATTTGATACCAAGGCCAAAGATAAATGCGTAGAAACGATTAAGTCTTGTGCGATGCGTTCCTGCGGCGAAGGTGTTGGGTCTGTGTGCTATACATCTGTATTTAATGGCACAAATGAATCAATCAATAAAAAAGAAACACGTGACGACATCAAAACAGGATGCGAAGCGGTTGTTAATACAGATACAAATTGTCAGTATGCATACGCATCTATCCAGGATCAGGCATATTCATATTCTTATCTAAGTGATGGTGTATTTGATACACTGTTCCCAGAATATGATTCGCTTGCGGCGGCTGATCCTATTGGTGTAATTGCATCATTAAATGCAACATTATCCAGCAGCTACAGTGCAGCGGCTATTGCCCAGATGAAAAAACAGTGTCAGGCTGTTGCAACCAGCTGTGTTAAATCAATGTGCGGTACAGATTATGTGAACTGCTATCGCAATCGTACGGATATTGTTGGCAGTTTGACCCAAACAGATAACGAAACATTTGATACGTCTATGAACAAGGTTGGCGGTGTATTGGATTACACGGTTGTATTGGGCCTGTGTATGAATACTGTTAAAACAGCCGAAGTTTGTGATGAACATCTAAAGATTCAAAAGGCGCGTCTGAAACGCGACAGTGCGGATTTGATTGGAAATAACTGGGGCGACAGTTCATCTGTTCGTGAAGGTTGGGTTGATGCAGGTGGTGCAAAATCCGTAGAATTCAAAGAAGGGGTTGCAAAGACAAATGCCAACGGTCAACAGTTGTGCTATAACTCCAAGGGCATGGAAGGTGTTTGTTACGAAGTTGATTCAGACGGTG
The DNA here is from genome assembly GCA_015062545.1 of Alphaproteobacteria bacterium. Taxonomy (GTDB): domain Bacteria; phylum Pseudomonadota; class Alphaproteobacteria; order Rs-D84; family Rs-D84; genus Enterousia. The sequence goes on along the minus strand of SUUL01000001.1, from coordinate 86,659 downwards.
ATGTTTATGATGAACCTGCATATGAATCATACGATACATATCTGACAACACAGTCCGCGACAACATTGTTCCGTGAATTGTTAACAGACATTGAATACGAAGCCCAGGCAAAATATAATGCCAAATTGACCAAACAGCAGAACTTGTGTTTGTCATCAAATAATGGCGGTATTATGGGCAACAATGACAATGGCTCTACATTTATGTGGGTGAAATTGAAATCAGGCAAGGTTCCATCCACGTATGCAGGCGCGGGTCTGAAATCGAATCAATTCGTGGCCAGTAATGATTTGTACGGTTCTTTCTGCCGTGTACGTGTAACACTGGGGTCTGATGATATTAATATCCAGGACAAATTGGCCAAGGGTGCGGATTGGTCCACAACATACTTTGCAGCCGGTGACGCATTTACATGTGGTTCTTGGATACCAAAAGAAAGATTGCAAGAAATCGCAGAAATCGCTGGTGCAGATGCACGTGAAACCAAAGAGGCATCTCAGCCAAAGATTCGTGGTTGGATGGCGGCATTGGGTGCGGTTGGTTTGGGAACCGGTGGTACATTCTTGGGTGCGCATATCGGATCGGGTGATGCGCTGGAAGGTTTGATGGGTAAGAATTATAAGAAGAACAACAAGGATGACTTTGATTCTAACCAGAAAAAATGTATCAATTATGTAGATACGGCGATGCGCAATTTGAATGGTGAACATTGGTCAGATGCATACACATATGCATTAAAGGCAGAAGAATATGCGCGCGAAATCGATGTTGTAGAATCTGCATGGGATAGTGATGTTGCAACAACATCTGACAAAACAATATGTTCGATTTCTGGCAGTACCACAACATGTTATTGTGCTGGCGTATTGCAACCAGGCATGAGCAACGGTGAATATTGTGTTGGCAATTCTAAATTATCTGTTGCCAAAAGCAAAGTTCAGGCACAATTACAAAAACTGAGATCTGCATGTTCCAAGGCAGAAGATGACGATGACGAAGATGATAGAGAAAAAGGCGTAAAAATTGGTTCTGGTGTTGGTGCCGCAGTCGGTGCTGTCGCTGGTGCTGCCTTGGGCTATCATATTACTGACAGCATCTTGGATGCCCAACTGGACACAGCCGAACAAGAAGCGATTCAGGAATTCATGGATAACGTGGGTACCAAGATACGCTGCTTCATCGGTGGGGAAGAAGTTGGTAACTATGGCCAAGTAATCTCTACCAGCATGGAATAAAAACCAAATAAAATGCCCCGCATGGGGCATTTTTATTTGGGCTTTTTTGACAAGCCTGTGGCTTTGACCATAGTCCCCAGATCATACTGAATCATAAAAAAACCGCCAAACGGCGGTGTTTTATTCAACTTTCTGCAGTACTGCGGTAAATGTGGATTCTGCAACCTTTTTACCGCCTACAAATGCAATTCCGTGGAATTTATGCAACTTCATCTTGGTCATCAATAATTCCACATGTAATTCCAATTTATCGCCCGGGTGTACCATGTGTGAAAACTTAATCTTTTCCATTGTTGTAAAATACCCCAGCGTTTCTTTACGTTCTTCTTCGGGCAAACGTGCAAACGCAACATAGCACGCAGTTTGCGCCAACGCTTCGATTTGTAATACACCGGGCATAATCGGATTGCCGGGAAAATGACCCGCGCACCAGAATTCATCGTCACGTACATATTTTACGCCAACCGCACTGGTGTCGGTATATTCGCGAATTTCGTCCACCAATCGCATGTCCCCACGATGTGGTATAACTTTTTCGATTTCTTTTGCATCAATCATAGTGCCCACCCTCTTATTATTTCTTCACGTTTTTACGCAACCATGCATAGTGACGCATAAATTCTGTTCCCGGGCCCGCTGGATATCCCATGTGTGATTCACCATCTGGAATATTGCGGAAAACACCGCTGTTTGCACCAACAGATGCATCGTTACCAATATGTACCCCATTTGCAACACCAACGTGTCCACCCAATAACGCGCGATCGCCAACAACCACGCCACCCGCCAGGCCAACACCACTGGCCAAGAAGCACTCTTTGCCAATAACAACACCGTGCGCCACCTGGCACAGGTTATCAATTTTTGTTCCATCCCCAACACACGTATCTGTCATCGCACCGCGGTCGATACATGTGTTTGCACCAACCGATACGCGTTCGCCAATAACAACGCGTCCAACGTGTGGAATAAAGATATTTTTGCCATTTTGACGTGTGTATCCAAATCCGTCTTTGCCAATAACTGCGTTTGCATTAATTACAGATTCTGCGCCGATTGTTGCGTTTTCAATATGTGCACCGCTGTGTACAACTGTTCCGCGCCCCAACACAACGTTGCGACCAATAAACGCCCCAGGATAAACCTTGACCCCAGGCTCCAAGACCGCACCACGTTCAATGGTTGCAAATTGTCCAACGTAATTTGTGCGTTTCTTGCGGAAAAAGACCCCGCGGTCAATATGTGCATTTTTACTGATACCGAAACGCGGTTTTTCGCGATAAATTTCGCCCAAGATTTTAACAATGTTTCCACGTGGGCTGTCCGTTATCAGCAACGTTGCCCCTGCGGGTGCATGCTGTGCCATTTCTGGCTGTACCAAAATAACTGTTGCGCGTGTTTTTTGTAATACTTCTATGGGCAGGATTTTGAACGCATTACTGTTTTGTTCTGTTGAATAAAATGCCAACTGTCCTGCGCGCGCATCTGCGATTGGTGCGACCCCGCGTACAGGTTCGCCCGCATTTCCACGTAATTCCAGACCAAATTTGGCCGCCAATGCACCGGCTGTGGTTTTGTTTGCCGCCGGCGAAAACAAAGATCTTAATATTTTCATCATAGTGCACCGATTATAGATTAAAAAAATCTATACTTCCACAATTTTATGCGGTGTGTGTTTTTTACTTGTAATTTGGCGATTCGTATATATAATATACAGTGTTCTTAAAAAAAATTTTTTAAGGGCGGGGTTAAAGAAACCCCGCTCTTTCACTAAAGTAAGACATAAAATAAACGCGAAGGAGTATATAAATGTCTTTTGTATCTATGCCTCGTCAAGATTTGCTGTTGGCCATTGATTCTTTGGCCGCGGAAAAGCAGATTGAACGTGAAATTGTTATTGAATCACTAGAAGCGGCGATTGCCAAAATTGCCAAGCACAAGTATGGCGAAGAATTCAATATCACCGCCCAAATTGACCGTAAAAATGGTGCAATTTATGTTAAACGCTTGTTTGATGTTATTGAATCCCCAGAATCTGTTGGCGAAGAATATGATGCAAACACAATGTTAACTGTGGATCAGGCAAAAAAATATGCGAAAAATCCTGTTGTTGGTGACGTGGTCGAAGATGCTTTGCCAGAACCAGAATTTGGCCGTATGGCATTCCAGACCGCAAAACAAATTATGACTGCGCGTGTGCGTGATGCAGAAAAAGGTCGTCAGTACGAAGAATTCAAAGACAATATTGGCGATATCGTCAGTGGTGTTGTTAAACGCATTGAATTTGGCAATGTCTTTGTTGATATCAATGGCAAGGCCGAAGGTTATATCAAGGGTACAGAATTGATTCCTGGCGAACGTTTGACGGTTGGCGATCGTGTTCGTGCATTGATTATGGACGTTGCGCGTTCTAATACGGGGCCTCAGATTTTCTTGACACGTACGCACCCAATGTTTATGGAAAAATTGTTCGTCCAAGAAGTTCCAGAAATCTATGAAGGTATTATCAAGATTAAATCTGTTGCGCGCGCCCCAGGTTCACACGCGAAAATTGCTGTTGAAACGAATGACCCATCTATTGATGCGGTTGGTATGACGGTTGGTATCAAGGGTACACGTATTCAGCCTGTGATTAACGAATGTCATGGCGAAAAGATTGACGTTATCTTGTATTCCGAAGACCCTGCAGTATTTATTGTTAACGCGATGCAACCTGCCAAGGTCGCAAAAATCATCGTTGATGAAGATACACGCAGTGCGGCAGTTGTTGTTAACGAAGATCAACAGTCTTTGGCGATTGGTCGCCGTGGTCAGAATGTTCGTTTGGCATCTCAGTTAACAGGTTGGAACATTGATGTTATGAACGAAACCGAAGAACAAGAACGCCGTGCAAAAGAATTCAAGGAAAAGACAGAATTGTTCATTGGTGGCTTGGACGTTGATGAAATGATTGCCCAGTTATTGATTACCGAAGGTTTCCGTACGATTGAAGAAATTGCATTTGTTGATATTGCGGAACTGGAAGAAATCGAAGGCTTTAACCCAGAATTGGCGGCAGAATTGCAAAAACGCGCCAAGGATTACTTGGACAAGGTAGAACAAGATTACATTGATAACGGTCATGCATTGGGTATGTCTGATGACTTGTTGAATTTTGACTTTATCAAGCGTCCAACAATCATGAAGTTGGGTCAGGCAGGCATCAAATCATTGGAAGATTTGGCAGACTTGGCAACAGATGAATTGGTTGAAATCTTGGGCGAAGACACAATGTCTAATCGTTTGGCGGGTCGCGTAATTATGAAGGCGCGCGAAATCGCATACGATATCAAACAGGACGAAGAATAAAAAACAAAAGAACGGGAGTTGTTAAAATATGGCAACATTAACACTTGGAAAATCTGTAACAACTGATGCGGTGCGCAGCAAGAAAGGCGATGCGGTGTTCGTAGAACGCCGCCGCCGTGTTATTGCCCCAGGCAGCAAGGAATTGCGTGACGAACCTGTAACGCCATCTGCACCAAAAAATGCAGCGGATGAAAAATTGCGTGCTGTGTTGGCGGCGGCCAAGGCTCGTGAAGAAGAACGCAAGGCGCGCGAAGCCGAAGAAGAAGCGGCACGTGCCGCACGTGCTGCGGAAATTGAACGTGAAACACGTGAATACGAACAGGTTAAATCTCAGTTGGCGGCGCGTGAGAATTCGGATGCAATACCTGCCGAAGTTGCCGAAGAACCAACCCCGCAACGCAGTAATAAACCTGCCGCCGCACCAAAGGTGTTTACAAACAATGCTGTTGCAGGTCAGGGACGTAAAAATCGTAACAACGATGAAGAAGACACACGTCCAAATAAATTTAACAACTCTAAAAAAGATTTCAAGAAAACGGGAAAAATCCATCTGCATGACATTGTTATGGGCGATGGCGAAGACGAAGATGAAATCGGAATTCGTGGTGCAAATCGCCGCCGCAGCGAAGCATCATTAAAACGTTTCCGCGAAAAGGCGCGCGCAATGTTTACTGCCCCACAAAAGGTGGAACACGTTGTTACATTGGGCGACACAATAACCGTTAAAGATTTGGCGGCCGCCATGGCGGAAAAGGTTGGTAATGTTATCAAGAAATTGATGGAAATGGGTATGATGGTATCCGTAAATCAGTCTATTGATGCAGATACCGCAGAATTGATTGCTGGCGAATTTGGTGCAACTGTAAAACGCGTTGATGTAAAACCTTATGCGGATCAGTTGGAACGTGAACCAAATCCAGAAAACATGACACCGCGCGCACCGGTTGTTACCGTTGTGGGACACGTTGATCACGGTAAAACATCTTTGTTGGACGCGTTCCGTAATGCAAACGTTGCTGCCGGCGAAGCGGGTGGTATTACCCAACATGTATCTTCTTATGAAGTTAAAACAAAATCTGGTGCGATGATTACGTTCTTGGATACACCAGGTCACGAAACGTTTACAGCAATGCGTGCGCGTGGTGCGCAAATGGCAGATATTGTTGTTTTGGTTGTTGCGGCAAATGATTCTATTATGCCACAAACGATTGAAGCAATTAATCATATTCGCGCGGCAAACGTTCCATTCATTGTTGCAATTAACAAGATTGACTTGCCCGAAGCAAATGCATTGCGCGTCAAGACAGACTTGTTGCAACAAGAAGTTCAGGTCGAAGAAATGGGCGGTGATGTTCAATGTGTTGAAATTTCTGCCACCAAGAAAATCGGTTTGGACAAATTAGAAGAAGCGATTCTTCTGCAGGCTGAAATGATGGAATTGAAAGCCGATGCACAAATGCCTGCGGTTGCGTATGTTGTAGAAGCCAAACAGGAAAAAGGTTTGGGCGCGGTTGCAACTGTACTGATGCGCCAAGGCACATTAAAGATTGGTGATGTGTTTGTTGTTGGTGAAACATTTGGTCGTGTTCGTGGATTGATAAATTCGTCTGGCGAACGTGTAAAATCTGTACGCCCGGGTCAGCCATCTGTTGTGTTGGGGTTAAACACAGTCCCATCTGCGGGTGATGAATTGCGCGTTATGGAAACCGAAGCGCAAACACGTGAGGTTGCCGCATATCGCGCACAAAAGACCAAGGATAAAGCAAACGCTGTCAAGCGTTCTTCGTTGGAAGAATTATTCGCGAAACGTGACGAAACCAAGAAATTGATTTTGCCAGTTATCTTGCGTGCGGACGTTCAAGGTTCTGTCGAAGCGATTACAGACATGGTCAAAGAAATTAATACTGACAAGGTTGGTGTTGATGTATTGTCATCTGGTGTTGGTCAAATTACCGAAGGTGATATACGTTTGGCAACTGCATCTGGCGCGGTGATTATTGCGTTTAATGTTCGTGCGGATTCGGTTGTGCGTGATATGGCGCGCAGTAATGGTGTTGATATCCGTTATCACAGTGTTGTTTACCGTATTACAGATGAAATCAAAGAAATCTTGTCTGGTAAACTTGCACCTGAAAAACGCGAAACATTTATCGGATATGCAGATGTTATTGCATTGTTCACCGTTGGCAAGGGAATTCGTGTTGCCGGCTGTCGCATGACCGAAGGAACAATCAAGAAAGATGCGTTTGTTCGTCTGTTGCGCAACAATGTTGTTATATATGACGGCAAAATTGGACAGTTGCGCCGTGAAAAGAACGAAGTAAAAGAAGTGTCTGGTGGCGTTGAATTCGGTATGTCTTTTGACAAGTATAATGACTTGAAAGAAGGTGACCGCGTTGAATGTTACGAGGTTGAAGAAGTTCGCGCACAAATCTAACCCAAGGGAAAATATATGCTGAAAAAAACCGAAGTTGTTTTATTTGATTTTGATGGCACATTGTCCTGCTGTGATTCAAACGTTGCGTTTGCAAAATATTGTTTTCGTCACAGCGTTCGTCCTTGGTTTTATTTGCCATTGATGGCGGTATGTGGTGTGTGTCGTTGGTTTAATCCAGATGGTATTTGGTGGCGCGAAAATATTCGCCGTTTTATGACACCAAAAATGGTTAAAAAATTTGCGCCTGGTTTTATCAAGCAGCACAAACTGGAACGTTTTGGTTGGGCCAAAGAACGTGTTCAATCTGAACGTGATGCCGGTCGCAAAGTTTTGATGATTTCTGCCAGTCCGGATTATTTGTTACGTCCATTGGTTCGTGATATGAAATTTGATGCGGTGTTTTGTTCTGAAATGAACAAAGAAAAACCGTGGAAGTACGAATTTTTATGCTGGGGTAAAAATAAAGTTCTGGTTATGGATGAATGGGCCAAGGAAAATAAAATCATCCCACATGTTGTTCGTGCATATTCTGACAGCAAGTCCGATTTGCCAATGATGGAAATTGCAGACGAACAGGTCTGGATAGATAAAAAGACAGGTATGCGAAAATAATCCTGGTGCGTGTATTTGGCAAAAATGTTAAAGTGTTTCCATGGCTATCTTGGAAACACTTTTTGATGTTCTCAGTGCATCTATTGGCGCAATCTTGGGTGCCGTATTTGCATTTTTTCTGAATAAAAAACGAAACAAAAAAATGGCGAATCAGGTTGTTTTTGGTCGTCAAGAGTTGGAAAAGATAAAACTGGAAAATCAAAAATTGCTTGAAACAATCCGTGAAAAAGAAAACCTGATATTAAAAATGCAGGTTGAAATCTTGGGCAAACGTGCGCGCGCCAAAAAGAAATAACAAAGATTTATTGCAAATAGGCATTTTTTATCGTAAAATTTGTTTATTATGAAAATTAAAAAATTCTTTCGTATTTTGTTTAATACTTTTTTTTGGTTATTTGTTGCCGGTATTGCATCGCTGGCGGTGTTGGTTTTTATTTATGGAAATGATTTACCTGATTATAAAAAGTTGGCGACATACGCACCACCTGTTGCAACACGTCTGTATGCGTCTGATGGTTCGCTGTTGATTGAATACGCCGAAGAAAGACGTGTGTTTATTGACTATGCGGATATGCCACCCCAACTGGTAAACGCGTTTATCGCGGCCGAAGACCAAAATTTCTGGACGCACCCCGGTATTGATGTTCAGGGGATTTCACGTGCATTGGTAAATAATGCGATGCGCATGTTTGGTTATAATACGACATTGTCTGGTGCGTCCACAATTACGCAACAGGTTGCCAAGAATTTTTTCCTGACATCTGAACGCACGATTTCCAGAAAGATAAAAGAAGCAATTTTGGCATTACGCTTGGAACGCAGTTTTTCCAAAGAACATATTTTGACCTTGTATATGAATCAAATATTCTTGGGTGCGCGTGCATACGGTGTTGGTTCTGCTGCCCTGATGTATTTCAACAAGCCTGTATCTGAATTAACATTGGCAGAATGTGCATTTTTGGCATCCTTACCCAAAGCACCGAATAACCGTACCCGCGCAGTAGAACGCAGAAATTATGTCCTGCGCCGTATGGTTGAAGAAGGCTTTATTACCCAGGCCGAAGCAGCTGCGGCGGCTGCGGAAGAATTGAACATAAACAGTGGTTTTACCGCCCAAATGGCAGAAGAATTTCAATATTTTGCCGAAGATGTTCGCCGTCAGTTGTTGGGTACGTTGGGGCGTGAAGTTTTATATAATCAGGGGCTGTATATCAAGACAACGATTGTCCCAGAATTACAAATTGCGGCATCTAATGCCCTGAACCGTGAATTGGATGCGTATAATACGGGGCGCGAAGAAAAATTACAGGGTGCGATTATTGCAATGAACCCGCATACTGGGCGTATTGTTGCGATGGCTGGTGGGCGTTCTTTTAATGAAAGTTCTTTTAACCGCGCAACCCAGGCATATCGTCAAATTGGATCAACGATAAAGCCATTTGTATATTTGGCGGCATTGGAACGTGGTTTTACCCCACAGACAATGATTTTGGATGCCCCGATTGTTGGTTGGCGCGAAGATGATACATTGTGGAAACCCGAAAATTATGACAAGAAATTCTTGGGTGACGTTCCTTTGCGTTTGTCTTTGGAAACATCGCGTAATGTTCCAACTGTGCGCCTGGTGGAACAAATTGGTACCGAAAATGCGATTGAGGCAGCACAACGATTTGGTGTCTATCCATCTGATATGAAAAATATGAATTTATCAATGGCGTTGGGGTCTGGCGAAACGACATTGGAAAAATTGGTTTTGGGTTATTCTGCGTTTGTAAATGGTGGTCGCGCGATTCAGCCAAAGTTGGTTGACTATATCGAAGACAGATATGGTAATGTTGTTGGTGGTGGTGCGACAGAATTTGTTGAATGGTCTGATGACTTAACACCACCAGAAAATACGATTGAATCCGCACCTTTATCAGATGCGCACAGTTTATATCAAATGGTGTCCATCTTACAGGGGGCGGTTGAACGTGGTACTGGAAAACAGGCGCGTGTTTCTGGGCACACGATTGCCGGCAAAACAGGTACAACAAACGATGTCAAAGATGTTTGGTTTATCGGCTTCTCCAAGGATTTAATTGCGGGTGTTTATCTGGGGTATGATACGCCAAAGCCATTGGGGCGTGGGGCGGGGTCACACATGGCGGCACGTGTTTTTGCAGACTTTATGCGTGTTGCGCTGGCAGATTCTAAAAATAAACCATTTGCTGTTCCTGATGGACTGACCTTTGTGCGTGTAAATCGGCGCAGCGGTGCATCTGCCACGGCGGATTCGGATGGTACAATTATTCTAGAGGCCTTCAAACCCGGTCAGTCGCCGAATCCTGTGCCTAATAAAAAGTCCAGTTCACGTGCACCTGTTGTTGGTGGTATATTTTAATTGCATAATACCATTTGTTTATTAAATCTTTTGTGATAAAATGTCAGCATAAGGAAAAGGATTTTTTATGCTGACAGAATATTTTTTAAGTCATGGATTTTCATTTTTTGCCAGTGGTTGGACACAATTTGCAGGTGGTTTTTTCTTGGCATTTTTAATAATGATACTGTTCGGTCGATCTTTTATTCGTGCAATGCATGCGTTACAGAAAAAAGGGCAACCCATCAGTGAAAATGTACCTGGTGCCCACCGCAAAAAGGCGGGTACACCAACAATGGGTGGTATATTAATTATTTGTGCGATATTGTTGGGTGGTATTTTATTTATGCCAATGTACAATCCAACTGGATGGATTGCGTTGGTTGCATTGGTGTTGTTTGGTGCATTGGGCTTTGTTGATGATTACAAGAAAGTTGTATCTCAATCCAAGAAAGCGGCAAACGGCTTGTCGCCATTAACACGCCTGGTTACCGAAGGGATTTTTGTTATAATTTTGGCATATTTAATTAATCAAACCATGCCGCCATATATCCCAGAATACTCTTTGGCGATTGGTGCGGGGATTATTTTGCCATTGGGCTTGTTGTATTATGTTTTTGCGTACTTTGTAATTTGTGGCAGTGCCAACGCAACAAATATCACAGATGGTTTGGATGGTATGTTGGCAAAATTGTATATGCCTGTATTGGTTGTGTTGGTTGTTGCATTATATGGCGCAACCCGCATTGGTTTTATGGATACGGTTATGTTCCTGCCATCGGCCAGTGGTCTTTATGCGGTCTTGGGTGCGGCGTTTGGTGCGGTTTTGGGATTCTTGTGGTATAATTCCAAGCCTGCTGCAATATTTATGGGTGATGTTGGGTCATTGGCGTTGGGTGGTTTTATGGGAACCGTTGCGATGCTGTTAAAATCTGAAATTATCATGGGGATTGCTGCGGGCATGATGGTTTTAATATTGCTGTCATCGTTTGTTCAAACAATGTATTTCAAGGCATCGCGGCGCGTAACTGGTACGGGACGGCGCGTGTTTTTGCGTGCGCCATTGCATCATCATTTTGAAGAATTGGGTTGGCCAGAAACAAAAATAGTAGAACGCTTTTTTATCTTGTCTATTTTATTTTCTGGTTTTGCACTGGTATTATTGAAATTTGCATAAAGAAAACAGGGTGTCATGATAAAACCGGATCGTACCGAAGAAAGTACATTAACCAGTTGGTATTTTGAAACAGACCGCCGTCTGTTGTGGTGTGTACTTATAATGATTTTATTATCGGTGGTTTTTGTTGTGTCTGCGGGTTCTATCAAGGCGGAACACATGGGCGAACCCTGGTTTTATTTCTTGGTCAAGGCCATGCCATTTTACATACTGGGGATTATCACATTATTGATAACCAGTTTTCTAAACAAGAAGCAGGTTTTACTGTTGGGTGGGGCAAATCTGGCATTTGGTTTGGCATTATTGCCATTGACGGTAATTGCACCACGTATTATTAATAATTCGGCACGATTTGTTAAGTTGGCTGGGTTTAATATTATGCCTTCTGATATTATGAAGCCTGGGTTTATTATTATGACCGCGTACTTTTTATCAAAAATGAAAGAACGTTACGGTGCAAATATTTTCTTTAACAAGGAAGCATGGCGTTTTGATACGTGGCTCAGTTGGGTGTATTATCTGGCGGTATTTTTATTAATGATTGGGATTATATTTAATCACCCAGATTTGGGTACATCCATACTGTATCTGGGGGTATTTTCTGCGATGATATTTATTGCGGGATTGCCGTTTGTTTTGATACCTGTTTTGGGTGGAATTGGATTTTTGATGTTGGTTATTGCGTTCTTTACATTTGGTCACGTTCATCGCCGTATCTTGGCATTTTTTACCGGGGCCGGTGACACATATCAGGTTGATAATTCGGTTGATTCTATTCGACATGGTGGACTGTTGGGGTCTGGTGATGAAGCGTTTGTTAAGCAGTATCTGCCTGACGTTCATACAGACTTTATTTTTGCGGCGATTGCCGAAGACTTGGGGGCGATAATGGCGTGTGGTTTGTTGGTATTATTGTTTTACGTTTTTCGCCGTTTAATCCAAAATGCCAGTAATGCGCGTGACTTGTTTGTTTTATATGCGACAGGTGGTGCGGCCGCGTTGTTTGGTACCCAAATTTGTTTTAACATGCTAACCACGTTAAATTTATTTGCGCCAAAGGGAATGACATTGCCATTTATATCTTATGGGGGCAGTTCGTTGTTAGCATATTGCCTATTGTTTGGTATGATACTGGCATTAATCCGCGAAGATAAATGGAAAACAAAGGATTAAGATTATGAAAATATGGATTGCAACAGGTGGAACAGGTGGACATGTTTTTCCGGCATTAAGTGTTGCCACAGAATTGGTTGCGCGTGGTCATCGGGTAACGATTTCATGTGATGGTCGTGTTGATTCCATGGTTCGCCGTGATGCGCCGCGTGGCGCACGCATTTCGCATGTATGGGCATCTGGCGTTGGTGCAAAAAGTCGCATACAGCAAATGTGGGCATTGTTCAAGATTGGTGTTTCCGCGGTTGCATTAACTTTGCGTTTTATGGTCTTTCGTCCGGACAGGGTTGTTGCCTTTGGTGGATATGCATCTGTGGCACCGGTATTTGCGGCACACGTTTGGCATATTCCAACATTTCTGCACGAACAAAATGCTGCGATTGGTCGCGCAAACAAATTTACGATGCGCTGGGTCAAGACATTGATGACCAGTTTTCCATCAGTGTCTGGGATTCCACAAACAAATATTCGTGTGGTTTATACGGGGCTGCCGGTGCGACATGATTTTTTGGCTGCGGCGGGAACGGCGTTGCCGAATGCATCGCGTTTGTTGGTGACGGGTGGTTCTTTGGGGGCACAAATTTTGGACGAAGTTGTTCCTGCAGCGGTTGTTGCACAAAAAAATAAAAAGATTTTTGTTACACATCAAACGCGTCCAGAAAATGTTGCACGTCTTCAAAAATTTTATGCAGACAATAAAATTCATGCCAATGTATTGTCGTTCATTCATGACATGGCGGCCGCGATTGCGGGTGCAGACTTGGTGATTGGGCGCAGCGGTGCCAGCACCGTTGTAGAATTACAAACAATTGGTCGTCCTGCGATTCTGGTGCCACTGGGGATTAATCCTGATCAAGCGGCAAACGCGGCCAGTTTTGCCAAGACCGGCGGTGGTTTATCGCAAGAGCAATCCAAGTTTACACCGCGTTGGCTGTCGTCAACATTGTCAGACCTGTTTGACAATCCGTCAAAGTTGGCCAAGATGGCATCCAAAGCATTGGTTCCGAATAATGCCGTTACATTAATTGCGGACGAAATAACAAAATAATATCAAACGTATTTTTCTGCTTGCACACGATTCGTCATTTGTTCTATGATGCAAGTGGAAGGAAAGGAAAATGCGTCACATAACAATCACTGTATTGTCAGTGTTATTTGCGTTACCCGCCATGGCAGGTGCGCATTTGCCGGTTGTGAATGTTGCATCTGGCGGTGTTTCTGCACGCAGTGCCTTTGGGGAAGATACACACGTTTCATCGCACAAGGTTTCTGTTGCTCCAGTAAAGAAAAAGTCATCACAACGCGCGGTTGTTGCGCGTGTTGCAACCAAGACGGCACCTGCTGTATCGGTTGATAGTGGTGAACAAATTGTTGCATCAAACGATGTGTTATCGCCACGCCGCCCCAGTCCAGATTTGTGGGCCAAAAATGATACTGCGTTGCGTATGCCACGGCCAGAAGAATTTGCTGTGTTACGTACAGATACCCCTTTGCCAGAGGAGAGCATAAACACCAATCGCGCCATCGCACGTGTGGCGGAACCTGTTGCGCCTGCGATTGGCACGATTGATAATCAAATTGCGCGTTTGAATGAATTGCAACGCCGTGCAGATGACAGTGTTCGCAATGTATCATCGCGTGTAATTGCGGCCCCTGTTGCAGATACGCCTGTTATTGCGGCACATACGCCGGTTGAAATGCCTGCACCGGCGGAATCTGTATCTGTTCGCAGGATGGTCGTTCCGATGTCTGATGATGTGATTGTTCGCCGTGTTGCCGAAAATACATCACCACGTATTGCGGCGGTTCGTGACGATATGTCACAAATGACCCCTGCCCAGTTGCGCCAGGCGTTTCGTAAAACGTTCTTGTCAGAAAACAAACACTTGTCCACATATTCTATGGACAGTCGCTTTGATGTCGCCAGTGATATGAGTGCATCCATAGAAGGCTTTACCGCCCGCAATGATTTATCCGAAGGTACAGGTATTCGCCCGTTAGAGATAAAAATCAAATTCCGTAACGAAGATTCATCGCTGTCGCGTGATAATTACACATTGTTAACGGAATATGCAGGCATTGTTGTAAACAAACCAACGCGTGCGATTCAGGTCGCAATTCCACAATATATGACTGTGGGCACAGATGCGCGTAAATTGGCGGCACGCCGTCTGGCCATTGTGGAACAGGTCTTGACAGATAATGGTGTATCTCAACAGCGTATTGTTCCTGTGTTATCTAACCGTGATGAACCTGGTTTTGTTTTGCGTATTATATCCAGTGATGAATATGAAAGTTTAACCCAACGCAAGCATAATATTTTTGGTGATACCGTTGGCAGCAAGACTTATAAAAGCATGACGTGGTAAATATTTTTAATAAAATTATTGAATTTTTATTTCCACCGGCGTGTCCATTGTGTGATGCGCCGGTATCTGTTCATGGTGAACTGTGTTCTGATTGTTGGTCTGTGTTTGCATGGATTTCGGGGCCAAAATGTGCATGTTGTGGTTATCCATTTCCGATGGATTTAGATTTACCAGATGGCGCACTATGCCCGGTATGTGCATCTGGTCAAAACGAACTGGATTGGATACGCAGTGCATGTGTGTATGATGATGTGTCACGATCGGCCATGTTGCCGTTCAAGCATGGTGGTCGTGTTCTTTATTCGCGCTTTATGTCGCGTGCAATGATTTGGGCGTTGCGTGATATTGATAATATTGATGCAGATATTGTTATGCCGGTTCCATTGGCGCGTGGTCGCTTGTTCAAACGTGGATATAATCAGGCGACATTATTGGCACGTCCAATCGCGCATGCGTTGGGTGTAAAAATGGATGTTGATTCTGTTCGCCGTAAATACAGACCAGACATGGGGCATAAAAATGCGCATCAACGTGCAGAAAATATACATGGTGTGTTTTCTGTTGTAAACCCAGATGCGATTCGTGGTCGCAAGATTTTGTTGGTTGATGATGTAATGACCACCGGTGCAACGTTTTCGGAATTACGCCGTGTGTTGATACGTGCGGGTGCGTCTGCGGTGTATGGTGTAACATTCTGTCGCGTTGCGCGTACGTATTAATTGTGGGTATATTCTGATGATAGCAATATAAATTTATTTTGTAACAGGTGCATTTCTTGTTGGATGACACGTTTGGAACAAGCATTAAAAACGTCAATAATTTTTTGTTCACGTGGCGTAAAGATTCTGCGATTGGCGGGCAGGGTCATGGTCGCTACATTTTCTTCATATTTCGTGTCTTTTTCATAAATAAATATATTGTATTCAACTTCGATAGTTTTATTATCGTTTGTAAAGAAATCGCGTGACAATTCCATGTATCTGTCGCCCACAATGCACATTTCATAGATAACGGCGCTGTTATCGTATTTAACAGACACCGGGCTGCTGTCAATCAGCGAGTGAATAAATGGCACCATATCGTCAGACAATGGAATAAAAGGTTTTTTCTGGTTGTTCATGTTGTTATGATAATAATACAAATATATTGATTGTCAACTTTTTATCTTCTTGAAAAAAATAAATAGTTTGGCTACAGTTTTATATGTCCAATATCACAAAGGGGGAAAATATATGAAAGCAAAAATTTTATCTGTATTGTTGGCGATATTTATGCCTGCGATTGCTGGGGCGGCGTTGCCGTATGTTGGTACATATAAAACCATTGATGATGAAACAGGCATGGCAAAATCTATTGTTGTGTTGTATGAATATCAGCATGGTAAAAAGAGCAATTTGGCGGGGCGTATTGTTGCGTTGTTTGACGAAGCAGGCGGTCTGTCTGAAACATTAAAGAATCCAGAACGTGTTGCTGACAAAGTAACGGGCAGTCCAAAAATGGTTGGTATGGACATCTTGTGGCGTATGGATTGGGACGCAGAAGAAGGCAGATACAAAGGTGGGCGCATCTTGGATCCCAAGTCTGGAAAAAATTATGCCAGTATTATCTGGCAAGATGCAGAACCTATATTAAACGTTCGTGGTAAAATCGGTCCGATTGGTCGTACACAGCATTGGGAATTGATGGATTCTGAATCTTTGCCCGAAGAAATACGTAACCTGGATACTTCCACATGGCAGCCTGTGGAAATCAGTAACAAAAAGAAAAAGTAAAACGCCCGCCAAATGGCGGGTTTTTCTTGAATTCTGAATTTAATCTGATACGATAACCATCAGATTATTTTTTTATAAAACAGGACGACAAAAATGAATATAGAACTTGGTAAAAATATTGCGCCACGCGAAATAGAAACCAGAATCCAAGAATTTTGGGATAAAAATAATTTCTGGGCAAACGATGTAAAGTCTGACAAGACACCGTTTTGTATTATGATGCCACCACCAAATGTAACTGGCAATTTGCACATGGGACATGCGTTGGACAATGTTCTTACGGATATTATGTGTCGTTATAAACGTATGTCTGGCTTTGATGTATTGTGGCAGCCTGGAACCGATCATGCATCAATCGCGACCCAGTTGTTGGTTGAACGCGATTTATCCAAACGTGGTATTAATCCACATGCCTTGTCTTTACAGGAAAAGTTAGATTATGCCTGGGCATGGAAGGCGGACAAGGGCGGGCAAATTATGAATCAGTTACATGTTTTGGGTGTAACCCCTGTATGGTCACGTGAGCGTTTTACAATGGATGAAGGTTTGTCCAGTGCGGTAACAAAACTGTTTGTAAAAATGTATAACGAAGGTTTGATTTACCGTGAAAAGCGTTTGGTAAACTGGTGTCCAAAACAGCAAACCTCTGTTTCGGATTTAGAGGTGGAAACGCGTGATGAAAAGGGCAAGTTTTATTACTTTAACTATCCATTGGTTGATGGTGGTGTAATTGAAATCGCGACAACACGTCCTGAAACACTGTTTGGTGACCAGGCGATTGCGGTTCATCCAGAAAATGAAAAGTTAAATCATCTGATTGGTCAGAAAGCAATTATTCCATTAACAGATATTGAAATTCCGATTATTGGTGACGAACATGCAGACCCAGAAAAGGGTACAGGCGCGGTTAAAATTACACCTGCGCATGACTTTGATGACTGGGAAGTGGGTCTGCGTCATAACTTGACACCGGTTTGTATATTGACCCCCGATGCCAAGTTAAATGATAATCCGGTTGTTCCAGAAAAATATCGTGGCATGGACAGATACGCGGCACGCGCGGCCATCGTTGCAGATATTGAGGCGGCGGGCTTGTTGGTAAAAATAGAAGATAAAATTATTCCAACGCCATATTCTGAACGCGCCCAAGTTCCTGTTGAACCATACTTGACGGACCAATGGTTTGTGGATGCAGAAAAGTTGGCGATTCCTGCAATAAAGGCGGTTGAAGAAGGCAAAATAAAATTCTTGCCGGAACATCGTTATAACCTGTTTATGGCATGGATGAAAAACATTCGTCCTTGGACAATTTCACGTCAGTTGTGGTGGGGGCATCACATTCCTGCATGGTATGATGCCGATGGTAATGTTTATGTTGCAGAAACCGAAAGCGCGGCAATCGAAATGTCTGGTGGTAAATCGTTAACACGTGACCCAGACGTATTGGATACATGGTTTTCATCTGGGTTATGGCCATTTTCAACATTGGGTTGGCCAGAAGAAACATTGGAATTAAAGAAATATTATCCAACGGATTTATTGTACACCGGTGCAGACATTATATTCTTCTGGGTTGCGCGTATGATAATGATGGGCTTGTATGTTATGGGTGATGTTCCATTCCGTACGGTAAACTTCCACGGTTTGATTCGTGATTCCAAGGGGCAGAAAATGTCCAAGACCAAGGGGAATGGTACAGATCCATTAACGTCTGTTGACAAGTTTGGTTCAGATGCGTTGCGTTATTGGATTGCAACTGCGCCCATTGGTACAGACTTGCGTTATTCTGATGACGAAGTAAAACGTGGTTCCAAGTTGCTGACCAAGTTATGGAATGCATCAAAGTATGTATTGATGAATTTATCTGACTTTGAACCGGCGACCGCAAAACAAATTCCGGTGTCCGAACGTTTTATCGAAGACAGATGGGTATTATCAGAATTGAACAAAACAATTGCTGAAACCAGAAAGTATTTGGATAAGTATGACAACTATAATTCACGTGCTGCGATTGATACATTCTTCTGGGATATTTTCTGTGACCAGTATTTAGAATTTATCAAAGACCGTTTCTGGGCACCTGAAAAATACAGTGCGGAATCAAAATTGTCTGCCCAATGGACGTTATATACGGTCTTGCGCGCAATAATCGGTTTGTATGCACCATTTATTCCGTTCTTGACCGAAGAACTGTGGCAGAAGATTTATAAACCTTTTGAAGGTGGTGAAACATTGCATTTGACCGAATACCCAACTGTAAAATCTGAATATGACACAGATGTGGAACAAATGAATATTGCGCTGGAAATATTGAAAAATATCCGTGGTTTGCGCACAGATCGCAAGGTTGGTAACGGTGCAAAATTGGAAATGTTAACAATCCCATCAGATACACCGGACATCTTGCATGGCTTGATAAAGTCTGCGGCGCGTGCAAATGCGATTACGTTGGGTGACACATTGGACTTTGTTGTTGCACAAAATATTCAGGGGTAAACCATGGCGGATAAATTAACTGAAAAGCGTGTGCTGCAAGCATATCAGTGCGACAGATTTGGCAATGTTCGTCCATTGATTTTGATGAATGAATTACAATCTATTGCCGACCGTCATGCTGAAATTTTGGGCTGTGGTCGTACATATTGTTTGGAAAACAATGTCGGTTGGGTTGTTATGTATTACCTTGTTGATATTGTTGAATTACCACGCGAAGGTGAAGAGCTGACGTTTACCACATGGCCATCATGCCAAGATGCCCTGCGTGCCACCCGTGATTTTGAAATTCACGGTGCAGATGGTCGTTTGATGGTGCGTGCGACATCCCAATGGATACTGATTGATATGACACGCCGCCGTCCAGTGCCATTGGCGAATCATTTGTCACCTGATGTTGTTGTGCCGCATCGCGCATACGGGTGTGCGTTTGAAAAATTCCCAGATTTTGAAACAAACAAGACACACGTTATGAAATGTCGTTTTGATGATATTGATGTGAATCAGCATATAAACAATGCGGTCTATGCGGTGTGGGCAACAGAAAGTGTTGGTTATAAATATCGCACGGAACACAAATTGAAAAAGATTGATATAAATTTCAAGAAAGAAGTCAGCTTGGATGTGCCAGAGATTTGCATTGATGTTGCGATTGATGGTCTGGTGTCACGTCACAAAATCCGCAGTGGTGATACAGAACATGCTGTTGTAATTTGTCATTGGGAAAAGGTATAAAAAAACCGCCTTTTGGCGGTTTTTTAATTTGCTGCATTCACAGCCAATCTTTTACGACCAGTTGCGCGGCGGCGATTCAGAACATCGCGACCACCGGCGGTTGCCATACGTACACGGAACCCGTGTGTGCGAACACGGCGTGTCTTGGATGGTTGATATGTACGTTTTGTTGCCATGACTTAAATCCTTCGTTTATTGTCTGTCTTTTTTTCTTCGTTCCAAAGTGCACCGAGCAGCATCATCAGCACCCTGGAAAAATCCGTTTGTGCCCCTATTTAATCATACGTTTTATAAAAACGCAACCTTTTTATTTATTTTTATTTAGATTTTACCAAACCGACCTTTTTCAAGCCTTCTAACATCAAATGGTATATAAAAATAACTTCAAACATTTTCCAAAAGGGTAAAAACATTATGTGTGTCCTTGGGTTATCTGTGTTTAGCGCGTGCTTTTGTTTTGATTTGTTCAATACGTCTTACTGCAATCAGCATACGTCTTAAAAAGAATTCTTGTGCCTTTAGACTGCAGCGTGTTACGTATGGATAGCTGTTGTCTTCTTGTAATTGTTGTGCGATTATCAGTGCTTCGGTCAGTGGCTCGCTTAATTTTTTCATGGCTAGCTAATCCTTGTTTTTTATTGTGTTAGATTGTACTGCCAACTGATATTTTGTCAACTAATTTTTTGGGCTTTATTTCTTGACGAAAAGCCCAAAAATCTGCTATGTTTTATATGTTAAAAACATAGGAAAGGTAAGTATGTCAGAAAATATCAATGAAGTAAATGAAATCCGCGTTCCACAGTCATCGTTGGAACACGAAATGCGTACCAGTTTCTTGGACTATGCGATGTCGGTTATTGTGGATCGTGCGTTGCCAGATGTTCGTGACGGATGCAAGCCTGTACACCGCAGAATTCTGTATGTTATGAATGATGTTGCGCCTGCAACCAAACCGACCGTTAAATCTGCACGTATTGTCGGTGATGTTATGGGTAAATATCACCCACACGGTGACAGTTCTATTTACGAGGCTATGGTTCGTATGGGGCAAGATTTCTCTATGGGGGAAATGTTGGTCCAAGGGCAGGGTAACTTTGGTTCGCGTGACGGGGACAAGGCCGCGGCCATGCGTTATACCGAAGCGCGCTTGTCAAAATTGGGTGCGTCATTGATGGACGATATGGACAAAGATACGGTTGATTGGATGCCGAACTTTGACGGTTCGTTGCAGGAACCTGTTGTATTGCCAACCAAGTTTCCAAATTTCTTGGTAAATGGTGGTTCTGGTATTGCGGTTGGTATGGCAACAAATGTACCAACGTATAACTTGGGCGAAATCTGTAATGGTATTTTGGCGGTTTTGGATAACAAAGACCTGACGGATGATGAATTGTTTACAATTATCCCGGGACCCGATTTCCCAACGGGGGCGATGATTATGGGGCATGCCGGTGCGTACAAAGCGCACACTACTGGGCGCGGTTCAATCATTATCCGTTCCAAGACACATATCGAAGATTTTCGTGATCATCAGGCGATTGTCGTTGATGAAATTCCTTATCAGGTTAACAAGGCGCAAATGATTATCAAAATCGCAGAATTGATTAAAGACAAGCGCATAGAAGGTATTTCTGAAATTCGTGACGAATCATCCAAGGAAGGCTTGCGTATTGTTATTGAATTAAAGCGTGATGCGATTGCGGATGTTGTATTGAATCACTTGTTCCAATACACAGAAATGCAAACGAATTTCCCTGTAAACATGATGGCGTTGAATCGTGGTCGTCCAATGTTGTTCAATGTTCGTGGGGTACTGGACGCGTTTATTGAATTCCGTGCCGAAGTTATTCGCCGCCGTACAATATTTGATTTGAACAAGGCGCGCAATCGTGCACATACTTTGTTGGGCTTGTCTGTTGCGGTGGGTAACCTGGACGAAGTTATTGAATTGATTAAGTCCAGTCCAAACCCAGAAGAAGCGCGCGCTGCGTTAATTGCACGTGGCTGGCGCGCATCTGATATTGAATCTTATATTCAACTGATTGACGATCCAAATACAGAATATAAAGATGGCATGTTCTATATGTCCGAAGATCAGGCGCGTGCGATTTTGGAATTGCAACTGCATCGTTTGACTGGTCTGGAACGTGATAAAATTCATGATGATTTGACCGCTTTGGGTGCAACAATTCGTGACTTGTTGGAAATCTTGGGCAGTCATGAACGCATTATCCAAATTATTCGTGATGAAACAATTTCCGTTCGCGATAATTGGGCGTCCCCACGTCGTACAGAAATTTCCGATGCAGAAATTGATATTGATATAGAAGACTTAATCGCACGTGAAGACATGGTTGTGACCGTCACAAATACAGGATATATCAAGCGTGTTGCATTGGATACATATCGCGCACAAAAACGTGGTGGCAAAGGCCGTAATGCCATGGCAACCAAAGAAGACGATTATGTGGTCCAAGTGTTTGTTGCAAATACGCACACGCCATTGTTGTTCTTTAGCTCCAAGGGCCTGTGTTATAAATTAAAGACATACAAATTACCCGAAGCGGCCGCTGCCGCCAAAGGTCGTCCATTGGTGAACTTGTTGCCTTTGGAAAATGGCGAAACAATTACTGCAATCTTGCCGGTACCCGAAGAAGACGTTGCACGTGTTGCGGAATCTGGTGTTGAACATTTCTTGATGTTTGCAACTGCGTCCGGTACGGTTCGTCGTAACCGCATGTCGGACTTTGATTCAATTCGTGCAAACGGTAAAATCGCAATGAAATTGGACGAAGGTGACAGTTTGATTTCTGTTTTGCCATGTAATGAAAATCAAGACGTGTTCTTGGCAACATATCGTGGTCGCGCAATTCGTTTCCCTGTGCCAGAAATTCGCGTCTTTGCAGGCCGTAATTCAACCGGTGTTCGTGGTATTTCGCTGGGCAAAGATGACAGAATTATTGGTATGGCGATGTTAAATCGTGGTGAATCTGATTCTGCGGTTCGTGCGGCATATATCAAACAATCTCGTGCGGCACGCCGTGCAGAAACCGGTATCGAAGAAGAAGCAGATGCCGAAGAAGAAACAACGACACTTGTTTTGGATGATGCAAAAATGTCAGAAATGGCGGCGCGCGAAGAATTCATTTTAACGATTTCTGAAAATGGATTTGGTAAACGCACCAGTTCTTATGAATATCGTCTGACCCATCGTGGTGGTGGCGGATTCACAAATATTAAACTGGGCGGCAAAAATACAGCGGTTGCGGGTTCTTTCCCTGTAACAAACGACCAGGATATTATCATGGTTACAGACGGTGGAAAAATCATTCGCACACCGGTCGCAGACGTTCGCATTGCGGGTCGTTCAACTGCGGGTGTAACGTTGTTCCGTACTGCAGAAAACGAAAAGGTTGTGTCTGCGATTTCTATTGAAGGCGCATCTGACGAAGAAGAAACTGCAGAAGTCGCAACAGCAGAAACAGTATCAGAATAATAATGGGGTGCCGGCATGGAAAACAATGAATACTTTGCATCTATAAATGAAGTATCCAAGCGGTTAAACGTGCCGGCGCACACTCTGCGATATTGGGAAAAGCAATTTCCTGTTGCTGTGCGTCCGACAACGGGGGCGGGCGGTCGCCGCTATTATCGTACAGAAACGGTTAATAAATTAATCGTTATCAAAGACCTGTTATATACACACGGTTTAACGATTGCAGGTGTAAAAAAATTATTACGTGATGGTAATTTGCCATCATCTGCGGATGAATTGTTAACGGGTGGTGCTGTAAATTCTGATGCAATTTCTGTGCCTGTGTCACATCAGTTATCAAATACATCTGAAATTGATACGGTAATCAGTTTACTGGAAAGTGCCAAATCAATATTACAATAAAAAACGCAGAATTAATTCTGCGTTTTTTTGTTATCTAAATTTCATGTCAGTTTTTATTTTGCGCCAGTTTGATTTTATGCGTTGTATCCTGGGGATTTGTTCGATGGAATCGCGAATTGCACATTCTTTTGCGATACTTGCGTGGTATCTCTCAAGACCGTTCAGACGTGCATTTATATGTCTTACTTCTGGATGTTTATTGATATATTCGCAGCGCAGTTCATCTTCGCGCAGTGCGATTTTATCTGTTATATCGTCATATTTTTTTACCAATCGTGAATATGCAGGTTTGTCATCGTATGATGCGCATGATAATTGTCCTGCGATTCTGTCGGCTTCTTTAATCATGTTTTGATATTTGATATCTTTGTGCAGGGTATCATAACTTTGTTGTGCTATTTTTTCATACACACAATCTTGCATTTGTTTGGCACTTTGCAAGTCCCTTGTGACACGTTCCAATGTATGTTTTGAATAGTAATCTTGTGTGTCATAGTTTATTAGTGCCGATGTGGCCAGTGCGATTGTTGCCACTGCGTATGCGCCCACAACACTGGCACAAACAGTTGCCAACAGTTTTTTGTTTATCACAGGTTCGTGTTTCATGAATGTTTTCCTTATCGTAATTTCCCAGGAAATAAATTATTTTTTATATTTTGCAAAGTATTAACTTTTTCAACATGATTATGTGTCATGTTGGTTTTGTTTTTATCGGATTTTTTTGATGCATGTGTTGCCAAGAACATGGCGACAATCAGCAGTGTTGCAAATGCGGCACCTGGTAATAGATTTTGTAAAAATTTTTTATCTTCTGCGGTCATTGTTGTTCAGCTGTAAATTTTGGCACTCCCAACGGGAAACCGAGTGAACAAGAACCGTGTGAGTTGCGTTATTAGCAACGAACACTTGGTTCGCGTCATGAGATTCGCCGTTGTCCAGCACTGTAAAACACAGCACTGGCACTCCCAACGGGAATCGAACCCGTGTTACCAGAATGAGAATCTGATGTCCTGACCGCTAGACGATGGGAGCGTTCTTTAATTTTATACCACATTGTACACTATTTGCAAATGAAAGTTTTCCTTGCGCCTGTGAATTTATTCTTTTAGCATATCTGATGTTATGGCGGGTTCAATACGCAGATTTTTTACAAATATGATTTGCGGATGTATCTATAACAAAGATACACGCAAACGTGTGCGCGCTGTATTAAATTCTGACATGTTGTCATATTTGCGTTTTATTCGTAAAAATATCGGTGCGCCCATACGCAAAGTAAAAACATTTACCGGGTACCAGGCGCGCAGTTTATTGGTTGGTGTTAATGATAGGTATATATTCAAGTTCCCCCTGCGCCGCAGTGATTCTGACGAATTGGCATTACGCGAAGTACGTGTGGTGGATACGTTGCGTAAAATATCTCCGATATATGTTCCGCCTGTGGAAATATTTATGCATCGTGGTCGTGTGATACGCCGGTATGAATATATTCATGGGACCCAACTGCGCCAGATGCCACTGGATATGGCGTTGGCAAATATTGATAAATTGGCACCCCAGATTGCGAACTTTATATTTGTCATTGGTGAATCAGATCCGGTTGAAATACGTGACTTGAAAAAGATGCCCGATGAAAAACCGCGATACATGTATGGTTGGACACAGCAAGACGTGTGTGATAACTTTTTTGTTGATACCAAAACCATGAAAGTAATTGCATTTATCGATTGGGAAGATGCAGACTTTCGCGACTTTTCTGTAATGATGTTTAATGACAAGCGCAGCCCGCATCGTGAATTAATGAACGCTGTAAAAACAGAATATGACAAACTGTATAATGCAGCATATCCAAAACATAAGGAAAAACCGAAATGAGTTTACGCCACACACTGGTTAATATAATTTGTGGATTTATTCCTGGTAAAAATGCGCGCACCCGCGTTCGTGTGTTTTTAATGTATCCTGTGGCGTTTTCGTATGTCAGATATGTAAAGCATTGGGCGCGTGAAAATTGTGGTGGCGTTCGTTCATTGTCAATGGCATTTGGTGTTGGTTGTCGTAATCTGGTTGTTATGCTAAATAAAGAGCATGTGTTTAAATTTTTATTGGTCAAACGTGAAAATCCAGCCCTGCGTGAAGAACGTATTGTAAATGCTCTGCGCCGTGTGTCGCCATTAATGTCGCCAAAAATGGAAGTGATTGATTGGAACGGTGTGTTGGTGCGTCGTTATGATTTTGTGCATGGAAAATTGTTGTGCGATTTTGCACCGTCTGAAATTTTTGCCCACCAGGAAAAAATAGCAAAACAGTTGGCAGAATTTATGTATAAAATTGGTTGTGCCGATCCAGCCGAAATTCGTGATTTAAAGCCAGACCCAAATGCGGTGCCTGGGTATATGTATGGTTGGTTTCATAATGATATTGGTAATAACTGTATGTTGGACGATGATATGAATATTGTTGGATTTATTGATTGTGATAAAACCGCATTTTGTGATTTTCGTACCAGTCTGTCATACGCCAATCATCATTGGGATAAACACGGATTCCAAGGACTGATGGTTCATACGCTGTATGAATATTCAAATTTGTATTTTGCAAAACATAAAAACATCAGGGGGCAGTAAATGTCAATAAAATATGATTGCGCCAGATCGGATATTACATTTTGTACAATGTGTTTCAAAATGCCGAACGAGGCGGATTTGTCCACGATTAAACATTCCAACCGCCGTTTCAAGAGTTTTTATTTGAAATCATTATTACGCCTGTGTCAGACATTCAAACGTGTTGCATTATGGTGCGATGCTGAAACTGCCGAATATTTAACGAAACATGGTTGGGGTGATAAGATTCAGATGCGTATTATGGATTTAACTGAGCTGCCACATTGGTCTGAACGTGAAGATTCGTGTAAAATCATGCACGATATGAAGCGTCATGTTGGATATTTTTTACATCATCGTGAACCAGAAACCTGGCGTGATTATTTGCCTGTGATATGGGCCAAACCTGCAATTATGGATTGGGCGGCACAAAATAATCAGTACGACAGTAAATATTTTATGTGGATTGATGCCGGCGCATTCAGCCCAAAGTATATAAATGATGTTGTTTGGAATAATTGGACGGGCACTATTACAGCGCGCCCGACACGTGTTCGTATGACGATTGCCCCGACATTGGGTAAATCGCGTCCGCGTTTTGTGCCTCGTTTTATGTATGATTTATATAAATGGTTATTTGGTCGTGAAATAATGCCTGCGACCGCACAAACATTGGCGAAACAAAATTTTACAGACATTGCCATGATTAATGCAGATTATGATGTGCCTGCCGGTTCGTTTATGATACCACTGTCGTTGTGTCATGATTTTCATGTTGCCTTTGAACGTACACGCAAAATGTTAAAGCGACATAATTTGGTTTGTGTAGAACAAGGTGTGTTTCAAGTTATGATGAAACTGGATGCAGACAATATGTTTGAATTAAAATATATACATGGTTACGATGGTCTGTATGCTGCGATTGCGTGTGGGGAACCGGACCATTTATTGTAATGGATATATCTTGGATTGATTTGATTGTTGGGTGTTTTTGATGCGCCGAAAACAGCGTTGGAACAAATGTCGTGTTAAGGTTGATTAAAATAACAACCCATAAAAAACCGCCAAACATGGCGGTTTTTTACTTAACTTTTTGTGCCAGTCCCATCCATATTATTTTCTGTTTTGGATTTTCAAAAATTGCAATAGGCATGTGGTACAGGTTATATTCAGTACCATTACAAAATTCTTTGGTTAATATGGCGTGTTTCGATGCTGCACGATGTAATTGGTTAATTTTATTTAGTATTGCATTATTGCCCTGATGTCGCATGTGCCCATCTTGAAAGTCTTGCCCAGTGACGATTTGGTATATATTGGATATATCACAGTAATCAATTTCACCATTATCGTATTGTTTGAACCATTGGTATTCGGTGTGGTCCAAAACAGGAATTGCTTTTAAATTCATATCTGCCAACTGAAGCAAGAATTTTTGTGGGTTAATGTATTCCAGATTGGCGCGCCGGCCATTAATAGAAATAACTTTTGTTTGCAGGTCATCTGTTTTGATATATTTTGGACGATTTGGGTTATAAAAAGTATTTAATGTTTCCAGCGTGCAATCCGGAACTTCCAGAATTGCACTTTTGTCCGCGGGTTTATATGGTACGGATCGCAGATTAATCGTTAATGGGTGTGGTAATTCAAAATCCACCATGTCATAACTTTGAATTACATGTCGTGGTGTGCACGTTGTGTATGTCAACTTATTACCACACTGTGTCAGGAATACACATTCCGCCCATCGATATGCGTTGCGTTCATATTGTGTTCTGTATGTAATATTCACAGGGACTGCCAACAACTTGTGGTTTTGCAACACGGTATTATTTAATGGAATTTTTAACATTATAAAACAACCTTTGTTTGTCCCTCTCTGCAATCCCGATGCCACGCAAATAATACAACGGATTTATTTATAAATCAATTGACAATTGG
Organism: Alphaproteobacteria bacterium; assembly: GCA_015062545.1. GTDB lineage: Bacteria > Pseudomonadota > Alphaproteobacteria > Rs-D84 > Rs-D84 > Enterousia. The sequence goes on along the minus strand of SUUL01000001.1, from coordinate 58,501 downwards.
TATGCGGCTGATAATATATAACCATAATCAAATTAAAAGGCCGAAACCCAATGAGTATGTAATATTGTAATTTTTGATATGTTCGCACATAGAAAATATGTGCTTGTTTAATTACGATATTATGGGGTTTATTATGGCTGTGATTTCTTTATCAAATGTATATTTTGGATATAACGATAATAACTTGTTAAGTAACGTGTCGGTTGCATTTTCTGATTCTGATCGGGTTGCAATTGTCGGTGACAACGGTTCTGGCAAGACAACATTGTTAAAAATGTTGGCGGGTCAATTATCGCCTGATTCTGGGCATGTTTCCAGAAGTGCCAGTGTGTTTATGCTGGACCAATTACAAATTGCAGATTCGCGCAGTGGTGGTGAACAACAAATGTTTTCGATTATGCGCGCGTTTGACAGTGGGGCAGATATCTTGTTGATGGACGAACCCACGAATAATCTGGACACAGATGCCAAGCGAACATTTTTCCATCAACTGGATTCATATCCGCATGGCGTTGTAATTGTTTCTCATGACAGGGAATTATTGCAACGTGTGGACAAGATAATTGAATTGCACAACGGACAAATCAAGGTCTATGGTGGTAACTATGATTTTTATTTGTTACAACGTCAACTTGAATCAGACAACGTTCGTTCTAAATATACGAACACGCAAAAAAATATTGCACGCCTGAATCATACAATAAACGTTGCGCAAAACACACGTCAGCATCATGAAGTAAAACAGAGTAAAGAAATTTCCACCGCGCGGCGCAGTCGCATTACGGCAAACGCACTAAAAGGCAAAAGCCAAGAAACCGAAGCAAAACGGCGCGCCATTATTCAAAAAAAGTTAGATGAACAAATTTCTTTGCAGCAATCATTGTCTGAACAAATGCGTGACGACAAAATTAAAATTCCATTACCGAACAAACCATTTCATAACAAAGAATTGATAAATGTATCTGGACTGTGTTTTTCGTATGGCGACAAGTTGATTTTGGATAACTTTGATTTTTCTATGCGTGGGAAATCAAGGGTGCGTTTGATGGGTAAAAATGGTTCCGGAAAATCAACATTGTTAAAGATAATCAGTGGCGAAATAAAGCCATTATCTGGCGATATAAAAACCAATGGTCGTATTGCGTATATAAATCAAGATTTGTCGTTGCTGCACAGGGATAAAACGGTTGTTGAAAATATAATAGATATTTCTGGCTGCTTAAAGCATGATGCGCATGCGATTGCGGCTAACTTTGGTTTTCGTGGCGATGTATCTTTGCGGTGTGTGGGAACATTGTCTGGTGGTGAATTGTTAAAGGCAACATTGGCGGCCGTTCTGGGTGGCGACAATCAACCAGATTTGTTAATACTGGATGAGCCAACAAATAATCTGGAAATAAAAAGTATTGCGATATTGGAAGATGCGTTGAATCAGTACACTGGTGCAATCTTGCTGGTGTCGCATGATGAAATGTTTGTCAGAAATATAAAAATAGATTCAGAATTTGACATAATGTCTGCAAAATAAAAAACGCCCAGATGGGCGTTTTTTCTTATCTTGCTTTCTGTTTTGTTGCGATAACATTTTTAGTTTGACTGTGATGCAAATTGTATAATCTGATAATTTCAAAAGTAATATGTTCCATATTGTCATCTGTGATTTCAATATCGTCATATAATTCATCTCTAATGGGTTGTATGTTGCATCGCGCAATAACTTTGCCATGTTGAACCAGGCGTATTGTAAATGGAGATATCAACAGTTCATACAAGACATTATTATTTTTATCCACCAACTTATAGTGCCCTTCGTCACTAATGTCGCTGATTGGTTGATCTGATACGATTAAAACATCTGGACGTTTCAGGGTCGCCAGAACCTGGTGTCTTGTTTTGTTGTCCAATGGAATTGGTTCGGCTTTTTTTATGGAAACTTTGTTCGCAGCTTTCCTAAGTTGTTGCTGTTTTGTCATGTTAGCTCCTTTTGGATATGATTATAGCACAAAGGGGCATCTAAATACATAAAAATCAACATTGATACGTGTGTTTTATCTGGGGGGGGCTGGTTCGTTCTGCCCAAATATATTTTGCCATACCTGTAAAATTTAAAAGAATTAAGAAAAGAAAATGCCCCGATGGGGCATTTATCATCTGATTTTAACAAACCGATTATTGTTATCTCTTTTTTTGTTTTTTTTCTGTCAAGCATATCCCTGCAGTACCAATTCCCCATCCAATAAGAGACAGTATGGTCCACTTTGTTTCGGTTTCTTCTGAAATAAGTTCTGCTTCTTTCTTTTCGCGCACCCATTCGTCTTCATATTTCAAGCTGTCGCGGTAATCGCTTGTGCCACACAGCATATACAATAACGCAAAAGATGCACACCCCAGCGCGCCAGATGCATATCTCAGGAATGTTCTGCGAAGTTCGCGAAAATCTTTTTGTGGTTTTTTTGTTTCTTTCATGATTTTGTACCTCATTTATAATTATTTACCGAGAAAATATAGCACAAAAATACAAATTGTCAATATTTTTTGTGGTGCGAACGAAATTAAACAGTTTTCACAATCCGTGACGTATATCAAAACAAACAATGCCCCCTGGTGGGCATTGTTTTATTTTGGTTGTACTGTCTGTGCAGTTCGCGAACCGAATTATTGGAAATTGGACAAGAAATAATAGATTTAAACACATTTGTATGATAGGATTGCAAACATGGACAATAAAGTAAAAACTCTTTATCATGGTTCACAGTATAAAATAACAGACGGTGTTGTTCGTGCCCATGATGCGTATTTACCAACAACAAACACACCTATAACTGCTGTATTTGCAACACCTGATTTTGCTCGCGCAAGAAATTATGCATGTATGCGACTGATAGCGGACGGATGGAAATCCCCAAGAACAAGTGATACTTTGTATGTTCAAAAATTACGCCAAGATATTTCTGGCAAAAAAGCATATATATACGAATTAGATTCTGACGGTTTTGAACGCGACATCGATGGGACTTATTATTCCTTGACGGACAAACCGATTAAAAGAGTTATCGAAATTGATGTTATGCAGGAAATAATAAATGGAAACATAAAAGTATACGTTCTAAAACCGGGTATAGATTGTCCACAAGACCGCGATGATATCTGGACAGAACTTGTAAACAATATAGATAATTTTGAATTATATAAGCCTGTTTCAAAAAATATTGATATGTCGCTTTTATCACAAATGAAAGATTTAGGGATTAATAAATAATTTTCAAAGTTCGAAAGTGTTGATAACGACATAATTTTTATAAAAATTACTTTCGAACTCGCCAAAGTCTTATATTTTTTGTTCTCTGGAATGCGCTACGGCCCCTTGATAAATTATTTCCAAAAATGTTTTTTTGCGAATGCGTGTCCGGAACCTGTTTTAAGATATTGTTCAAATTCCAATGCAGCGTCTTTGGAACTAAACGCAAAATAATTTACCAATTCCCAAGGTTTATATTTTGCCGTATGTATTGAATATCCCGCATTATGTTGCGTTAGTCGTTTCTTTAAATCATCAGTTTGCCCGATGTATTTTTGTTCTGGATGGGAAATGCTTTTTATAAGATAGACATAAAACATTTGATTTTTATTCCAGTCCGCCTACGCCAAGGCTGCGGTGGACACTACTTCGCGATAACTACTCCGCTTGTGTGGCCTGCCACACGAAGCGTCGCAGACGCGAAGTGTGGTTGACGATAGTTAACGAATTTCGAACTACTTACTATAACGATATTATGAACATCAAACAATCAATACATCAAATAGCGCACTTATTAGACGAAAATATCATGTTTTCCAAAAATCGTCTTTCTTTGGTGGCAACCACTTACGGATAGTTTCTGCTGGGTCTTCCGTTTGTAAATCACTGATTATTCTATCTTGTATTTCTGTATATTTGTTTTCACTCAATAACTTGGCAATTATCTTGCTTTGTGCCAACTTCGAATTTCTTCGTCTCATATCTCGTGCAATTTCAAGAATGTCATTTTTTAGTTCGTTTGATTTTGCATGGGATTTGTTCGCTTTATGATGTTGCGATAATGTCTCATTTTTGAACCTGTGTAAAACATCAAAAATTTCCCTGCAACAACCCACAAAGTGAAATAATATCAAATTATTATCTGAATCAACAACCTTTTTATTTTGTTGCATTAAGCAATACATTTCTTCAAAGTATAACAACATCGAATACAAAGCACAACCTGCCATAATTCGAGAATTTACAACTTTATAATCTTGCTTTATTTGCTTTTGTATTTCTTCATAGCCAAGAATTCTTTTGTCTCTTGGCGGTTTTACGATGCTTGCACATATTTCTAACAATTCTTTAAGTAGTTTCTCTTGCTTATTTATATCTTCAATTTTTATAAAATTCAAAATATCTAATACGTCATTTCCAAAAATACCACTAAACACATCATATTGCGTTATATCAGAGAGATTTTTTGTTTTACCCCCCACTAAACATGCACTTATATATTTCTTCCACTCGTCCCACAATTTCGGTTCTATTGCTTTTTTATTTCGTGGGGGAAATATATCACCATAAATACCAAGACATATAGAGAGTCTTTTTCTAAACTCTTCTATTTGTTCATTGTCCGTATTTTCAGATTTTCTATACACCATAATAAAAGCATAAAAGACAAAAATTACAATTTCTAGAAAAAAATAACAAAAAAATATGGCGTATGCCGGCATACGACCACCACACCAAAAAAAAGTTCATATTCTCACAGTATGAACTCACAAAGCAAGTTATCTTCGAAAATCAAAAAACTGTACGCCGAGCCAATATCGGACACAGATGCCACAGATGCGGCTGGGGGCTTAATTGCGTTTTTCAAGATTCTTGCTGATATAGCCAAAGAACAAAAACAGATAAAGGGGGTGGTATAGGGGGTATGTTCAGCCAGCGCAGACCCAGCGCACCCCTTTTTTACGATATACAGGGGGGCATATTTGTGGACTCTATTACATAAACAATAATATTGCACCCCGCCCTTATTGCAAGTGTAATCAGCGAAAAATCCACACAAATCAAATAAAAATTGGGGAATAACCCCATTAAATAACTAATACCCAAAAGGAGTACGGTATGATAAAAGAAAATCAAAAAAACAAAGACCTTATAAAATATGTACAGGACTTTGCACCAAACTATCACTTAACCCTACAATGGGACTTGAACCACAGAACACGTACAATACCTGTACTGGAAAAACGTCTGGATTATTTTATGTCCCGTGTACAAAGGGAACTAATGGGACGTGGGTGGCATCGCCACCATATACCTTTTATCGGTTTTGGCGAGATAAATGAATTTGGGGAATATCACATGCATATACTGATAAAAGATACACAGCATACCTTATCACAATGGAAACAAGCATTTCACAAGATAAGTGTACGAACAAGACAAACACCAATCCCCAGGAATCCCTATTTACAAGAAATAACCCCAGGGACAGAGTGGCAAGTTGCAAAATACTGCACCAAACAATTAAACAGTGTGGACGATGCATACGCCAATTCTGTGCTTATTACATCTGAATACTTATTTGGTAAAAAGAAACGTGGAAAACAATGGGTTGGACGTATTTTATAACATATAAGATGCAAGAATCTGCGTTTTTTCATTTTTCAAATAATGGAAAGATGCGAATTTCTGGGCGAACAACAAAAAAATAGCAACTTTCATTGATTTATAGATACGCCATGGCGTATCTATAAATCAGATAAACTTGTTTGTTGCCAAACAAATTATATCACATTTTGCTGTTTTTTTCAACACAGTATCCACCGCCCCACAACAAACCAAAAAGGGTTGCCCCATGCCAACATATAAAAACTTTGCCACCCTATACCCCACCATGAATTATTTCTTGGTGTTTTGGAATTTTCAGTATATACTGTACATTGAATCCAGTGGGAATTGGATTCGGGGCTGTGATAAGCCCAGCTTACACGGTGCAGATACGCATCGTTATCTTGATGTAATGGTGCGTTGCACCGTTATGTCCCTGACCTTTGTGGTCGGGGGGCTGTTGGCTATACAACAGGGGAAACCTAAAAGCCACGGAATCATTTGTAAGCTGATTTATCAACTCCCCGACCGTCTTATTCCCTATGGCGGTCTTTTTTACACTTACAGGGGGATAGATATGAAGAATACTATAATAAAATCATTGATATATTCAGCACCAGTAGCTTTACTCTTTGCTGTAATGAACGCAAACGACATAGCCCTACAACTAGAAGATTATCCGAGATACATGTATTACTCGATTCATGATTTATACCTAATATGTCTATTCGTTCTTTTTGGAATATCTTGTGTATTTTTAAGCATACCCATAGCAATAACACTAAAAAGCAACAGCAAAAACAAGGGTTGGATTATTTTTCTTGCCATGATGTGTTTTGTCCCATTTGGGGTTGTGTTTTATTTAACATCTTTGATATGGGCAATTTTTGAATGGAGTAAAACAACCACTAAAAAAATAAAACTAACACCATTTAAATCGGAAATCGTTAATAACACGCAATACATATCTCTCGAAAAAAACGATAGAATTAAATGGTTGCAGAAACAAAAAGAACAACTTATTACAGACTTAACAAACAAGCACAAAGAAATAGAAAACAAAAGCAACATATTAACAGACATACCAACAGATATAGCCAAATACATAAAACCAGCAGACACATCTGCTCTAAAAAAAGAAATAAATATTTTAGAAAATAAAATTACAGCCATAAATGAACTAATCGAAACCGAAAATACAAAACCACTAAAAAAGCAAACATATAAAACATCTATTTGGACAGATATAGACGACGAAGATTAGGCTGACTTAAATTGTATATGGCGAATAAAACATAAAAGGAACAAACATATGAAAGCGGTAATTCTTGCACGTGTATCTTCCCGAGAACAAGAAATGGGGCAATCTATTGATGCACAGCTGGAAAACATGAAAAAATATGCCCAGCACAAAGAATTACCGCTATTAAAAACATTTCAGATAACTGAAAGCTCTACACGTGGTGAACGTAAAAAATTTACGGAAATGTTAAACTTTGTAAAGGCACAACGTGAAAAAGTTGCCCTTGTTGCCGATACAATAGACCGCATCCAGCGCAGTTTCAAAGAATCCGTAGAACTGGACGAATTACGCAAAAGCGATAAAATAGAGATACACTTTATTCGTGAAAACTTGATTTTACACAAAGATTCAAGTAGTACGGACATTGCTCGCTGGGATTTAGGGGTATTTACCGCAAAAACATACGTTGGCAACCTGCGTGATAATGTAAAACGCAGTATTGATTACAACACCAAACATGGTATCTGGCAAAGTTGTGCACCATTTGGTTATTTAAACCGTCGTGATATAAACAACAAACCTATTATAATCCAAGACCCAGAACGTGCACTTGGAATACGCCGTCTGTTTGAAGAATACGCATCTGGCTTGTACACAATCAGCGAACTATTGCAAAAATCCAAAGAGTGGGGATTAACAAATCCAAAAACGAATTTACCAATAACAAAAACAACCCTGTTCAAGATGCTTAATAACCCATTTTATTATGGTATGATGTTGGTAAAAGGGACTTTATATCCGCACATCTATAAACCCATAATAGACAAGACATTGTTTGATAAGTGTCAATCTATTATGAACGGTAAAAACCGTAAGCGATTCAAATATGCTGAAAAGCCGTATGTGTTCAGGGGCTTAATCAAATGTGCGGACTGTGGTTGTGCAATAACAAGCGACACCAAGACCAAAGCCAGCGGAAAGACATATACATACCTAGAATGTTCGCATTACAAAGGCAACTGTTCGCAACCTGCTGTAAATGAAAATGACCTGCTAAACCAAATTAGCACAGAAATCTTTGATAAATTATCTTTCCCACCAGAAATCATGCAAGATATTGCCGATTGTTTAAGCAATGTATTACGGGCTGAAAACGCATATTTACTGGACGAAACAAGCAAATTACAGAAAAAGCACAACGAATTAAAAACCAAGAAAAACCGCCTGCTGGATTTGCTTATCAGCAACAGCATCAGCCAAGACGACTACAACGACAAAAAGACCGAGATAGAAGAAGAACTGCATACCATAGACATACAATTAAACGCACACAGCCAAGCTGACAGCACATTTACAACAACGGTTGAATCAATCTTTGCGCTGGCATCACATGCTGGCGAATTATTCAAGAGTTCGAAAGTAGAACAAAAACGTGCACTTTTGAACTTGCTACTTTCGAACTGTGAACTAAAAGACAAAAAATTAGTATATTCAATAAGAAAACCGTTCGATGCTCTGTTGAACATGAACGGTTGTAAATCTTGGTTGGGGCGCACGGATTCGAACCATGATAAAGAGAACCAAAATCTCTTGTCCTACCATTAGACGACACCCCAAAAGCAAAACCGATTATAACTACATTTGTAACTTTTGCAATAAAAAATTAATGAATTTGTTCTGTATAGATTTTTTATGCACTGTCATGTCAGACAATATTGTCAACATTGTATAAAAAACACCTGTTGTTGAAACAAACAAGTAAAATTAATCGTTTTTTTTGCTGGGTTTTTTGTGCGCTTTTTGGTATAATTTCCCAATAAGAGAGGGGTTATTGTGAAAAAATATTTTTCTATACTGGTGTGTATGCTTACATTACCTGCCATGGCAGATATTTTGCCATTAGATGATGCATTGCGTGCGACATATACTGCGTGTGTTGGTATTGATGATGCCTTGGCGGATATGAAGAAAATGGCAGGTATAAATACTGCCGTTACGGCTGTTGGAACGGCCACTGGTGCCGGTGCGACTGTTGTTGGTATTGTGAAAACTGCCAAAGATAAAAAGGCCGAAGAACTGGAAAAGATTCTGCAAGAAATCGAAGAAATGCAAGGCACAGCGACCCCGCTTACAGAAGAAGAATTTGAAATCTTTTTATCAGAATTTAATGCCACTTATGAAACCGCTGTAAAAAATCAGGACAGTGTTCAAGAAGAATTGGAAAAAACGGTCGCTCAATCCAAGAAGTTGGGGGATTGGCGTACGGGGTTAACGGCGGCATCTGCGGCGACCAACGTTGCGGGTGCGGTTATTGCGGGAACAAATCGTGTTGATGGTGATTTGAATGCCCAGATTTTGGCATGTCGTGCAGCGGTTGATGCATTGCGCCGTTCTGTGACCCAGGCGCGCATTTCTGGCCAAGACGTGACCGAGGCAAATAATATTATATCAGCATGTGGTGAATATGATTATGCAGATTTGTCCAAGATTAATACCAGGGCCACAGGTGCGATGGCATCGTCAATTGTTGGTGCGGCAACGGGTGTGATTGGTACTGGGTTGTCTGCCGGTGCAAACAGTGCCCAGGTTCGTGATGACAATACCGCATCTGGCAAGTCCAAGGAAAAGGGCATGAATACGGCGGCCAATGTTATGTCTGGTTTAACGACTGCGGCATCGGTTACTGCGACTGTATTTAATGCGACACAAATCAAGGCGATTAAACAGGTTGCTGAAATTGCTGAAAAATGCACGGGGGTACTGAAATGAAGAAAATAATCGCACTGATTTTAAGTTTTTGTTGCGTTTATGGGGCGCATGCCGCAACAGATTCTGTTAAATTAACCGTTGAAAAAGATGTGTTGGCTGATGCATTAGAGGTGTTCTTCCCGGATGCCACAAACAGAACCAAGGCAGCCACTGCGTATAGAGATTTTGTTAAACAGAATGATAATGCGGGAATAACAGCGGTACAGTTAAAAGAGGTTTGTGTTGCCGGTGGTATGGATATGAACAATGCATCCCAGAAATCAAAGTGTCAAGATTTTATACAAGCATTGTCGCCTGTTTGGAAACGTAAATGTACCAAAGAAGAAGCCGGATATTGTATAAAAAATTTCAGTTGGATTAATACCAATCGCCGTCAGGGTATGTTCATGGCAAAGATGTTTCTGGAAAACGCATGGAAGGTGCCAAAAGCTACTTGTGCCGCTGGTCTTGTAAGTGAATGGAATGATGATTATATTGCGTGTCGTTCGTTGGCAAGCCCTGTCACGTATTACGAGTTTCAATTTGACGACTTGTTTGAATCTGTGGATCATGACCTGCATCTGAATCAAAAAAAAGCAATATGTATCATTGCGGGGCATACAAATGACTGTGATAAGCCAGCCGCTTGTCCTTCTGTGGACAAAATCGCAAAACAGTTTGGTTATACGGCATCCGTCAGCGGCAATGTATGTGTAGTGGAGGAAAATGCATTCACCGATGCATCACAACTTATAAATGAATACGAAGGTAAAATTGATAACTTTGTATTTTCATCCTCCAAGGATCAAACCGAAATTCAGGCAATGGGTTCTTTGGATGAAACGATAAAGCAGTATTGTGCGGTAAAACTGGCACCAACCCCGGTAACCAGTTTTGAATGTGAAAAATCGCATCGTCGCTGGAAACGTGATACGTTTGAAGACAACGAAGATGTGTTGGTATGTCATATTAATGGCAAACGTGTTGACTTTGTTTTTGATGATTTAACACAGGCGAATGTCACGTGGACTCAAAAGAAAAAGATAGACGGCAGTTTGCAAGGGTTGGGCTGTCGCGCAAATGGGGGTATGTTTGACGGTGAACATTGTGGTGATTTGACTGAACAGCAGTGCGCCCAAGTTGCCAAAGCAAATATCAAAGATTGCCCCGGCTGCAAACAGGCATATTGGGACAAGCAGCAAAAGATTTGTATGTTGCCTGCATCCGCAACCGCAGGTACCGTTAAAACGGTCATAAATGTTGTGACAAATACGGGGATTGCGGCTGTTGGACTGTTGGTGACGGTTGCTACGGCAGGAACAGGTACAGCAGCAGTAATTATGATTACGGCCGGTTCTGCCGCAGTGGCAGCTGCGGCAACATCAGATGTGGCCAAAATTGTTATGGATAATGATGCGTCTGATTGGTTTGTAGAAATGAATCAGATTCAAACAGCGCAACAAGCAGATGCCTTCCTGCGCAAGCATCTAGATGAAATTATGGGGGCCAAGTCGTTAGATGCTAAACGCCGCAACGGATTGGATGAAATGCTTAGCAGGGTTTTAAGCAAAACTTCAGATTCATATTTTGAACAACTGGTTGCGGGATGCATTGCAGAGCCCCAAGAAGGTCAAATTGAGTACGATGAATCCTTGCCAACATGTAAACTGAATCCAAGTAATGGCAGTAATACAAAGCAGACAATAATTAATGTTGCGGATACTGTACAGTTTATTGCTGGTGTTGTTATGATTGCTACAGGATTGCTTCAAACTGTCAAGACCATCACTACACGTGTAATGAGTGTTGTAGACAAACTGGATGAACTAAAGAATACTGGATGGATTTACCGTCATGGTCACAATCCGCCATGGTATAACCAGACCACTGGCGAGGTTATAGACAAGTTGCCAAAAGGAGTTCCAGGTTGGGATCCTAATCCGGCATTGCGTGGCGGTGGTCGTTGGCGTGGATTGCTGTATGGCAATGGTAACACAGGCAGCTTTACAAAAAAAGCAGACCTTATCAGATGGATAACCAACAATCGCGTTACAACAGTTGTTAACAAGGTTTGGAATCCTAATTGGTCTGTTGTTGCTGCTGGAACCGCTGCTGCTGCAACTTCGTACGGAGAAAAAAATCTGGCGAATGTTCAAATTCCAAACCGTGACAAGGCTGCACCACAGCCGGTCTTGGAGTCAACGTCAAAAACAACACAAAAACCAGTGTTTGCACCACAACCTGACTTGACATCAGATATTGGATTATCTGGCGGGGTAACATCAATACAGGAATCTGATTTGCAAAGACCAGATACAACTGTTCGTCAACAATCCGAACCTGTGGTCATTTCAACCACAACGCCGGTGGCACCATCGCGCACGATTGACCCACATGCAGTTGATAAAAAACCAAATGTTGGCTTGATTGCAACAGCTGCGGTTGCGGGGGCCGCGTTAACGGGTGGCTTGATTGGTGGGCTGGTCACGGCAAAAAATAAAAAAGATAATCAGAAAAGTATAACTGCCCCTGCGCCTGCTGTGCCAACAGATATTGAAAAAATATTGAATGTTGCATCTGGGCCGTTTGGCTATGTGGACAGTCGGCAAATATCACTGATTCCACTGCCAACAACGGTTGGGACGTATGCGCCAATCGTAACAGTTGCAAATCAGGCTGTTGTGGTTGTTGATTATCAAAATTATCAGTTGCCATATTACTTGGATGGTGTGTATAAATCATGGATGCCATTATTGGGTATTGGTGAAACAGGTGGGTGGTTTAATGTCTTCCAGAATCCAACAGACACCGGTATTCGTGCAGTTGATCAAATCAGATTGGCGTTAAACAAGAATATAACACCATCTGTGGTCGCTAAATACATTGGTGCGGTTAATAATGGGTTGCAGTTCCCGGATGCATCGCCCGCAGCATTCCAGATAATCAATGCGATGTTTATTAATGGTGTGGTTCAGGTCAATAATGGAACGCTCAGCCCTGCTGATCAGGCTTTGTATAACAGCAATTATACATTATTACAAAATGCACTTAAATAAATTAAACCCGCCAAGTGGCGGGTTTTGAAATATGTGAAAATATTACTTGCAAAAATTTTATTAAAATATATAATAATTAAGATTTTTAACGTTTTTATCTATCAACCCTATTATATAGGAGAATAAAATGGCGCGCAAGGAATTTGTTCGTTTAATGGAAGAAAATATTTGGACATTGGATAAGATCGCGGAAAAACTGCGTTTGGATCGTGTTGATTCAACCGGCTATCCGCGCCAGTTGATGTCTATATTGGTGCGTTTGCACAATGGTGGTCGCGCGAAATTAAAAGATATTGCGCGCCGCGAACATGTATCTGCGCCAAATTTGTGCGCGGCATTTCGCAAGTTGGAACATGATGGTTTGGTAATACGTGCGATTGATGACGAAGATCGCCGTAATACTTGGTATTGTGTGTCGCCATCTGGGGCGGAATTGGCGATTCGTGCGATGGATTTGTTTCGCAATGGTGTGGAAAAAGTATTTGCAAATCTGTCGCGTGAAGATGAAAAACGCCTGACGGACGCGTTGCGTACTATGCGCGACATTATCAGAAATGTGGAGCTGAATAATGAATAATAAATCAAGATTGTTATCTGTTGTTGTGTGTTTGTGTGCGTTGTTTGTAACGCCATCTTTTGCGTTGGATTTGACGTTGGCGGATGCGGTTGAAAAAATTGCGCATGAATCACACGATCTGAAAAAGGCAAATGCAAATGTAAAGAAGGCCGAAGCATCACTGGATGCGGCAAATGCGAACCGTTGGTTTCAGTTGGAAGGAACGGCATCATATATGAATTTGGTTAATGTTGAACGTCCATTGGATTCGCGTAATTTCAAGTTGCCACCAGAATTGGGTGGTCTGTTACCCGAAGCGTTGAAAGACAAAGAAATTTCATTTGAAATCCCAGACAATATCTTCATGGCGGGCTTGTCATTAACTCAGCCTTTATATACATTTGGCAAAATTGGTAATGCGGTAAAATCTGTAAAGTCCGCGATAAAAATGGCGAATGCATCACAAGAATTAACTTTGCGCGAAGTGCGTTATGCGGCAACTGATTTATATTGGACTGCCAAAATGACGGATGAAATTGTGATCTTGGCGGAACGTGACTTGAAAAATGCTCGTTCGGCAAAAAGTAAATTAACATCTGCCGGTCGTGCCAACCGCAGCAATCTGTTAAAGATTGAATCTGATATTGCAACCAAAGAAATCAATGTTTCTGATGCGAAATTCAATCGTGATACCGCGCATCGTATGTTGAAAATTATGGCGGGTATTGATTTGAATGAAGAATTGGTTTTAACTGATTCTTTCCCAAAAACATTTGATGCAATTAATGCAGGTGAATTGAAAAATACACCACAATGGGAAATCTTGGGCGAACAGGTAAACATGTACGAACGTCTGGCGCGTTCCAAGCGTGCCGGCGCATATCCAACATTGGCGGCGACCGCATCATATAACTATATGTCTATGTCTGGTGATATTGGTCATATGTTTGATAAATCTGGCAGTCAATCTGCCACATGGGGTGTCGCATTGCAAGTGCCAATCTTTACAGGTGGCTTAAATCGTGCCAACGCAACCGTAGAGGCAATGAATGCCGAAGCTGCCCGCCAAGATTTAGAGCAGGCAAAAAAGATAACATCTGAACAATATGATAATGCGGTAAAATCGTATGACCATTTGCGTGGCAATTTGGCAACCTTGCAAAACGCGCGTGATTTGGCGGCAAAAACGTATGAATTGTCACAAAACCGTTTTGCATCTGGTCAAACATCTGCAGTTGAATTGGCGGATGTTTCTGCAGGCTTGTATCAGTTGGATATGGCATTGTTAAACACAAAGTACAAGATTTTAATGTCGGCGGAATCAGTAAAAAAATTGGGTGAATAAAAATGGAAAAAATACAGAAGACAATAGGTAATAATAAATTCAAGAAATGTATGTATATTGCACTGGTTGCAATATTGGCTGGCTGGGTTGTATTTCGTTTTACGGCCGTTGCATCTGAAAATGCGCGTTATGTATTTAATGCATCGCGTGTTGCGGCAGATGTTGGCTTGCCGGTTATGTCGTTGGAAATGAAAATATCAGACGGTGTTCTATATGAACCAATATCGGTTAAAAATAATCGTGCCTATGTGACAGGGGATCGCGTATCAAAATTGCGTGCGGGGCAAAAAATAGGTAATGGAAAAATCGTATCTGTATCTAAAAGTTTAGATTTGGAAACGGGTATGTTCTTGGTAAGAACATCGGGCGTTTCCGATGGTTTGCATCATGCGGAATTTTCTGCCAAGGGCTACTTTGTACCACTTTATGCAATAACAGATGGTGTTGTTTATGTGTCTGAAAACGGTATTGCCGCGCCACGTAATGTTGTTATCGCACGCCAAGATTCTGAAAACGCATATATAACATCTGGTTTGAATGA
Source organism: Alphaproteobacteria bacterium (assembly GCA_015062545.1). Lineage (GTDB taxonomy): Bacteria > Pseudomonadota > Alphaproteobacteria > Rs-D84 > Rs-D84 > Enterousia. The sequence continues at coordinate 43,386 of SUUL01000001.1, read as the reverse complement.
TGGTGATATTGTTATATTGTCGCGCGTTGATGCCGGTGACAAAGTAAAAGTTCAACACTAAGGGAATAAAAGGGGACAGGGCTATGTTAAAATTTTTCGTTCGCAGACCAATTACCACAGTAATGTTTGTTTTGGTGTGGGTTGTATTGGGTTTTGTGTCTTTTCCAAATATGAATATTGAACGTACGCCGGCATTGGACTTTCCAATGGTGACTGCAACATTTATCTATCCTGGTGCATCACCCGAAGAATTGGAATCTCAGGTTGTGCAACGTGCTGAAGATGCGATGTCCGAAGTTTCAGAACTTAAAAAAGTAACGGCATACGTATATGAAAACAGCGCGATGGTTATGGCTGAATTTAATCTGGGGGTAAATGTTAACGACAAGGCAAACGAAGTTAAAACAAAACTGGATTCGCTGATTTCCGAATTCCCAGCAGATATGGAAAATCCAATTGTTGAAAAATTAAACCCGTTGCAAGAATCTGTTGTGGATATCGTTATTCGCGGGGCGGATGCACGCGATGTTGAAGAATATGTTGATAATATATTATCCACAAAAATTACAGGGCTGCATGGCGTGGCCAGTGTATCTGTATTTGGTGGTCGTGAACGTGCAATTCGTGTTGCGATGAATCCTGATTTGATGGCTGCGCGTGGTGTAACGGTTATGGACGTTGTATCCGCGTTGGGGGCGCACAATCTGAATGTTCCGGGTGGGAAAATCGAAACGTCTGCAAATTCTTCCAACGTTCGTTTTATTGGTGAATTTGCATCTGTTGAAGAAATTGCAAATTTGCGTTTAACAACGGTTGAAGGTAACAACTTTAATCTGTCGGATATTGCAACAATTACCGATGCGGCACGTGATATTGAAAATGGTGCGCGTTATAACGGTGAATCCGTTGTTATTGCATCTGTTGTAAAATCATCTGATGGTAATGCAATAAATATTTCAAATGAACTGCGCAAAAAAATGCCAGAATTTCAGAAAGATTTATCTCAGCGTTTTCCAAACGCAGAAATGTTAATTGCATCTGATTCTTCAATCGCCGTGTCTGATGAAACAGACAGTACAATCAATGGTATTATTCTGGGTATTTTATTGACGGTATTGGTATTGTTGGCATTTACACGTAATTGGCGTTCAACAATTATTGCGGGCGTTGTGATTCCCGCATCATTGATTGCCGGATTCTTCTTTATGGACAACAGTAATTTTACAATTAATGCATTAACATTGTTGGCATATTCTTCGGCGTTGGGTACGTTGGTGTCAAACGCAATTATTTTGATTGAAGCCGCCTTGCAAGAAATGCGTGCGGGTAAAAATCCAGAAGATGCCGCCATCGATGGAACAAAAAATGTTGCAGTATCTGTTTTGGCAGGTGTTGGTACAAACGTAGTGGTGTTCTTGCCGTTGGCGTTTATGGGCGGTATTGTTGGTCAGTTCATGGTTCAGTTTGGTATGACTGTTGTGTATCTGACGTTGCTGTCATTGATGTTCTCGTTTACGTTAACACCAATGATGATTGCGAAATTTTTGCGCCTGACAAAACAAAATAACAAGGCTGCAAAAAAGAAGCAACAATCATATCCAAAACCTGGCAGCACGGGCTGGATGCGCCGTTGGTTTGATTTTCAGGCCGCACACCCATGGCGTGTAATTGGGTTGGCGATTGTTGTATTTATCGGCTCAACAATGCTGATGAAATTTGTTGGGAATGAATTCTCGCCAACAACGGACGCGAATGAAATCACGGTAACTGCGCGTGCGCCAATGGGATCTACGTTTGAAAAATCTGAATCAATCGCGATGCAAATTGAAGATAAATTGCAACAGTTCCCAGAAGTTAAATCTTTAACAACAAAAATTGGTGAACGTGGATTACAGAATGTAACAATAACGATTGAATTGGTTGATGTATCTGAACGTGATGTGTCTGACAAGATATTGGCACAAAAAATGTTGCCAGTAATATCCGAAGTTGCAGATGCAGAAATTCAGATTCGTGCGGGTGAAGCGCACTCGGCAGGTTTGACATCTGATTTGGTGTTAAATGTATTTGGCCCAGATGATGCCAAACGCGAAGCGTATGCGGCACAAATTATTGACACAGTAAATCAAATCCCCGAAGTTCAATCTGCGGTTCGCGCCCAGCAGTTACCTGCGATGGAAACGCAATTTATCCCAGACCAAGAAAAAATGAATTTCTGGGGTGTCCAGAACGCGTATGCAGGTACAACATTGCGTACCGCGTTGTTTGGTAATGACGATTATAAGTACAAGGAAGCAGGCGAAGAATATCCAATTATTTTGGAATTTGCCCGTCCGTTTAAAAATGCGTCTTTGTTTGATAATGTGTATGTGAATTCGCAAAAAGGTATGGTGCCATTATCATCTTTGGGTGAAATTAAAATGGCGCGCGCAACGCCCGATATTCGCCGCGAATCCAAGAACAGATTAACCGAAATTGATATAAATATCGGTAAATCTACGATGGGGCCTGTTCAGGCAAAAATTCAGTCCCAATTAGATTCTATGGATTGGGAATACGGATATTATGCCAAATTTGGTGGTTCATCTGAATATCAGGCGGATGCTGCATCTGAAATTGGTCAGGCGTTCTTCTTGGCGACAATTTTGACATTTATGTTGTTGGCGGCAATTCTGAATTCTTTGGCGCATCCGTTTACCATTGCGACATCCATCTTGACCAGTTTTGCGGGTGTATTTGTATTAATGTTCTTGTCCGGTGCGACATTGAATATTGGTGCGATGTTGGCATTCGTTATGTTGGTTGGTTTGGTGGTAAATAATAATATTTTGGTACTGGAACCAACAATTAATCGTGTCAATTCTGGCGAAGATATGTATGATGCGTTATGGGCAGAATTAACAGACAAGCGCGATATGGTTTTAATGACATCTATTGCGGTTATGTCAGGTATGGTTCCACAGTTGTGGTCTATTGACGGTATGAAGGTTGCGATGGGTGCGGTTATGATTGGTGGTATGTTTGCATCTTTGGTGTTTACATTCACATTAACGCCTGCGCTGTTCTTCTTGATTGAACGTGCGCGTCACTGGCGTCCAAAGTGGCCCAAGATAAAATAATAAAACCGCCATATTGGCGGTTTTTTATTTTCCGAAAATAAATGAATTATCACGCGATATATCAATAATTGCATCAATATTATCCCCATCAGATGTTTTTTGACGCTTTATCTTTCCGCATATTTCACATTTGTGTGTAATGATAAATTTATCCCCATCAGATTCCACCGATATTGGTCGCATCATACCGCCGCATGTTGCGGCGCGGTCGCCAGGATTGTTATCAACATGTCGTGACCACAAGCATTCAGGACAATGATTGGTGTACCCGTTACCATGTACAACTGCGCCACAATGGGCGCAGTTAAAATCTTCAACAGTTTTTGTAAAACCTTTCATTACAATCCCAGTGCGTTGCGATACATCTGCGTTAATTCATCGGCTTCGTCCAGTTCATCTGGGTCCAGTTTACGCAGACGTATCATTTGACGGATATATTTTGGATCAAAACCTGCGGATTTTGCTTCGCTGTATATTTCTTTGATGTCTGCAGCGATTGCAGCTGTATCTTCGTTTAATTTTTCAATTCTTTCGATAATGCTGATTAATTGTTGGTTATCAATCGCGCCATGATTTGCTTGTTTCATTTCTGTTTTCCCCTTGTTTATTTGATGACTTTATGATATATCATAAAACGTAAAAATCAAGAAAAACAAAAATCAGAAATGGAAATAAAATGAAAAAATATACAAAGATTACAGCATCTATTGGTCCGAATTGTGAAGACAGGGAAACTTTGATCCGTATGATTTCTGCGGGTGTTAATATGTGCAGATTGAATTTTAGCCACGACACCGGCGATATCCAAGGGCGTAAGATTGACATGATACGTGAAATATCTGCTGAATTGAATATACCTGTTGCTGTTATGATTGACTTGCAGGGGCCAAAACATCGTATTGGAAATTTCAAGACCGAAGGGAAATATCCTCTAAAAATTGGACAAACGTTTACATTTGATTCTTTTGATACGCCTGGCGATGAAACACGCGTTCAGTTGCCAGATGCCGAAGTTTTGGCATCCTTGAAGGTTGGTGACAGGGTATTATTAAATGACGGCAAGATTGAAATGCAGGTTACATCTGCATCCCCAACATCTGTTGAAACCAAGGTTATTCGTGGAACAGAAATTTGGTCGCGCCGCGGTTTTAATCTGCCAGACACTGAAATATCAACATCTGTTTTGACCAAAAAGGACAGGGCGGATTTGGAATATGCATTAACCAAGAATCCTGATTGGGTTGCTATATCATTTGTACAAAAGCCCGAAGATATTGCCGAAGTGCGTGATTTTATAACCGAACGCACATCCGCACCAATAAAAATTATTGCCAAGATTGAACGTCCAAACGCGGTTGAGCGTATCACAGAAATTGCCGCGGCGGCAGATGGCATAATGATTGCGCGTGGTGACTTGGCGGTAGAGGTTCCTTATGCCGAAGTGCCTGCAATTTCGCGCCATATTATCCGCGAATGTCGCAAAATGAACAAGCCTGTAATCGTTGCCACCCAAATGTTGGGTTCGATGGTAAATAGTGAATTTCCAACCCGTGCAGAAATTACAGACGTTGCAAACACTGCGTATCTGCGTGCAGATTCCACAATGACATCCGAAGAAACAACGATTGGTATTAATCCGGTTAATGTTATTGAAACAATGTATAACATTTTGGCGTATGCAGATGCTGATACTATTGCCAATCCGTACGATTGGTCACGTGTGGAAAACATTCCTGAAAATGATTGGTCGCGTTCTGTTGCGTCAATGGCGTATTTGAACAAAGCGTCTGCTATTGTTGTGTTTGCGCGTGACACGATTGCGGCGATTGAAATTTCTTGTCGCAAGCCAGATATCCCAGTTATTGCGGTTTGTAACGATTCCATGATTGCAAATCAGTTGTGTCTGGCACGTGGTGTTTTCCCTGTATTCAGTACAGAATTATTTGGCATGCGTGATGCGTTTAACGCCGCACGTCAGTTCCATATAAATTCGGGAAAACTGGTAATTGTTGATGAAGATAAAATCAGTCTTCGCACCTTGGATTGAAAAATCCCACCGTTTGGTGGGATTTTATTTTATTGACCAGATTGCGTATTTTTTACTAACATTATTCGCATGAGAAGAATGTTGCTTTTCTTATTTGCTATGATGTGTGTAACGCCTGTATTTGGGGCGCAGTATCGTGCGGCATTGGTGGCTGATATGGATACGGGGCGCGTTCTGTACCAGGAAAACGCCAAAGAATTAAATTACCCGGCCAGTTTAACAAAAATCATGACCTTGTACTTGACATTTGATGCGTTGGAACATGGTCGTCTGTCTTTGGATGATTATTTGATTGTGTCACAATCTGCCGCAAATGCAGAACCTGTAAAACTGGGGCTGTCTGCTGGTTCTAAAATACGCGTAGAAGATGCAATTAAGGCCGTGGCGGTTTACAGTGCAAATGATGTTGCGCGTGTGTTGGCGGAAAATCTAAAGGGCGGTCAGGAAGAATCTTTTGCGGATTTGATGACACGTGTTGCGCGCGAAATTGGTTTAACAGATACTAATTTTGAGAATTCTTCAGGTTTACCAAATGACGACCATTTGTCAACGGCACGTGATATTGCGTTGTTGTCCATGGCGGTATATAAACATTTCCCGCAATATTGGCATTTCTTTGGCATTAAATCATGGACATATAACGGCAAGACATACACAAATGGCAATCGTTTGCTGACATCATTCAATGGTTGTGATGGTATGAAAACGGGGTATACCAAGAAATCAAAATATTCATTGGTTGCAACCGCCCATCGCGATAACACACACTTAATGTCGGTTGTTTTGGGTGCGGAAAACAAAGATGTGCGTGCGAATATCGCGGCACAAATGCTGAACCGTGGTTTTTCAATGTTAAACAGTGGTGCCTCCCCAATCAGCAAGCAGACCACTGTACCACCAATATCACAACCCACCCCGCCGGTAAAACAACCTGTGGCAACAACGTTTGCGTCTGCATACAATGCAGCAACTACGGCGGCAGTCCCACAGTATCAACCCCAGGTTATATCTGCATCTAAAACAGGTACGGGGGTTCAGTTTGGTGCATTTTCATCTGAAAATGCCGCCAACAATCAGGTCGCAAATGTCAAGAATAAGTTGGGTGTTAATGCCATTGTAGAACCAACGGGAACTGGGTTGTACCGTGTGCGTGTATATGGTCTGACAGATGCATCTGCGAATCAGTTAAAATCTAACGCATCTGCAAACGGCATTGACAGTTACGTTTTTCATTAGTATCTTGTAAAAATCATGAATCCAAAAATTGAAAAGTTAATAAAATTATTTGCAAAATTACCACGTGTGGGCAGTCGCGGTGGTCAACGTATTGCGCTGGCGTTATTACAGGATAAAACGGGGCGTGGTGCTGCATTGGCATCTGCGATTATGGATGCGGTTGAAAATATCGCACCATGTCCACGTTGTGGTGTTTTAACAGATAATGGTGCGCACGCATGTGAATTTTGTCGCGATACCGCGCGTCAAAATGGTCAGTTATGTATTGTGCGCGATTTATCGGATGTATGGGTTTTGGAAAAGTCTTCGGTTTTTCATGGTCGTTATCATATTATTGGTGGCTTGTTATCTGGTGCATCTGGTGTTTTGCCCCAAGACTTGAATATTGCAAATTTACCCACGCGAATTTCAGATGAAAAAATAACAGAAATTATTTTTGCGTTACCAAATACAGTCGAAGGCAAAACAACCCAGCATTACATTATGTCAACGCTTTCTGGCGCGGGTGATGTTACATTTTCGGAATTGGCATCTGGTGTGCCATTGGGTGGGGATTTAGATTACTTGGATGATGGCACATTGACATTGGCATTTGGGGGGCGTAAATCACTATGACGGATTTAGTTTCATCTTTGCCGCCTGTGTCTGAAATGATGCGCGAATGTGGTCTGGAGCCCAAGAAACAATTCGGGCAGAACTTTTTATTTGATTTGAATCTGACAGGGCGTATTGCGCGCAGCGTACCAAATATTGACACTGTCCCTGTGGTCGAAGTTGGACCTGGGCCTGCGGGGCTGACACGTGCATTACTGATGGCGGGCGCGATGCGTGTTGTCGCCATTGAAAAAGACAAAACCACAGAACCGATATTGTCGCGTGTTGTTGCGGCATCTGACGGTCGTTTGTCGGTTATATTTGATGATGCGTTGCGTGTAGATTTTTCTGCGCTGGGGCTTGAAGAGTATGCAATATGTGCAAACTTGCCGTATAATGTTGGTACAGAATTATTGATTGGTTGGCTGCAGAAAATTGCGCATGGTGAACAAATAAAATCTTTGACATTAATGTTCCAACGCGAAGTTGCCATGCGTATAACATCCCGCCCTGGTGACGAGCATTATGGACGTTTGGCGGTTTTAACATCCCTGATTGCGGACAGTCGTATTTTGTTTGATGTTCCAAATACTGCATTTGTTCCGCGTCCCAAGGTACAATCTGCGGTTGTCCAAATTATTCCGAACGCGGATAAGATTTCACGTATATCCGACTTGTCCAAGATTGAACAAATTACTGCCCGATTGTTCGGCCAACGGCGCAAGATGATACGCGGTATTATTCCAAATGTGGATTGGGAAAAATATGGGCTGACTGGTACCGAACGTGCAGAAAATTTATCGCCTGAAACATTTGCGTTACTGGCAGAAAATTTGTTATAATTAATACACACATGGGAAAAGGAAGAGAGAGAACATGTCCCTGTCATTATTGGTCTTTTTTGCGATTATGTTTGCACTGGTTTATATGTTGCGCATGGCGCGTGTTGGTGCATTGGTTGCATTTTTATTTGCGGGTGTATTATCTGGACCGTACGTTTTTGATTTGTTTGAATTGACCAACACATGGACATTCTTGGGTGATATTGGAATAATGTTCTTGTGGTTCAATATTGGTTTGGAAATAAATATGCGGCGTTTATGGCGGATGAAGCATACCATATTTGGCTTTGGCGCAACCCAAGTAATGATGGTTGCGGTCATGTTATTCCCATTATTGTTTGGTGTGACCCAGTGGTCTATTATGGGGTGTGTGATGGTGTCGTTAATGTTGGCAATGTCCAGTACATCTGCGGATTTACAGTTGTTAACAGACCGCAATCAATTAAACACAGGCATGGGTCGTCAGGTATTTTCCATCTTGTTGTTCCAAGATTTATTATCTATTCCATTATTGGCGATGTTGCCTGCATTTGCGGGAAAAAGTTTTAACTTGGGTGCAACTGCGATTGATGTTGTTGTTATATCTGTTGCGCTGATATTATCTGTGATTGTGATTGGTCGCTTTGTGATGACACCAATATTGCGTCATGTTGGTAAACTAAAATCCAAAGAAGCATTTTTATTGGCTGTAATGTTGAATATTGTTATTTGGGCGGTGCTGTTGGATTTAATGGGGCTGCCTGCGGGGCTTGGTGCATTTTTAGCCGGTATGTTAATGAGTGAAACTGTATACCGTCATCAAATAACCGCAGAAATTTCACCGTATGCGACATTATTCTTGGCGTTATTCTTTATTTCATTGGGGATGGGGTTAAATTTACCGTTATTGGGGCATTATTGGTACATAATATTGTTTGGTTTAATTGGTTTTATGGCGATAAAGTTTATTGCGATATTTATGGTTGCACGCGTACGTGGTGTACACATGCCTGATGCGATAATGATTGCGTTAATTTTATCCCAGGGTGGTGAATTTGCATTGTTGATGTTACAAACGATGAAGCAAAGTGGTATTAATGCCATCCCATCTGGACACGAAGAAATATTAACCGCAATAATAATCTTGTCTATTATGGCGACCCCGTTGTTATTGTGTCTGTATGATTACCTGCAACGCCGTGGAAAACTGTTTCCGCAACGTTTTCCGCGCACATTGGATGATGCAGACAACAGCATAAAACCCGAAGTTATTGTATGTGGTTTTGGTCGTGTTGGACAGATTATATGCCAAATGTTGGATGCCTTGTCGGTTCCGTACATTGCGATTGATATGGATGTTAATGTCGTTATGATGGGGCGCGAAATGGGCTTTAATGTTGTCTATGGTGATGCCACAAATATGAATGTATTGGCTGATTTCGGATTAAAGCCTCGCCGTGTGCGCAGTGTTGTTGTTGCATTGGATAATGCCACAACAGCCCGCCGTTGTATATCGGCGATAAAATCCGTTGTGCCCCGCATGAAAATATTTGCGCGTGCCCGTAATTTGGCGGATTCGCAGATTTTGTTGTCCGAAGGCACAGAAGTAGTGTTGCCTGAAACCATAGAATCATCCTTTTTGTTGGGCTACAGTGTTCTTGGATGCTTGGGCGTATCTGAACGCAAGTTAGAGAATTTATTGGCCGATATGCGTGCAGATAACTATGCGGCGTTGGCTCAGGTTATTTCAGATAAACGCGATTAAAACGATTTTGTATGTATGATAATTATTGTCCCCGCTTGGGGACATTTTATTTGCTTTTGATATTGTATATTGGTATATTTCACCCTGTACATGGAAAAGAGAAAAAATGAAAAAGAACAGATTAACCTTATTAATTATTTTTTGTGCAATAATCTTGGATCAGATTACCAAGGGCATTTTGCTGTATTTAATTACGGGGACGGTGCCATTGGCAGGTGCTGCGTGGGATGTTGTTCCGGTTCCATATTTAATGACACATGTTTTTGATTTCTTTAATATTGTATTTACATGGAATCCTGGGACATCGTTTTCATTATTCCGTGCATTGGGTGAATCTGCGCCATTGGTAATGATTTTTGCGACTGCGGCGATAACGGGATATATTTTGTATTACTTGTTTGTGCGGGCGGTATCGTATGAAAGAATACCATTGGCATTAATTGCAGGTGGTGCGATTGGCAATTTAATTGACAGGGTGCGTTTTGGTGCGGTTATTGATTTCTTGGATTTTCATATTGGTGGCTATCACTGGCCATCTTTTAATGTGGCAGATATTTGTATTGTTGTTGGTGTTGGTTTGTATTTGTTAAATTGGTACATTGCACGTCAACGTTGTATTCGTTCAAGCAAAGGTGGAAAATAAAAATGGTAAAATATATGGATAACAGTGTGTCTGGTTTTAATATGTGGAATGCGAATAAAAATGCCACCCAAAAGAAGTCTGTATTTTCGGGTTTCTTTTGGTGGATGATAATGTTTTTTGCTGCATGGTGGGTTTTGGGCACGATTGTTTCGCCACGTCCAGAATCCCAGGTAGCCACAGAAAACATTATTGCCCCAGATTTGTCGGCGGTGCCTGTAACGCAGATTTCGTCAGATAATACGACCGCATCTGTCCAAGGATTACGTATTTCTGATATTAATTTATTGAAATATCCATCTGCCCCAGATTCGGATACGGTCGTATCCTTGTTATCAACAGATGGCGATTTTGTCGAAGTTGGTTTTGTATCAACTGGTACAAATGTACCAACTGTTACCACGGTGTGGAAAGAATCTGATGGTAAATATACATGGCGCAATTCTGATGGTGTTGAATTTTTACGTACGGTTACAATGTCGCCAGATTATGTTATAACCGTTACAGACAGTGTTCGGAACGATTCTGGACACGATATTGCATTGGCACCATACGCACGTATTGTGCGCGCGAATAATACTGCATCTAATGCTGCGGTTACCAATGGTGGTATTGCGTATGTAAATTCTGATATTGAAAATCATAATTGGAAACACCTGGACAAGAAGTCTTATGCATATTCCACTACATCTGGTTTTGCGGGGTTTGCGGATCAGTATTGGGAAACGGTCGTATCTTTGGATTCGCCAGACCAAACAATCAAGATGAAGAAACAGTCTGACAAGTACACTGTTGACACAGCATCTGCCCCTGTTGTGATTGCAAGTGGTGCAACTAAAACCATGACGGCAAATATTTTTGCCGGTCCCCGCGATCAAAATATTTTGGATTCGGCAGAATCAAAAATAATTGGTTTGGGTGAAAGTATAGATTATGGGTGGTTTTGGTTCTTTGCACGTCCAATGTTGTGGGTTTTGAATGGTATTCATCACATTGTAATGAATTATGGTGTTGCGATTATAATCATGACGATTTTATTGCGTTTATTGATGTGGCCATTAACGCGCAAATCGTATGTTAATATGGCAATCATGCAAAAGATGCAGCCTGAAATGCAGCGTATTCAAAAATTGTATGCAAATGATAAAATGCGTCTGCAAATGGAAATGATGAAGTTGTATCAAACGCACAAGACATCACCGATGGCGGGATGCTTGCCAATGTTGATACAGATACCAATCTTCTTTGCGTTATACAAGGCGTTATTGGTATCGGTTCAGATGCGAAATGCTCACTTCTTGTGGATACATGATTTATCTGCGATGGATCCATATTTTATATTGCCAATATTGATGGGGGCGACCATGTACCTGCAACAGCGTTTGCAGTCGCCAACATCCAAGAATACAAATGCAAATGATGTGGCGGCACAGACACAAAAAATGATGCGTTGGATGCCTGTTTTATTCACGGTAATGTTTGCATGGATGCCTGCAGGATTGGTGTTATATTGGACGGTATCAAATATCTTTGGTATTATTCAGATGCAAATAATAAAAAGGCAAAGCAAATAATAAATCCGCCAAATGGCGGATTTATTTTAATATATTATACAAAGCATACGGTGTTTGGATGCGCCAATTATGTAACTTGATTGCGCGCTTGGTCAGTTGCACACAGGTTTTTGCATTACATGGATTAAAATCATGTGGTATATTTCCATTGATGTAAATAAATTTCCAGCCATACATCCCCAGTATATGTATATCGCGCATATTCAAGGAAATTTTTTTGATAATTTTTGGCCGTACAAATTGATACATAATCATATTGTTTTCTGTTACATTAATTGGTGCGACATGTCTAAAATTTCTGCACAGTAATCGCGGCAGTATTTTTGATGTTTTATTTGAAAATGCGATAATAATCATTTTATAAAATCCTTTGATAATATTATTCAATCCATCCATTTTGTCTTGCGGCATTTTCCAATATGTCCATTGCGCATGTCCATTGATATGCTGCGCGATTTTCCTGCCATATATATTGATGTGGCGCGCGCTTTTTGTCGCCAAATTTTTTCATAATCATCAACTGTTCATCGCTAAGTTTTCCAGACAGATATAATTTAGTTATCAGTGTTTCTACATCCAGTATTTCGCATGGTCTGCGTGTTGGGCAATTATAAGATCTCCCAAATCCATTTTGTACGGCTTTGGAATACAGAAACCAGAACCATAATTGTTCTGCATTTTGAAATTTTTCAGTGATTGATTCGGGCAATATTTGTGTCATTTTTTCTTTCTCCTTTGGTTTTATGTTCATGTTTTAATTTATAGACTAAGAAAAGATTCCTGTAAAATGCTACAACCCGCGGTTGAAACATGAATCGGAAAACTGATTCGTAATGCGAATTTATATATTTAACAGCGAATCGGTATTTTTTCCTAAATCCATATCTTGTATATATTTTTTTACTAAAAAAAAGTGCGTGAAAAATCACGCATACGTCTGTGTATTGTATATGGTAATTACGTCATATTTTTCCTCCCTTAATTTATAATTAAAAAACCGCCATAATGGCGGTTTTTATTTTTTTATCCCTTTATATCAGCGGTGGGAAACAATCGCCCCCCGCAGATGGGCAACAGTTAAATCCTTGTTCGCCCATATCGGTGTATATTTCACCGGCACAACATCCATTTTCATCGGGTGGATTACCATCTTCGCATGTCAGCACTGCACCTGTTTCTGGGGCGGGGGCTGATGCGTCACTGGATTGATATGGATTCTGTACAGTACCATCAGCACTATACTTTACACCCAGAATTTCTTCATTAAACTGTTGCGAACCCTGACCGCCCAAGTCTTGAACTTTTTGGTCATACTGTTTCTTCTGGTCTTCTTTATATGCTTCGTATTGCAATGCCTTTTTGGATTGATAGTTCAAAGATTCGCAATACAATTTCAATGTTGTACAAGAATACCCATTGTATGAAGTTTTGCCCGTAGTGAAACAATCTGTTGGTGCGCGCCACAAACCGTCAGCGTCTTTGCTGCAGATTCCATCTACTTGGAAAGAACGTGCTTGGCCAACCCAGGAATTATCATCTGCGGCAAATATTCCTTGGGTTCCACCATGCCGCCCTGTCCAATCTTGGCGACTGCCTCCTGTATGTTTTTCCTCTAAGTCTACCCAACATTTTTTTGTTTCATCTGTACAAACCACGCGTAAATCTTCTGGTGAATATACGGTGATACGTGTCCCGGCGGCGATTGTGAACGGTGGAACTGTGTTGTCCATCATGTCCACCAGCAGTTTTTGTGCAACACCATTCCATGCTGTAATAATTTCATTTTTTGCCAATTCGGATGAACGAACCATTCCGCTTTGCACAACAGTATTGTTATCTAAATCAATTTGATTAACAAACGCATCCGCCACAGGATTAATCAAGTTTACCGCCGCAGGCACAAATGCTGTCAGCATCGGCATAATAAATTGTTCCATATAATCGGTACTGCCGCGACCTGGTACGCCAACACGTCCCTGGGCATCAGCTGAAAATGGATCGTTGTCACCATCAAAGTTAAATTCAACACCATCTGGACGAATAAATTGATACCATTGAATTTGCATACGGCCAATCGCCTTGTACGGTCCTGGAATTTCACCTGTTACATATCCCAACATCAGTGTTCCTGCCGGCAAAATAACGGTTCGACCATTATCAGAATAAACATTTCTGTCCACGGTTGCGCGTACAGGTAATGATTTGCCGTTCTGTAATGCTTCTATGTCCGCCAAAACATCTGATACAATTGTTGCAGGAATCGGTTTATATTGCCGCAAAACAAATGTTCTGTCGTATGGTTGCGAAGAATTAACTGCGCTTCCAGATGGCACATAGTAGACATCGTCTTTTTTCTTTTTCATAATGCTGCCATCGGCGTTTTGTTGTGCCGCATCCCTAAAAGTGCCTGCCGCGCTAAGTCTTCTGGCACCACCACTGCTGCTTAATTGTGCGGCTTCGACATCCAACTGGCGTGCGCGATATTCCGGTTTAATGGCAGGCGCATTAGACAACTGTGGCAATATCCCTGTATCAAATACAGACGTGCCGATATGTTCAGCATCTGTGCCAATTTTTGTTTTTTCATCATCTATGTCATAAATTATACCGCTGCCCGGATTATAAACACCGGTTGGTTCAGTGCAATCCACATCAGAAAATGGGTGGAAATAATATGCGCCCCCTTCTGGTTTTATCCATCCGATTTGACGACCTGACAAACCATACCCCGGAAACGAGAAGTCCGAACATGCCTCTGCAACAGGTTCTTCTACTGCCACTTCTTCTTCAAAAACGATTGGTGGCGCAATGGTTTCAACTTCGCGAATTATTTCTGTTTGCACAGGCCCAGGTTCTGGGGTAACAATCACAGGTTCTGGTTCTTCTTCGATAACTTCTGGTTCTGGGGTAACGACCACAGGTTCTGGTTTTTCTTCAATAACAGGTGCAACCGCCCCCAAGGACAAAACGATGCCATTTTCCTTTTGAATTGCATTTTTATCGGCTGCATCGCGCCATCTGATTGGAATAACGATTTCTGTGTCATCTGTTGCCGCGGTTGGCGCGTATGTTAAATCAACACTGCAAGACAGTTTTTGATTTATTTGTCTGATGCCAACGCATGTGTTGTTTATTGTTAAACCTTCGGCGGACACATTATCGTCCACAGACACAAATGTCACGGGCGCATTTGCTGTGACGGTAATTTTTATTGTGCGCTTTTCGCCAACAACAGTCCCTGTCCAATTAATTGGTTTATCTGGGTTCAGTTTAATTTCAGGCGCAACAGTATCTTTACTGGATAAATCTTCGGGGGCATCATCGCCACTGACCAACAGTGTCAACAATATCAGCACCACCACAAACGCGACAACCAACAACAGCCATTGTACAGGTTTTGGTGTGTTTTTACGCAGTTGCGAAATTTGTTCTTTGATACTTGCCATATTTATGAACCCACACGTTGTTTATTAAGTTTATTGCATACGAACAACACTGCAAGATGCCTGACCATTTGTCATTTTCAGCATTTTATCACACAGTGTTTGTGCTGTATCAATATCTGCCATTGGGCCGATACGCAAACGATATAAACGCGCACTGGATGCGGCGGCCCCCAGTTCGCCAACCCCCTGTTCATCAACAGCAAAGAATACATCGTTTTTATATTTGCTTAATAATCCTTCGCCGTCTTGGCCACTGAATTTTGCCAACAGATTTGCCCAATAATCTTCTAATGCTTTGACAGACGTATCTGATTTTAATTCGACCGCCACACCAGATTGATTGCTGGAAATCAGTGGGATGTTGTTTTGTGGCAAATATGCGCCGGCTGTATTGCGTTGTGTTGGTAACATATTAACGACACTGCCTGATACAGATGTTGTTGGCATTACCTGTGGCACGGTATAGCCCGCAGGCATATAGTAACCCGCACCTGTGGTTGGATTAACGGTTGCGTTGTTTCCAACAAACACAGGGGTGCCTGTGTATCCTGTGCCCATGCTCATTGCGGCCATATCTGCGGTATATGCAATATTATTCAAAGACTGACCTGACAACATGCTTTGTGCAACGTTTGCTTCGGCCAATGCCATAACGGATGCCGTATCTGCGATTAAGAATGGCTTTTCGCGTTTTTTGATACATACAATTCTTTGACCACTGCGCAGAACCATATCGCCAACCGCCTCTACGATTAACAAACGACCATCTTCACCGTCTGTACGGAATCCCACGGGCGATTCGCCACCTTCGACCATCAAAGATACCACAGGTCTTTGTGTCATAGAAATAACTTTGTCGCCAAAATCGATATAAGTGAATATGCGGTCGCGCCATACGCGTTCTGGGGCGATAACATAATCATCAGGATTTGGAACGAATATATCCAAGTCAAATCTGAACTCAGATGGGTCAATCTTCATAGATTTTATCCATCCGTAATCTTCGCCATCGACACCAACCACGTTAGATGATGTGGCGGCCTTGGTAAATATAGATTTTGCGCCACCAGATGTTGTTGTGGCACCTGCACTTGGCAACGTGCCATTTCCATCCAGAACAATGTCAACCTGGGAATATGTGATTTCGCTGGAATTAGATGGTTCGCCACGCAGATAGAATATGTATTTATTCCCAGATTGTCCTGTTACAATCATATTTGTATCCGCGCCTTGATTAGATGCTTCGGGGGAAATAAACATAGTCCTGTCGCCTTGGGTGACATCAATATCGAACAGTCCGTCATTTCCAATAAACGCATCGGCAATTTGTTCGCCGTTTGGTAATGTAATCATTGTAACCATACCGTTGCGCAATTTGATTGGCAAAACATTTCCCGGTGCCCACGTCAGTTGTGCATATCCAGGCTTGGAACTGCCGGTTGTCATATTTGCAGTTGGATTATCCCATGCAGATTGAATTCCGTAATCTTCTGCATACGCAGGCAGCGCCAACAGGCTTGCCAAACAAAAGACAGACATATTTATTTTCAGTATTTTTACAAAACTCATACCAAACCTTCCATTTCTATTTTTTTATTCTGTTGTCAAGAATTCCATATCCAACGGGTCGCTGCCGCCGGATGATACTGTATATTCCACCACGCGCAACCCCAATGGATTTTCAATACGGTCTGCCCATTTAATTTTTGTGCCTTCATCCGATTGAATCCTTATCTTGATTGTATAACCTTTTTCGGGGGTTCGTCCAGTACTATCTGCACAAAAATAGTTAAATTTTACCAAAAAAGTATCCATGCTGTTGTCGCGACCGTCTTCGGCGGGCATCGGCATCGGGGCATTTTCAAAAATCACAGGACACTTAAAGTCGAAATTCGGCATTCCGCCCCCCATCATCGCATTAAACATTGCGGTTTTGGTAAAGTTTGCATACACATCGTCAGATGACATGGTGTAAACGTCACCATCGACAGCATTCCACTTCTTGGTCATTGTTTCGATGTCTGTTACAACCTCGTTTCTGTGGCGAATGTATTCACGAACAAAAGATTTCTTATAGTCGTCCAGGGATGTGCTTTCTGGGGGCATTTCCACTAATTTGACATATTGGTCATCACGTACCGCAGTTTCCAGAAAGAATATCTGGGGGCGATTTAACGGGAACATGTTGTATAATGTGACAAACAGTACGGCCAAAACAACCATGGCCGCAGCCAAGACAAATATCATGACTCTTGATATCAAAACTGGCGGTTCTACGCGGTTTTGCACGAAATTCTCCCCCTTGATTAAAGGGATTGTAGAAAAAAATATGGCGCGTATGCAAGTAAAAAAACAAAGTTACGTCAATATTGTTGTTGTTGCTGCTTGACAGGGGTGGTTGGAATGGTTATGTATGGTAAAAATGTTCTTGCGTCAAGTTATTAAAAATATTATAATATTTCCGCTTGATTTTTTGTAAACGTGTGCTATTCTGTCGCAGACTGTTGTGTGGTATGCGGTACAAAAGATTGGTATTGTGTGCTGTTTCAGGGGCATAGTTCAACGGTAGAATATCGGTCTCCAAAACCGCGGATGAGGGTTCGATTCCTTCTGCCCCTGCCAACATGATAGTTACAGGTAAATTACGTAATTTAGGCAGTTTTTTATGAAGAAAATGCTAGATTTTATCAAGTCGGTTCGCCGTGAATGGTTCAAGATTGTGTGGCCATCACGCGACAGTGTTATTCGTGCAACAATCATGATTTTGGTGTGTTCTGCGGCCGCTGCGTTGTTCTTTTTTGTGGTGGACAGCATATTAAATGCGATTGTTGGTTGGGTTTTTTAACTTTGGCAAAGGAAGCGTAAATGGAAGAAAAAATGCAGTGGTTTGTTGTTAATGTTCATACCGGTTGCGAAGACAAGGTTGCACGTGGCTTGCGCGAACAGATTGATAAACGCCGTTTGAATGCGTTGTTTGGTGAAATTTTGGTTCCGACACGCGAAGTTACAGAAATCAAGGCGGGCAAGCGTGTAAAAACAGAAAAGAAATTTTTTCCAGGGTATATTGTTGTTCAAATGGTATTAAATAATGAAACATTTACTTTGGTAAAACAGGTGCCCCAGGTTGTTATGTTCTTGGGTGCGAAAAACAAGCCTATCGCGGTCAGTGAAGAAGAAGCGCGCCGCTTGTTGAAACAGGTTGAAGAAGGTTCTGTTGTTGCAGACGATGTTGAATACGAAGTTGGTCAGGAAGTACATGTTATTGATGGTCCATTCGCTGGCTTTAACGGTGTCGCGACCGCGGTTGACAATGTAAAACAGAAAATGACTGTAACGGTTCTGGTGTTTGGTCGTGAAACCAGCATGGATTTGGAATTCAGTCAGGTTGAAAGGGTTTAAGTGTGTTGTCCGGAAACGGACTGCACACATCTGTGGTAGATATGCCATATCGTACCACGGCACAACAGACGCAATGGTGCGTCAAAAAAATGGAGTGAAAAATGGCAAAAAAAGAAGTTAAGGGATTGGTCAAATTGGTCGTCCCTGCTAAACAGGCGAATCCAGCGCCACCAATTGGTCCTGCGTTGGGTGCGGCCGGTGTAAATATCGCAGAATTCTGCAAACAGTTTAACGATCAGACAGCTGATAAGCAGCCCGGAATGCCAATTCCATGTATTATCACTGTTTATACAGATCGCAGTTTCGAATTTATCATGAAATTGCCACCTGTATCTTATTATATCAAGAACGCGTTGAAACTGAAAATCGGTTCTCATAAACCAGGTCGTGATTTTGTTGGCACATTGTCCAAGGCACAGTTGAAAGAAATTGCCGAAGCAAAAATGCCTGACTTGAATTGCTCTACCATTGAATCTGCTATGAACATTGTTGCAGGTCAATGCCGTTCTATGGGCGTAAAGGTGGAGGAATAATATCATGAAATTAACAAAGAAACAGCAGACTTGGAAGAACTTGGACACAGACAAAGTGTACGCTTTGGCTGATGCGATTGAAGTTTTGCGTGAATATGCATCCAAGAAATTTGATGAAACATTGGAAATTGCTATCCGTTTGGGTATCGATGTAACCAAGGCAGACCAGAACATTCGTGGTATGTTGTCTTTGCCAAATGGCACAGGCAAAACAGTACGCGTTGCAGTATTTACAGTCAACGCACAGGACGAAGCGAAAAAGGCTGGGGCAGATGTTGTTGGTGGCGAAGAATTGATTGATTCTGTTGCGGCCGGTAACATCAACTTTGACCGTGTTATCGCAACACCTGACATGATGCCAAAAATGTCAAAAATTGCACGTGTTTTGGGGCCAAAAGGTTTGATGCCGAATCCAAAACTGGGTACAGTTACAAACAATGTTGCAGACGCAGTTGCGACTGCCAAGGCTGGTCAGATTGAATATCGCGCTGAAAAGAAGGGTATTATCCATGCGGGTATTGGTAAAATGTCATTTGCGACAGACAAATTGGTTGAAAATGCAAATGCATTGATTGATCAGTTGAAAAAGATTAAACCTGCCTCTGCCAAGGGTCAGTACATCTTGGGTATATCCGTTGCGACAACCCAGGGTCCTGGTTTGAAAGTAGATGCAAAATAATTAATTGCGACATGGGTGCAAACCTGTGTCGCAAAAACAGATTTCTGTCCAAGACTGATGGTGTGGCGACAAACGCTGCTTAATTGCCATCATAGACAAAGAAAAAATTCTTTGGGGCAGGAACCAAAGCCCCATCCCGGGGAAACCTGGATGGAAAGTTAACAAAACAGAAGCTTGAAGGAAAAAATAGATGAGACGCGAAGAAAAATCAGATTTGATTTCAGCGTTGCAGTCATCCCTGAAAGACGCAAACGGTGTTTTCGTAATTGAAAACCATGGTTTGACAGTAAGTGAATTTGAAACCTTGCGTAATGAATTGCGCCCATTGGTTTCTGTGTTCAAGGTTGTCAAAAACCGTTTGATGAAATTGGCGTTAAAAGACACTGATTTTGAACCTGTGTCCGACATGCTGAAACGTCCAACTGCGGTTGCGGTTGCAACAGACGCTTTGGCGGTTACCAAGGTTTTGGCAAAATTTGCCGAAGAACACCCAAATTTAAGCATTTTGGGCGGTAAAATGGATGCGGATGTTTTGAATGCGGATGGCGTATTGCAATTATCCAAGCTTCCTTCCCTGTTGGAAATTCGTGGTACTATTGCGCGTATCTTGGTTGAACCAGGTTCACGCATTGCGCGCGTTTCTGCAGAGTATGGAAAAAAAGAACAATAAAATCAGAATAGTTATATTCTGACCTAAAAACAAATTAGGAGTAAAAAAATGGCAGACATTCAAAAATTAGTTGAAGAATTGTCAAAATTGACCGTTTTGGAAGCAGTTGAACTGTCCAAAGCGTTGGAAGAAACATGGGGCGTAAGTGCCGCTGCTGCTGTTGCAGTTGCTGCTGGTCCTGCTGCTGCTGCGGCTGAAGAAAAAACAGAATTTGACGTTGTGTTGGCAGAAGTTGGCGCAAACAAATTGGCTGTTATCAAGGCTGTAAAAGACATCACAGGTTTGGGCTTGGGCGAAGCCAAAGCATTGGTTGAATCTGCACCAAAGGCTGTGAAAGAAGCAGTTGCAAAAGATGAAGCTGACAAAATGAAAGCTACATTAGAAGCAGCTGGTGCCAAGGTTGAATTGAAATAATTCATCCCTGGAACCTGATGGTTCTAAGAAATATCGCCGTATGAAAATATGGCAAAACGCCGCCCGTGTGGGATGAAAATCCCATGCGGGCACAAAGGCGTAAAAGACGAAAGTCAAAAAAATAAGAAAAAGTCACGACATTACATGTCGTAACCGTTTGCAAAACGCATAAAAAAAAGGATTAAAACCGATGGCAGTTATCCAGAAATTTAGAAAATCTTTTGGTAAAAGTTTTTTGCAAACTCCGCTTCCTGATTTAGTTGAAATTCAATATAATTCTTACAAGGATTTCTTGCAGGCAGATGTTGAACCACAGTCCCGTAAAAATATGGGATTGCAAAATGTATTCTCATCCATGTTCCCAATCAAAGACTATGCCGGCGTTGCCGACCTGGAATTTGTGGAATATACATTGGACAAACCTGTTTACAATGTAAAAGAATGCATGCTGCGTAATTTGACATACTCCAGCAAGTTAAGACTGAAGCTGAGATTGATTTTATGGGATGTCGCCGAAGATGGCAAAAAGACTTTGCGTGACATCAAGGAACAAGAAATATTTATGGGCGAAGTGCCGTTAATGACAGAACGCGGCAGCTTTATTGCAGCGGGTGTTGAACGTGTTATTGTTTCCCAAATGCATCGTGCCCAAGGTGTTGTGTTTGCGACAACAAAAGAAGCAAAGGTCGCTGGAAATCCAATCACATATACTGCGCGTATTATCCCAGAACATGGGTCTTGGATTGATTTTGAAGAATCCAAGGGTGTAATTTATGTACGTATTGATCGCCGCCGCAAGATACCTGCAACCGTGTTGTTGCGTTGCTTGCCATCCGCAGAAGATGAAAAGAAATGGATTGCAGACCCACGTAAACCAACAATTCGTGGTATGTCAGATACAGAAATTCTGTCGGCGTTCTATAAACGCATCCCATTGTCATTTGATGGCAAACTGTGGTCTGGCGACACAGCCAGTTTCGAAGGCTTGGATAAATACCGTTTGAACTATGATTTAATCAATCCAAAAGATAAAAAGGTTATTGCATCCAAGGGTGATCGTCTGAACGGCAAACGTATGAAGAAATTGCTGGAATCCAAACATTTTGGTATTTTGCCAGAATCTTTGGTTGGCGAATATCTGTTTGACCCGATTATGTCTGGTGACGAAGTCGTATTCCCATCTGGTACAGAAATTACCGAAGAAGTTTTGACCGATTTGGACAAGATGAATATCAAGGAAATCAGTCTGATTTCTATTGATAATGCCACAATCAGCGCACACATGCGCAACACCTTGTTGGCAGACAAAACAACAAATCGCGAAGAAGCATTAATTGAAATTTATAACATCATCCGTCCGGGTGAACGTCCAACCCTGGAAGCAGCAATCAATTTGTTCATGCGCCAAGGTTTTGAACCTGCATATTATGATTTGTCTGCGGTTGGTCGTTTCAAGATGAACAAACGCTTGAAAATTGATTCTGGCAAAAAACCAGAAGATGAACGTTTGTTGACCAAGGGCGACTTCTTGGCGGTATTGAAAACATTAACAAATATCATTGACCGCAAGGATACAGTTGATGATATTGATAACTTGTCAAATCGCCGCGTTCGCACGGTTGGTGAATTGTTGGAACAGAATTTCCGTACAGGTATGGTTCGTATTGAACGTTTGGTTCGCGAAAGCCTGTCATCACCAAACATTGCAAACATGCAACCACAAGATGTTATCAATGTTAAACCATTAATGTCATTGGTATCTGAATTCTTGGGAACATCACAGTTGTCCCAGTTTATGGATGCATACAATCCATTGTCAGAATTGGAACACAAACGTTTGATTTCTGCATTGGGGCCAGGGGGGCTGAACCGCGAACGTGCAGGTATTGACGTTCGTGACGTTCATCCAACACACTATGGTCGTTTATGCCCAATTCATACACCCGAAGGTGCAAATATTGGTTTGATTAACCACTTGTCATCTTATGCGCGTGTAAATCCATATGGGTTTATTGAAACACCATACTATGTTGTTGAAAACAGCCGCGTTACCGATAAAATGGTATATCTGACAGCTGACGAAGAATTGGGACACAAAATCGCCCAGGGTAACACACCAACAACCAAAGACGGTGCATTGGCCGAAGATATGGTGACTGCGCGTGTTGACGGCGAATTTACAATGGTTCCAAAAGATGAAGTTGACCTGATTGACGTAGAACCACGTCAGGTGGTATCTATTGCAACTGGTTTGATACCATTCGTTGAAAACGATGACGCGAACCGTGCTTTGATGGGATCAAACATGCAGCGTCAGGCCGTTCCATTGATGCGTGTTCAGGCACCATTAGTTGGTACAGGTATTGAACGCGAAGTTGCGCGTGATTCCCGTACAGGTAAGGTTGCGAAACACAGCGGTATTGTTGAATCTGTTGATGCAAACCGTATCGTGGTAAAATGCATGAACAGCCGCAACGTTGTAACCGGTGTTGACATCTATAATTTGGAAAAATTTGAACGTTCCAACAGTGAAACATTGATTCACCAGAAACCATTGGTAAAGGTTGGCGACCGTATTTCTGCGGGCGACATCATTGCTGACGGTTCATCTATGAACTATGGTGAATTGGCATTGGGACGTAATGTCTTGGTTGCATTTATGCCATGGCGTGGATATAACTACGAAGACTCTATCGTTATATCTGAAAAGATTTCACGTGATGACGTATTTACATCTATCAAGATTGTTGAAAAAGAATTCAAGGTTCGTGATACACAGTTGGGGCCAGAATCTCTGACACGTGATATTCCGAACGTTGGCGAAGAAGCATTAAAGAATCTGGACGAATCCGGTATTATCTATGTTGGCGCACGCGTAAAGCAGGGTGATATCTTGGTTGGTCGTGTAACACCAAAATCTGAAACCTTGTTGACCCCAGAAGAAGCGCTGTTGCGTAACATCTTTGGTGAAAAGGCATTGAATGTAAAAGATACATCTTTGCGCGTTGGTCCAAACGAAGAAGGTACAGTTATCGGTGTAAACGTTCTGACACGTCATGGTGTCAAGAAAGACGAACGTACCCAGATGATTGAATTGCAGAAAATCGAAAAGATTAACAAAGACCGCGAAGAAGAAATCGCTATTATTGAAAAGGGCTTTGCCGACCAAATCTTCCAGATTGCAGAAAATCTGGTTATCGAAGCGGGCACAGGCAGCTTGAAGCCATTTATTGGCAAAAAATTAACAAGCGAAGTCTTCGAAGGCGTTCGTCCATCTGATGTCAAGAAATTGGTCGTCAAAAATAAAGAAGCCCAGGCGAAAATTGACGAACTGCGCGAACAACACGTTTTGAAATTGAAACTGTTGAACGAAAAAGCAGATGCCGAAGTATCCAAGGCCACAGAAAGCAATTCTTTGAATGCCGGTGTATTGAAAGAAGTAAAAGTATACATCGCACACAAGATGAAATTGCAGCCTGGTGATAAAATGGCGGGTCGTCACGGAAACAAGGGTATTGTATCCAAGGTTGTTCCAATCGAAGACATGCCACACTTGGCGGACGGTACACCGGTTGATATCGTATTGAACCCATTGGGCGTACCATCACGTATGAACATTGGTCAGATTTTGGAAACGCATTTAGGTATGGCTGCCCGTACATTGGGTGCCCAGATTGGTGCGGTTTTGGACGAAGTCAAAGCCAAACGTGCGGTCACAGACGATTTGCGTACAGTGATGGGCAAGGTTTATGGTGCGGCGACATCTGAAAAACTGGAAAAAATGACAGATACAGATGTACGCGCGCAGGCTGCCTTGTTGCGTGACGGTGTTCCGATGGCGACACCAACATTTGACGGTGCCACACCTGAAGACATTCGTTCAATGTTGCAGTTGGCGAAATTACCAGAAACAGGTCAGTTTGACTTGTATGACGGTATGACAGGTGAAAAATTTGCCCGTCCGGTAACGGTTGGTATCATGTACATGCTGAAACTGCATCACTTTGTTGATGAAAAGATTCACGCACGTTCAATCGGTAACTATTCATTGGTAACCCAGCAGCCATTGTCAGGTAAGGCTCACATGGGTGGTCAGCGTTTGGGTGAAATGGAAGTGTGGGCACTGGAAGCCCATGGTGCCGCCCACTTGCTGCGTGAAATGTTGACCGTAAAATCTGACGATATCACTGGCCGAAATAAGATGTACGAATCTATTATTTCTGGCAGCAATGATATCCAGACCGGCACACCAGAAGCCTTTAACGTATTCGTTCGCGAATTGCGTGGATTGGGTCTGGCGATGACACCAAAGAAAATTGATTAGTGGTTGGTCCCCGAACCAAAAATGGGTTCGGGGCTGACAACTAACAAAGACTAACCACTAACAAACTCTTTAAGCGACTGAAAGGAGCGAAATATAATGAGCAATATGTTGCAAAAGATATTTGGACAAATTGAAACCAAGGAACAATTTGATGCCTTGCGCATTACGATTGCATCCCCCGAAGAAATTCTGTCCTGGTCCCATGGCGAGGTTAAAAAACCGGAAACCATTAACTATCATTCCATGAAACCAGAAGCAGAAGGCTTGTTCTGCCAGCAGATTTTCGGTCCGGTCAAGGATTACGAATGTGCATGCGGCAAATATAAAAGAATCAAGTTCCGCGGTGTTGTTTGCGAACGTTGTGGCGTAGAAGTTGGGTCTTCTGCGGTACGTCGTGAACGTATGGGGCATATTAAATTGGCGATGCCTGTTGCGCATACATGGTTCTTGCGCGAAGGAAAAATCGCAACATTGTTGAACAATTTGCCACAGAAAAAATTAGAACAAGTTATTTCTTATGATGCATATATCGTAATTGAACCAGGTTTAACAAATCTGAAACAGTACGATGTCATCAGTGAAGATGAATATCAGGCCGCTGTTGAAGAATTCGGTGCAGATGCATTTCATGTCGGTATTGGTGCCGAAGGCGTTCGCAGCATTATCGCAAATTTGGATATGGGCGATGAACGCACACGTTTGCGCGCAGAACTGGCAGATACAAAATCCGAAGCAAAACGCAAAGGCCTGATTAAGCAGTTAAAATTGGTCGAAGCATTCTTAGATTCCAAGACAGATCCAGCATGGATGATGCCTGACATTATCCCTGTTATTCCACCGGATATGCGTCCATTGGTAACATTGGATGCGGGGCATGTTGCGGCATCTGATTTGAACGATTTGTATCGCCGTGTAATTATCCGTAACAATCGTTTGAAACGCTTTATGGAAATGCATGCACCTGACATCATTATCCGTAACGAAAAACGTATGTTGCAAGAAGCGGTTGATTCATTATTTGACAACGGCCACAAGGCACGTCCAATGGTATCCCAGAATCGCCGTCCATTGAAATCATTATCTGATTCATTGCGCGGTAAATCTGGTCGTTTCCGTATGAACTTGTTGGGTAAACGTGTTGACTATTCTGGTCGTTCAGTTATCGTGTCTGGTCCAACATTGAAATTACATCAGGTTGGTTTGCCAAAGACAATGGCACTGGAATTATTCAAACCATTTGTATTTGCACGCTTGTTGGCAGGTGATTATGCAAACACACTGAAGACAGCACGTAAAATGGTTGAAAACGGCGAAGATGTCGTATGGGAAATTTTGGAAAAAGTTATCCACGAACATCCTGTATTGTTGAATCGTGCGCCATCATTACACCGTCTGTCATTGTTGGCATTCGAACCGGTATTGATAGAAGGCAAGGCAATTCGTCTGCATCCATTGGTGTGCAAGGGCTTTAACGCTGACTTTGACGGTGACCAGATGTCTGTTCACGTTCCAATTTCATTGGAAGCGCAACTGGAAGCACGTACATTAATGTTGTCATCCAACAACGTTTTGTCGCCTGCGAATGGTGAACCTATGATTGTTCCATCCCAAGACATGGTATTGGGTGTTTACTATATCTCGCTGATTAATGGTGAACATAACGAAAAATCACCACGTTTTGCGAACATGGACGAAGTAAAATTGGCATTGGAAAACAAGACAATCACATTGCACACACCGATTGTTGCGCGTATCAATGGCAAGACATACAAGACAACAGCCGGTCGTATGATTTTGGGCGAATTGTTGCCAAAGTCTGACAAGATGCCATTTGACTTGGTAAACAAGGTTATGCCTGTAAAAGAAATCAAAGCATTGTTGGCAACAACGTACGAACGTTGCGGTGACAAAGAAACGATTCTGTTGGCTGACGCGTTGAAAAACACTGGTTTTGAACAGGCTGCACGCAGTGGTATTTCTATTGGTTATGACGATATCGTTATTCCAGATGAAAAGAAAGACCTGATTGCAGAATCTGAAAAGAGTGCTGAAGAAATTGAAGAACAATATCAGAACGGTTTGTTATCTGGTGGTGAACGTCACAATAAATTGATTGACTTGTGGCAGAAAACGACCGACAAATTGGGTGATATGGCGTATGCTGCGCTGGGTAAATCCACAGGCGACAACTGGAATTCCGTATATATGATGGCGTTGTCTGGTGCGCGTGGTTCCAAACGTCAGATTCAGCAGTTGGCGGGTATGCGTGGTATGATGCAGAAACCAGACGGATCTATTATCGAAGTTCCAATTATTTCTAACTTCAAGGAAGGTCTGACCATGTCTGAATACTTTACATCCACCCACGGTGCGCGTAAGGGTATGTCGGACACGGCTTTGAAGACTGCTGACGCGGGTTACTTGACACGCCGTTTGGTTGAATTGGCACAGAATACAGTTATTACAGAACACGATTGTGGCACAACAGAATGTGTGACTGCAAAACCTGTTTATACTGGTTCTACATTGTCTGTTCCATTGGGTGACGTTGTTTTGGGACGCACGGCGGCCAAAGACATTATCCATCCATTGACCAAAGAATTGATTGTTCCGGCAGGCGAATTGATTACCAAGGCTGCGTCCAAGGCAATTAATGAATCTGGTCTGCCATCTGTTGATGTACGCAGTGTTCTGACATGTTGTTCAGATGGTCTGTGTGCGAAATGTTATGGTATGGACTTGTCACGTAATGCATTGGTACACGTTGGCGAAGCTGTTGGCGTTATCGCGGGTCAGTCCATTGGTGAACCAGGTACCCAGTTAACATTGCGTACTTTCCACATTGGTGGTGTTGCCGCCGGTGGTGCAGAAAGTCACTTTATTGAAGTTCCTGTTGCAGGTACGATTAAATTGTCTGGTGTAAACACAATCAAGAACAGTTCTGGTCGTGTTGTTGTACTAAGTCGCAATGGCAAGATTGCTGTGGTTGACAACGAAGGCAAAGAATTGTTCAGCTGTGGTTTGCCATACGCATCAATGTTGATTGTCAACGATGGTGATGCGGTTGAAAAGGGTGCGAAAGTAGCAGAATGGGATCCATATTCCAACACAATCATCGCTGAAAAGGATGGTATTGTTAACTTTAATGACTTGGTTGAAAACGTATCATATCAGGAAGAAGTTGATTCCATGACAGGTATCGTTTCGCGCAAGGTTATTAACTGGAAAACAAACACCAAGAAGGCATTAAAACCTGCAATCACTTTGGTTGATGCATCGGGGAATGTGATTTCATTGGGTGGCAAGAAGATTGCAGAATATCTGTTACCAATTTATTCAGTATTGAATGTTGCAAATGGCGATACAGTTGCTGCGGGTGACATTTTGGCACGTATACCTGTTCAGACAAAACGTACAGGCGACATTACAGGTGGTTTGCCACGTGTTAATGAACTGCTGGAAGTGCGCCGTCCAACAAACCCTGCATTATTGGCAGAAATTGACGGTACGATTGAATTGGAAGATTCTAAATCCAAAATCATTATCCGTATTGAACCAGAAGATGGTACTGCACCGGTTGAATATGCTGTTCCAAAGGGTACAAACTTGTTGGTGCGCAGCGGCGACACAGTACGCAAGGCTGACAAATTGGTTGATGGTGATCCAGTTCCACAAGATATCTTGCGCATCTTGGGTCAGAAAGCCTTGGCAACATTTATGGTTGACCAGATTCAGCAGGTTTATCGTCTGCAAGGCGTGACCATCAATGACAAGCATATTGAAATTTTGATACGTGAAATGACACGCCGTGTTGAAATCACAAATCCAGGTGACACAGGCTTCTTGATGGGGCAGGTTGTTGACCGTGTTGATTTCGAAGAAGAAAACGCACGTGTTGCACGTGATGGCGGTCGCTTGGCCGAAGCATCTCAGGTCTTGGTTGGCTTGACCCGTGCATCCTTGACATCACGTTCATTTATTTCCAACGCATCGTTCCAACAAACAACCAAGGTATTGGTGGATGCAGCAATCAGCGGTTCAACCGACAAATTGGTTGGTATTAACGAAAACTTGATTGTTGGTCGTCTGATTCCAATCGGAACAGGTGCATACGTTCGCCGTGTCCGTGAAATTGCCAAAGAAGAAGAAAAGGCAGAAAAATTGGCACGCGAAGGCAATGCACAGCAGCAGTTGTTGGATATCTAAGAAAAGCATTATCTGGGGCAGGTCCCCAGATAATGTAAAGTTTTCCTTGCAAATCGTAATGATTTGACTAAAATAGGACAGTTATAAAATAAAAAGGATATAAAATGGCAACGCCAAAAAGTAAAACAAGTAAAGCACGCAGCGCACAACGCCGTTCACATGACGCATTGTCTGTAATGCCATGCGGTGTATGCAAAGTATGTGGCGAAAAGAAACGTCCACACCACGTTTGTCCTGCATGCGGTGCAAAATAATAAAATAATAACCCCAGGGGGATAAAAAGCAGAAGCAGGACACTATTTAGTGTCTTTTCTGCTTTTTTTATGTAAAATGTCAGAAGATAAAAAAATAATCGCGATTGATGCAATGAGTGGTGACAAAGGTCCAAACGCTGTGTTGGGCGGCATGAATCAGTTCTTGTATCAAAATGGCGAAGATAGAGTTCATTTTCGTTTGTTTGGTGATGAAAAGAAATTACGCAGATTACTGGCCAAGTACCCACGTGTTGCCCGTAATGTAGAGGTTATACATGCGCCCAACGTTATCAAGATGACCGACAAGGTTATGGAGGTACTGCGTCACGCCCAAGATACATCCATGTACATGGCAATCAAAGATGTCCGCGAAGGTAAATCCAACGCGGTTATCAGTGCAGGTAATACTGGTATGTTCATGTCCTTGTCCAAGTTGGCATTGAAAACCATCGAAGGTATTTCGCGCCCTGCGATTACAACAATGTTGCCATCGGGTGCCGGTGACAGTCGTGTGGTGGTATTGGATTTGGGGGCAAATGTTCATTGTGATGAAAATATATTGTTTGATTTTGCGGTCTTGGGCAGTGTTTATGCCGAAGTTGTCGGAAAAATGCCAAAACCAAAATTGGGCGTATTAAATATCGGGTCCGAAGATACCAAGGGTAACGAAACCTTGATTCATCTGAATCATATCCTGACAGAAAATAAAGAACACTTGCCGTATGATTACATCGGTTTCGTAGAAGGCAGTGATATCAGTGCCGGTCGTGTTCAGGTTGTTGTAACAGACGGCTTTACAGGTAATATTGTATTAAAGACGGTTGAAGGAACGGCCAAGTTAATCAAACGCGTTATTGTTGAAAACTTCAAAAAATCCATTTTGGCAATAATTGGTGCGTTTTTCTTGGTGCGCGTATTCAAACGCCTGAAACATAAAATTGATCCACGTTCTTATGCGGGCGCAACATTCTTGGGTTTGCGTGGTTTTGCGGTAAAAACGCACGGAAACAGTGATGCGCTGGCGTTTGCTAATTCGATTGAATATACGGCAAATCTGGCGAATGCAAATTTGAATGGGTTGATTGAAGAACGTGCGCGCGCCTTGTCTGACATACGTACTAAACTGCAATCAGAAGAATAATAAAAAACCGCCATACGGCGGTTTTTTAATTCCCAAACACGGTATTTAATTGCGTGTTCACGCGATAAAACGTTGTGCATTTTGCAACGTCTTTCAATCTGCGTGCGCCAATATATGTCATGTATGAACGCAAACCACCCAATATATCTTGATTGATTTTATCAATGGGTTCTTTCAGTGGTATTTCAACAACGCGACCTTCGCTGGCGCGGTATTTTGGCATACCACAATAATGCTTGTTTTGTGCATATTCAGAAGACATACCATAAAATACCTTAAAGTATTTTGTTTCAGTTATCGGTTTGCCATTTTCGTCTAACTGATTTGTCTGGAAATACTTTTCAATGATGTCACCTGCGGCCTCTGGGCATCCGGCATAAAAGCCACCCATCATTACCATATCTGCGCCTGCGCCAAATGCCTTGCAAATATCGCCAATATGAACAATGCCACCGTCCGAACAAATCATCCCACCAATACCATGCGCAACATCTGCACATTCAAATATAGTTGACAGTTGCGGACGACCGACACCTGTGATGCGGCGTGTAATACATGCACTGCCGCTGCCGATACCGCATTTTACAATATCGGCACCAGACAGAATTAAATCTTCGACCAGTTCTGCAGTAACGGCATTCCCGACCATCAATAATATGTCTGGAAATTTTTGACGCATTTTTATAACCATGTCTTTGACACGTGGAATATATGCGTTTGGCACATCAATACAAATGTTACGACATTTATCAGGATGCTGTGTTAATATTGTTTCTATTTTTTCATAGTCTTCATCGCGCAATCCCATGGACAAGAACACATATTCACTGCAGTCATTATCTGTAATAAATTTAACCAAATCTTCCAATGTATAGTGTTTATGCAAACAACAAAACATTTTTTGTTTCATCATGTGTTTTGCGATTTCAAACGTTCCGACTGTTGCCATATTTGCGGTAATAACGCCCGTTCCGATTATGCGTCTTGGGCACCATTTGAATTTATATTCGCGCGTAATTTCAACTTCGCTGCGTGAATTTATAAAAGACCGTTTTGGTTTTACCAATACATCCTTGAAGTCTAATTCTGTTTGTTCGTAAATTTTCATGATACAAATCCTTTCCTGATACAATGTATCATAGGAAATCTGGGATTTTTTGGCAAGGATTTTAATGGTGATGTGATATAAAATGTAAGATTAAACTGACTACAAACGCCAAGGTAATAATACCTAAAATAATTTTTTGGCTTTTATGTGATTTATTGCCGCCACAATGTTCACATCCGCATCTGCAATCACGTGAAATTAAATACCAAGACAACACCAACATTCCCCCAGAAAACACGAACAGCCACGGTTCCATCCAGTGGGGCAGTATATGAAAATGTGCGGCATCGGGTGCAATCAGTCCCACAATCGCCAATGCCATTGGAATACCACAGCAGAAAATGTGCGGAAAGATTGTTGCCAAGATACCAAATTTAATCGCTTTGTTTGTCATATTAAAAAACCTTATAAGCGCCAATTATAATAACCAGAAAATTTTTCGCAAGCATGAAAATCTTGACAATATTCTTATTTGTGGAACAATGCAAAGCATAATGTCATCAAATAAAAATACTTTTACGAACTATACTGTGTCCACGCAAGCGGGGCAGGGTGGCACATATACATTTCGCAATCATGGGCCTGTGTATTTGTTTACGAATGAAAATATTACGGGATACATGCCCAGGTTTGGTGACATAACAGGTGCGCGCGTTTTAAGTGTGTGTGCATCTGGGGATCATGCGTTTGAATCATTATTGGCGGGTGCTTCACGCGTTGATACATTTGATATAAACCAATATCAAAATTGCGTTATGGAATTAAAGTCGCACCTGATACGAGATGTTCCGTATGAAAAATTTATGGATTTCTTTTTCAGCACGAATCATTTTTTTGATTATCGTATAATTCGCCCGCTAGAGCATAAGTTTTCCCCGAAATTACATGAATTTCTGACAAATTACAAAGAGCGTGGTCGCACAATGTTTCATTATTATGGTTCGCATGCGCCCGCATATAATGTATTCCAGCTGTCGTATTTGGGTGATCCGAATAAGTATTATCGGTTACGTGAAAAATTATCAGAAGATATAAGTTTTACGCATTGTGACATTTATGATGTTTCGCGCACTTTTTCTGACAAGTATGATGTTATATTGTTGTCCAACATTATGGATTATACATCTGTTCCTGTTGGCAACTATATAACCTATGATGCCTTTATGCATTTTTATAACGTGGTTTTGTCGCATCTGGCGCGCAAGAATTTGTCGCCCCAGAACGGTCAGATTTGTTTTCAATACATGTGGGATGTCAAAGACAGTAAATACTGGACAGACTTTTTGGTGGCATTTCAGCGCGATTGTCTGCCATCGCATCAGTCGCTTGTTGGGCATAAAATAAAGTCTATATATCGTGGCGAGCAGAGAGATATGGTAATATGCTTGCGCCAAAATCAAAAACAAAAGTAATTATGGCGTCCCCAGCAGGACTCGAACCTGCATCTAATTCTTAGGAGGAATTTGTTCTATCCTGTTGAACTATGGGGACCAGATTTGTGGATAATAACCCCAAAAGACTAAAAATTCAATACTTTTTATTTATAAAACACTTGACAAACAAATAATTTGTGTTATTTGTTATGTGGATGTTCCAAGAGGGTTATTATATGGCGCAAAAGAAGACGTTATATCCGGCGACAATAAAACGTGGCGAAGAATTTGTCATGGTTGATGTTGATGTATTTGATTTGCCTTATGGTGAATTTGATGCGCGTAATCCATTGTTGATTGCGGGTGGCATCAATTTGGGGAAACCAAGGGGGCGTGCATTTCCGAATTTTGAAAATGTGGTTATTGACGGGGTGTTTGACTGTTCGGATTTTCCTATTGAATCTGACACGGTTTTGCCGCGCGGTATAACAACATTAATTTGTAATTATTCCATTGCGGACCTAAAGGTATTGATTGGTAAATTACCATATTCTGTCAGTGTTATTGTTACCAGACCTGCCATATTAAACAATGTCAAACGCAAAGATGCAGATGCGGTGGCTGCTGCGCGTGAATTTATGATGTTTTATCCAAATGTTATCGTAACGGATACCAAGCAAGGATTGCTAGAAATTCTTCAAGGCTTAGAAGCGCCACAAAAATCAGCGACATCCAAGCCATCTCGATCAGTTGTTGTGGACACCCCCAGTGTTCCTGTTCAGACTGCGGAATGGCTGTCGGACAAAGAGGTTTGTGTTGTTTGCAAACAGAAATCAGAAATTATTAATGCGCTATCTGACGAAGACGTTTTGCGTTACATCAAGCAGGCGCGTTCTGCCAAGGCGCGTTTAGATATCCGTAATCAAAAGATGCATCGTGCATCAGATAAATGTGAAATATCTTGTATTCACCAAGATAGTGTTGATACCGTAATGGATTATATTGTGGCACAGGCCAAAGCCGACAAAGAACGTGCATTAAATGATGTCAAGAAACGAAACGGTCAGCCACCTAAAAAGCAAACAGAAAATGTAAAGGCGGCAAATACCAATGGTGCTGATACCAAGTTGAAAACCAAGAGAATTAAAAAATATATTTTGCGTTCTGTTTGGAAAGATATTCAATCTGCGTGTGGTAAAAATACAACGCTGTTACGTCAGATTTTAACAGATATCAATGATGTCAATCTTGTTCCTGATATCAGTGATGGTGGTGCTGTTTTTTATGTCCAAGACAACACCAAGAAAAGATCTGCATCATTGGAATGTAAATCTGCAACATGCGTCTGTCAGGGTTTTGAAAGTCGCAAAAGCGCACAACGTATTGTTTGGGGGGTTGCAGGTACTAAATTAATTGCGCAATATTTCTTTGCGGCCCATGATGGTGAAAAAACCAGAATGGAATACAAAGAAGCAATTAACAACATAGATGTGGAAAAAGAGTTTTCTAAAAATCCGGAAAAATATTTATCTGTATCTGATTTGTTGTCACAGATGGGTGAACGTGGCGAAAACAAAATAGATGCAGAACCTGTCAAGCCTGCCAAATCAATCGTTAAAAAGGCGCAATCAATTACACAGGCTGTAAAGTCAATTACGGAAACGGTTGTACCGAAATCAGAACCTGCTGTTGCGCCTGTGGTAACGCCAGTTGCACCTGTGGTTGTTGCACAGGAAAACAAGGCAGCGGAACTTGTTGTAAAGCGCAGAAAACGCCCGCCCTTAAAAAGATATGAAAAGGTTCTTCATCGTGGCGATACGAATGCCCAGATTATCGCGGTTTCTTGTACCAAAGATGAAGATGGCGCAGAAGTTGTGACGGCGATGCCTGTAAAACCAATCAATGAAACTGTATCTGTGGTAAAGCCCGAGCTTGAAACCACGGTTTTTGAGATGCCCGTACCAGAAGAAACAAAGCAACCTGCGGCACATGATATAAAACCAGAATGGGTTGATATATGTTCTGTACACACAGAATATACCATCAGATTGGGTAAGATTAAAACCCAGATTGCTGACTTGTTGGTGTACATGAACCAAGAAAACGATGTGTCTGAAATGATGCGCGTAAATCAGGAAATTGGCAGTTTATTGCAGGAACGTGAAAAGTGCGAACTTGCATTAAAAGAAATTCATCAAATAAATTCCAAGTTGGTATCATTGCTTTCCAAAGTGGTACAGCATGGTTAAAAAAGTCGGGGTGCGTCCCCGATTTTTTCAAGATTATTTTTTATTAATTTGCGGTTGCATGTTTTTCGTTGGGCATGTATAATGCCTCTACAAAAAAGGTACAGGGGTATTATAATGGCTACAGTTACAAGAAGTGATTTTGCGAACAGATTGCGTGAACGATTTGGTTTAACGACTGCAGACGCATACAAAATGGTTGATGTTGTGTTTGATGAAATTCGCGATGCATTGATTAACGGCGAAGAAGTTAAGTTTGCCGGTTTTGGCACATTCAAGATTCTGGAAAAGAACGCGCGCATGGGTCGCAATCCCAAAACAGGGGTCAGTGCAATTATCTCTGCGCGGCGTGTTGCGACATTCCGCCCCAGTAATGAATTTCGCGAACGTGTCGCAAAAAAATAATACAACCGCCGCATGGCGGTTTTTTTACCCCCATTGTGGTGGTGGGGCTTCTGTTCCCTGCCCCCTTGTGGGGCGGGTCAGAATTCCCGGCAATTTATTGACGTTGGAATTCTGGGGTGGGGGTAATAACACACATGTCCCCCCCACCCAAGTTTTACTATGCACTCACATACGTTCCCGCAAGTAAAACTATCCCGCCCCACAATGGGGGCAGGGAATATCAGCATATTTGTTTACTATAATTCCTTACTACAATTTTTCACAAAAAAATTGTCATTCTGGGGCTTGACCCCAGAACCCAGGTAATGCGCGCACGCGCGCTCTAAGCCCCCCCCTTGTTATTCCTGTACGTGTTATCATAATAAAGAAAAATCTGCTTGTGTGTGTTTTTGTAATTGTTCCTTGCCAAATATCACATAAACAGTTGATTTTTTTGCTTGTACAAATGTTGACAATATGATAAAATAACCATAACTAGGAAGGATGTTAATCATGAAGAGATTTGTTGCCGTATTAAGTGGATTGTTGGTTTTGCCCGCATTTGCTGAGGTTGCACCGCTAAATTACGATGATGTTATTGAATACGAAGAATCCGCAGTTGTGGACGAAGATGTTGCATCTGATGCAGATGTTTCTGACGTTGCTGCACCTGTGGTTCAGCCATCTGCGGTAAATCCGCGCGGTGTATCTGGCGGTCGTACGGCGGCGACACGTGCGATGCCATCTGCGACATCCAGTGCGGCTGCGTCACGTTCTGTGGCGGCGGGTCGTGTTGTGTCCAGTGGGCGTTCTGGCGCGAATGTGGCAACATCGCGTGATGCGACTGTGGGTCGTTCGACTGTTGCGCGTTCTGCAACGGCACGCACGGCTGCACCACGTGCAACGGTTGCGCGTTCTGCGGCACCTGCGTCAACATCTGCCGCGGGTCAGATTGCATCCACACGCCGTGAAATGCAGACATCTGCCCCGACAACTGCGGCGCGTGCATCTGTATTACAGGCATCTGGCGCATCATTATATTCTGGCAATCGCGTATCGACACGCGCATCTGCGATTCGTGCCCGTGCACCGGTAACAACGTCAATTTCCGCATCTGTTACCGAAGGGGAAGATGTGGCTGACACACAAACGATGGACGAAATCGCCCAACTGACCGATTTCTGCAAGGCTCAATATACCAGTTGTATGGATAATTATTGTAATGTATTGGACGATAATCAGGGGCGTTGTTCATGTTCCAAAAATATCAAGAATTATGAAAAGACTGAAAATGCGTTAAAGGCCGCAACCGAAGCGTTGCAGGACGTTGCACAACAGATTCAGTATATCGGTCTGACCAAACAACAGATTGAAACAATCTTTGCCCAGACCGAGGCAGAAGAGGCCATGTCATACACCACCGACACGACCCAGTTAAAGAACGATTTGGATCGTATCAAGGATTTAATTGTAGAGGTTAAACCTGGGTCTGCATCCACCACCGCCACAACCAGTGGGCTCAGCATGGACTTGTCAGGTTTGTTGGATTTCAATATTGACAATACAGGCTTTGATTTATCTGCACTGTTTGGCAATACAAATTCAAACACAAACAGCATTTCCAATCAACGCGGGGAACAGTTGTACAAAACTGCGGCGGCACGATGCAAGGCAACCGTCTTGAACAACTGTACCGCCCAGGGTGTTGATGCCACATTAATTACAAACGCATACGATTTGGAAATTGATAAACAATGCTTGGTTTATGAACGTTCCTTGAACGAGGCTAACGATAACATGAACAGTACTGTTCGTAACGCGAAAAACGTTTTGCAACGCGCCCGTTTAATGGTTGAACAGAACAAAAACACGTATGACCTGCGTGGATGTATCAATGCGCTTGATTCCTGTATGCAGGACGAATACGTATGTGGTACAGATTATGAATACTGTCTGGATCCATCCAACACGTACATTGTGAATGGTGAAATCGTTGTTGGTTCCACACCTGGTCAGTCTGGGGTGATTACAACCGGCACCGGCACCAGCACCAAACTTGTTTCCGGCTTGTACAAAGATTCTTGGCAGATTAGCGGTAAAGAGGAAAGCGCATGGTCTACGACTGGCAGTGGCCAAGGGTTAACATCGTTTGTTACAGCATATCTGAATAACTCATTACCAGAAAAGGTTCCAAACGAAAGCG
The DNA here is from genome assembly GCA_015062545.1 of Alphaproteobacteria bacterium. Classification (GTDB taxonomy): domain Bacteria; phylum Pseudomonadota; class Alphaproteobacteria; order Rs-D84; family Rs-D84; genus Enterousia. The sequence continues at coordinate 5,210 of SUUL01000001.1, read as the reverse complement.
ATGGTATCATCCAGTACTTGATTTACAAAATCGGATATATCAAAGATGGTAAACCATACGGTATGTGTGCATCTGTCTTGAATCAGTGTCAGGATTACACTTATGTGGACAAAGAATATGTACAACGAAACCGTGTAATCGAATCGTATCTGGAACGCGTAATGATTCAAATCAAAGCCGCCCAAGACGCAATCTTGGCTGATTATGCCGAAAACTGTATTTCAGATGTAACAGAATGTTTGTCGGATGCCGGGTATAATAATGCCAACAATGGTCAATACCTTAACCCGTCCGCTCAGGCAGTTAATGCGTGCAAGGGCATAATTACAACATGCATGTCCACAACCGAAGGTAGTGCATTTAACGGAAATGCTAACGCAGTGGGCACAAATGTACAAAAATGGCTGGATGGCACGATTGGCTCATCATATACCAAATATGGCGCATGCGTCCGTTCCGGCGGTACGTGGACTGGTAGTAGTGATTCAGGAAGCTGTAAATGTGCTTCTGGCACCGCTGATACCAATACTGGCCGTTGCCCAAGTGGTTCAAGTAAATAAAAAATCCCCCGTTTGGGGGATTTTTTATATAAGAAATACTTTTTACAAGAATTTCTAATTCCTGTGAAAAAAACATGCTGATATTCCCTGCCCCCTTGTGGGGCGGGTCAGAATTCCCGGCAATTTATTGGCGTTGGAATTCTGGGGTGGGGGTAAAGGCGCACGCACAAATAACAAAGATGTATCACCTAGGTTCTGGGGTCAAGCCCCAGAATGACAATTTTTTTACAAAAAAAAATTGTAGTAAGTAATTCTTGTAAACAAACATGCTGATATTTCCTGCCCCCTTGTGGGGCGGGTCAGAATTCCCGACAATTTATTGGCGTTGGAATTCTGGGGTGGGGGTAAAGGCGCACGGTTCACAATCCCCCCACCCAAGTTTTACTATGCACTCACATACGTTCCCGCAAGTAAAACTATCCCGCCCCACAATGGGGGCAGGGAACAGAATCCCCCACTATTTTGTCATTCCTGCGCCCCGCCCCCCGCAGTAGTGACAAGAATTTTTAATTTTTGTGAAAACAAAGGAAATAAACAGAATTTTTGTGAAAAAATTCTGTCATTCTGAACTTGATTCAGAACCCAGGTTTTGCGCGCATGCGCGCACAAATAACATAGGATTAATTGTACCTAGGTTCTGGGGTCAAGCCCCAGAATGACAATTTTTTTGTAAAAAATTGTAGTAAGGAATTACGGTAAACAAACATGCTGATACTCCCTGCCCCCCTTGTGGGGCGGGTCAGAATTCCCGGCAATTTATTGACGTTGGAATTCTGGGGTGGGGGTAATGGCGTACGGTTCACAATCCCCCCACCCAAGTTTTACTATGCACTCACATACGTTCCCGCAAGTAAAACTATCCCGCCCCACAATGGGGGACAGGGAACAGAATCCCCACCACCACCACAAGTGGGTGTAAAAAAACCGCCAATCGGCGGTTCTTATGGACATTGTGATAATTGTTTCAACACATTCTGAACATCGTTGTTGACCGAAACGGTAATTTGCCGCCCCAGACCGTCTGTATATGTGTAATTAAATAATGCATCACGAAATTCAGGCATTTCATTATATACCTGATTAAACGGTGACAGCATCGCTTCAAACCATTGGCGGCCACGACACAGGCATCCGTTGCGTACGTCTGCGGCAACAACGGCCGTGGCGGTATTTGGATATTGCGTATCCAAATCATGGTCTGTCATCATCAAACAACGTGCGCCAAATCCATAGAAATTCGCATCGTCTGCCAAGAATTTATATATCAAGCCATCAGATGCACCCGCCTGTTTCAATTCGTATGCCATACCATCTGTACAACATGCCTGGGCAGATTTCATCAGCAATTTATAACGCGCCAACAACGGTGCAGAAACACCTTCGTTCGCAGTAATATGTTTGTCACAGCGTGCCGCATCAACAAAGGCATCGACATTCGCCCCGCGCAGTTTCGGGCTGCGTGGTGAAACGGTTTCGTGTACGATTGGTTTTCTGCGCCAAATTTCACATTCGGTTTCTGTTTCAAATGGGCATCCGTCATTCGCAACAAATACTTCTTCGCTGACAACAACGGTTTCTGCAACCGGTTGCGGCATTTTTGGCATATTTGTAAACCATAAACTGGCATCAGGTTTGCGCGGTGCCAACAATTCTTCAACGCGTGCGCGTGTTTCCATTACATCAGACATATTGTCGTTAAACATTTTCATTGGTGTTGTGTCAACAACGGTTTCACGCAGATAAACCTCTGGCGTGGGTTCCAAGAACCAGTCAGAAAAATCTTTGTACTTATAACTGTTGATGGAATCGTCCCAAATTGGAATACCTGTTTGCCAATCTACGGTCTTGTCAGATGTTGCGCCCGCGTATTCGCCATGCACACCATCCCATAATTCTGGGCGCGTATCTTCTGGCACAGGCTTTATCGTCAGTACCTTGATATCTTGTTCAGGTACAACAACTGGAACATCCATGTCCCACACAGGTTCCGCGACCATGTCCGCCATGGGTTCTGCCACACCTTCTTCTTGTACCCATTCAAATTCTTCAAACTGAATTGGTTCAATATCACAGCCCGCACCCACACATTCGGATGCGCCCGCATTAAACGTCCCACACAAACACAGCAGGGACGAAAAAATAAATATCTTGGTTTTCATGCCTAATATTATATCATAAAAAAAGCCTTAATAAAACAGGTTTTTGTATTTGTTTTTATGTCTTGTATAGGTTATACTTAAGACTGTAGTCTTAATTATTTTTTTTAGCCCAAGGAAAGGACACATGAAGAAAATATCAATATTGGCATTACTGGCAACTATCACATTTCCTGCGTTTGCAGAAGACACACCTGTTACATCTGTGGCTGCGGATGACGTGGCAACCAAAGAAATTGCTGCATCCGTCACAGAAGAGGTTAAACAGTCTGTACAAAGCGAAGTTTATGCCCAGGCAAAACAAAGCTTCAAGGATGAAATCAAAACTGAACTAAAGCAGGAATTCAAGGACGAATTTGCCAAGAAAAAGGCCGAACGTGCCCAGGCAAAACATGCCCGGAAAATTGCGTTTCCACATGGCTTGCAAGTTGGTGTGGGTGTTTCCGCAACATCTGGTGTAAATGGTTTTATTGGTTATGCCAATAAAAACTTTGATTCATTTTGGGCAAAACGTTTCGGTGTTCGTTTTGATTTTGCAACAACCAAGCCTGTTAAAAGCCCGATTAACAACGCGATTGATTCTGTTATTGACGATGGAATTGATATTGGCGATGACTTGACAATTAATGATGCCAAGTTGGATGCCAAACATTACGCGGCTATGCTGGATTTTTATCCATTTGGTGATGCGTGGTTCTTGGGCGGATGGCGTTTGACCGGTGGTTATTATATGGGTGAAATGTCTGCGTCTGCGGCATTGGCTGGAACAATAAGCGAATTGGACGGCGGTTCTTATGAATTTGAATTGCTGGATAATCAGTTCCGTTATTTGGGTAATTCTGTGCATGGCACGGCGGAATTTGATTGGGATTATCGTGGGCCATATCTGGGGACTGGTTTTGATATTGGTCTGTTTGCAGGCTTCAAGATTTATGTTGATGCCGGCGTGGTCTTTACGAATCGTGCGGCGCAGTTGGATTTGAATGTTCCATTCGCGGGACTGGAAATGCGGCAAGACGGCGTATGGAAACCTGTTGAAAGCACAGAATTAGAATCTGTTGTTGACGGTATTGTCCAAGAAACATTATCTGATGCGCAATCTGAATTGGATGATTTCAAGTTCTATCCAATGATCAAGGTCGGATTTATGTATCGCTTTTAATGTTGCCCGCCAACCGGCGGGTTTTTTATTTGTGCGGAATTCATGCCCGTTGTGCATAGGGGCGCATTGGGGTATAGTTTGCGTATGAAATGTTTGTGTATTTGTGTTGCTTCTTGCTTTTTATGTTTGCCCACGTTGGCAGATGCATCGTTTGCGAACGGCGTACAGGTGGGGATTGGCGCATCCTTGACCGGTGGGGTGCATGTGTTTACAGGCTATCATAATAAAGATTTTGATAATTATTGGCTGCGCCGTTTTGGTACGCGAATCGGTTTCGCCGGTATTGATCCGCTGAAATCTGCAATCGATTCGGCGATTGATTCTATTATGCGTGATGGTGTTGAAGTCGGCGATGGGGTCAAAATTGACAACGGTGCGCTGGATGCGTGGCATGCGTCTGTGTTGTTGGATTATTATCCTTTTGCGGGTGCGTGGCGTATGACCGGCGGTTATGCGTGGGGTGGGATGCAACTGGATGCGGATATATTTGGTGAAATAACCTATGCGCCATCTCAGCGTTTTTATTTTTATCTGGCGGGCGACCACTATTATTATAACGGTAATAATTTTGGTGGTACTGCCACGATTGATTGGAATTATCATGGGCCGTATCTGGGGACGGGTTTTGATTTTAATCTTGGGTGTGGATTTGGTGTGTTTGTGGACTTTGGGGCAGTTTTGACATCGCGTCCCGCAAAGTTATCTTTGGATATCCCGCATGAACAGCTTTATATATATAATACTCAGACACAAAGTTGGTCGCCGGTAACAATACCGGCATTGGATGCGGACGTGGCGCGCGCCACGCGCAAAGCGAATCGCAAATTATCCGATTTCAAGGTGTATCCGATAATAAAACTGGGGTTTGTGTATAAATTTTAACGAATCGGAATCTGGTCATGGGGTGTTTTTATGCCTAAACCGAATCATTTTGGGCCCGAACCAAGAAAAAAAGAAAAAATTTTTTTGGGAACAAAATGGCGGTTTTCTGGGTTTTTTTGTGGTGGGCCAAATTTTTTTGAAATTATTTTTGAAATTCCGCTTGACTTTTCCGAAGTTTGAGCGCATAGTATACGGGCTTTCAAGTTGAGACAACAAAAACAAAGACACTCAACCCCTGAAATTCTGCGGTTTACGGAACGAACGGTATGAATAGGGTTCCTGATAAACTACGCAAACATTGTGAATAAAAGCAGCTCATCAAAAATTCAAGAAGGGATGTGCAGACAGTTGAATTTGGAATATCCAAACTTTGACTAAGTCAAAAGTGCATATCCTAGACAGGTAGTAGGTTTACATATTAAACCTCGTTAAAAACTTGTCTTGCGAATA
>SUUL01000014.1 GCA_015062545.1 Alphaproteobacteria bacterium | reverse complement strand
CGCAAAAACTTGAACTTTTCGTTCATCTCAATCAATTTATATGCCGCACGCGCACGATAACCGTCTTTTTGTGCACGCGCCACATACGGATCAGCCGCCTGACGTTGCAGCCACGCGACCGAAGATTTTTTTGCAGCAATTTTCTTGTTTGTTATTTTCATTACTTCTGTCTAGAAAACATCTTTGCAAATTTCTGTTGTCTTTGCATTGACTGGCGATACAAGTTATATGTATCGTATGCCGCCTGACGTGCAGAACCATACGTTACGATATATCTTTCATCATCTTCTGCAAAATAATATGTCTTGCGCCCCTTGGTTTCATAATTAACAACCAAAGTCCAACCACTAACAGGTGTCAAACTTTTTGCATTTCCGTATGGCAATTCAACGGACACGATTTTGTCAAAAAACAGCCCCTTCATACCATGTTTTATCTTATCATATAATTTTATACAGTTCATATTTATAAATCCTTTTTATGCTTTATTTTGTGGCATTGGATGATTCTGCTGCATTTTTTGCATGACCGCTTCCATTCCCCCCATGCGCTGAATCATTGCCATTTGTTGTTTCATTTTCATATATTGTTTAATGATGTGTTCCACATCACGCACCGTGCATCCCGCAGTTTCTGCAATACGCGCCTTGGCATTTGCAAAGACCTTGTCTGGTTCTGCACGTTCGGCAGGTGTCATTGCCTCTAAAATTTTAATTTGGGCATCAACACTGCCGTCCTTTATTTTTTCTTTCATTGCGGCCACGGCATTACTCATACCAGGGACCATTTTCAACAGACCGCTAAAATTACTCATTTTTTTAATCTGTTTTAATTGCGCCAACATGTCATTCATATCAAATTGTCCTGACATCATGCGCTGTGCAGTTTCTTTCATACCTGCAGGCATTTTATCTGCACCAAAATCTTTTTCATTTACTTCTACTGTCGCTTTGTCTTTCTTTTTACCAAAACCGAACATGTCTTACTCCTTTTCCTGTTATTTTATTGTCTTTTTTTTGTTTTGTCCAGATACTTCTGCAAATATTTTCCAGTTTGTGATTCTGGTACACTTGCGACTTGTTCTGGTGTTCCTGCGGCAATAACCTGTCCACCACCTGCACCACCAGTTGGGCCCAGGTCCACAATCCAATCTGCAGTTTTTATTACTTCCAGATTATGTTCTATGACGATTACAGTATTGCCCTGCTCGACCAATTCATGCAAGACCGATAATAATAATTTGATATCTTCAAAATGCAAGCCCGTTGTTGGTTCGTCCAGAATATAAATTGTTTCACCTGTACTGCGTGCCGCCAATTCTTTGGACAATTTAATACGTTGCGCTTCGCCACCGGACAGATCCAATGAACTTTGTCCCAACTTGATATAGTCCAACCCCACACGCTTTAATAACTCTAACTTACGCGCAATTTTAGGCACATTAACAAAGAAACGATATGCCTCTTCTACGGTCATATTCAAGACATCTGCGATTGATTTTCCCTTGTATTTAACCGCCAATGTTTCTTCATTATATCTCGTTCCATGACAACATTCACATTCAACATACACATCTGCCAAGAAATTCATCTCTATCTTGATTTGACCATCACCCTGACACGCTTCGCAACGTCCCCCCTTGACATTAAACGAGAATCTGCCCGGTCCATACCCGCGCGCCTTGGCCTCGGGCAGGCCTGCAAAGAAATCACGAATATCACTAAACACACCTGTATATGTGGCGGGGTTACTGCGCGGACTGCGTCCAATGGGTGATTGGTCAATATCCACAACCTTGTCCACATTTTCCATACCACGAATAATATCATGCGCCCCTGTTTCCAACTTGGAATTATATAACGCACGCATCAACGCGGGATATAGCGTATTCAACAACAACGTTGATTTTCCAGATCCAGACACGCCCGTTAATGCAATAAATTTGCCCAACGGAAATTCCACAGTAACATTTTTCAGGTTATTTTCACGTGCGCCACTGATAATAATAGACTTACCATTACCCACACGGCGTTTTTTCGGCACAGGAATCTGACGTGTTCCTGCCAAATATTGTCCGGTTATTGAATCTTTATTTTTAATAACTTGATTTGGTGTACCTGAGGCAATAACTTTACCACCATTTATACCCGCACCGCGTCCGATATCCACCAAGAAATCTGCCGCGCGCATGGCATCTTCATCGTGTTCCACAACGATAACAGTATTATCCTTGTCGCGCAGCATTTTCAGCGTTTCCAACAATTTATCATTATCCGCCTGATGCAACCCAATGGACGGCTCATCCAAAACATATAAAACACCAGACAAGCCACTGCCAATTTGCGATGCCAGACGGATTCTTTGCGCTTCGCCCCCAGACAGCGTTCCCGCCATACGCGACAATGTTAAATACCCCAACCCAACATTTTGCAAGAAATATAATCTGTCGGTAATTTCACGCAAAACAATACGCGCAATATCATTGTCTTTCTGGGATAAATGATTTGGCAAATCACGGAACCATTCCAAAGATTCATCCACAGACATATCACATACGTCCATGATATCTGCACCATTTATACGCACACACAGCGCATGAATATTCAACCGTTTGCCATGACATACCGGGCATGGTTTTTCAGATTGATACTTGGCCAATTCGCTGCGCATGGCTTCGGATTCAGATTCGCGCCAACGGCGTTCTATATTTGGTATAACCCCTTCGTATGGTTTTTCATAAACAAACCCATTCCAGTTAATTTTAATTGGTTCATCACCGCTGCCGTACAAGATTAAGTCTTTTTGTTCCTGACTCAGCGTATGCCATGGCTTTGACAATGGTATCTTAAACTTTTTATGCAGCGCATCTAACAAATGTTCAAATTGACTAAGCATACCGCCACGCGACCAAGGCGCGATTGCGCCCCCCAATATGGACTTTGACGGATCTGGCACGACCAAATCTGGCGACATATTTAATTGCACACCCAAACCATCACAGTTCTGACACGCACCCATTGGCGCATTAAAAGAAAATAATCTGGGTTCTATCTTTGGTACTGTAAAGCCACTAACCGGACATGCATAACTTTGTGAATATAATGTATCTTCGTTTGTATCTAATCTGCGTACCAAGACCGCCCCAGGCACCAAACGCAAAGAACCTTCAAATGATGCATACAGGCGCGAACGAAATTCTTCTGTATCTGAATTTTCTGCGGGCATTTGCAGTCTATCAACGACAACAAAAATATTGTGTTTTTTATTTTTATCCAGCGCAGGCGCAGCAGACAAATCAACCATTTCACCATCAATAATTGCACGCTGATACCCTTGCTTGACCAAGAACGCCAATTCCTTGCGATACTCGCCCTTGCGTTCACGTACCAATGGTGCCAAAATAAATATTTTTATCCCTGACGGAATTTTCATGGTCCAGTCAACCATCTCTGCCACCGTCTGTGACTTAATTGGCAACCCCGTCACCGGCGAATGGGGCACCCCAATACGCGCCCACAACAAGCGCAAATAATCATAAATTTCCGTTACTGTTCCCACCGTTGAACGTGGATTTTTTGACGTAGTTTTTTGTTCAATAGAAATCGCAGGTGCCAAGCCCTCTATCAAATCAACATCTGGCTTTTTTTGCATATCCAAGAATTGGCGCGCATAACTGGACAGCGATTCGACATACCTGCGCTGTCCTTCGGCATATATTGTATTAAACGCCAATGATGACTTTCCTGATCCAGATACGCCAGTAAAGACCACCAATTTATTTTTTGGTATGTCTAAATCAATATTTTTAAGATTATTTTCGCGCGCACCGCGAATTTTTATTATTCCTGCCATGGTACGATTATATATAGAAAAAATTTTTACAGTTTCAATACTAAGGGGCGAAGTTTCCTTGCGCCCCTGAATGATTTACTTTTTATTACCCTTCAACAAACTGTCCGGCGACAACGATATTCCAGAAACCCTGGCATGATCTTTACCCACATCTGGTATTAACTTGCCCTTAACCCAGATATCAATTCCGCCGGCATTACCAAAGGTTGCCTTGTGTTTATTTCCGTTTGGCACATAATAAACGTCCCCAGGCACCAAAACGCGACTGAACACTGTATTACCACGTCCATCTTCTATTTTCACCCACGCTTCCTGAGATGCCTGCAAAATAACATCTGCTTTGTCACGATTATCTGTACCGAATCTTTCGCGCACTTCTTGTTTGAAGGCAGGTTCTGTTGACACTTCTGCCACGGGCACAGTCGCCACAACAGGTGCATCTACTTCTTTGGACGGTGTCAAAACAGAAATCAAAACTGTTAACAAAATAATTGCAGCCAATGCCCCTGCAAACCATATCCAATGCTGATAGACAAACTGATACGCCTTTATTCCCCAGATTTTCAACCAATGATCTTCTTTGATACTGGGCATGGCACACGCACTGACATCTTCGTCATCTGCGGCACAGTCCGACAACAATCCCATTTCTTTTTTTATTTTGTTTACAATTTCATCAGGATTCAATCCCAATTCCATCGCATAATTACGCGCGAACCCCAGTATATATACAGGCTCTGGGATTTCATTGTATTTGCCATTTTCCAATGCTTCTAAAAATTCTTCACGGATACACAACTGCTTTGAAATCGTTGGTATTTCACGTTTACGGCGACCAGTTGTACGTGCATTACGCAACATTTCCCCCGCGGTTAATTCCACAGGTATTTCTACAACTTCCTTGACATCAACATTATCATTCATAATTCACAATCCCTTGTTAACTTCGCCTAAATCATACCCCAAAAATCACGAATTGCAACCTTTAAGACATCTGCATCAACAATTTGATTAACCTTTATACGGAACTCGGACGAATTTGGCATACCTGCACTGTACCACGCGGCATGTTTTCTGAACATTGGTATTGCGGCTTGTTCGCCATAGTATTCCAGTGTATAATCCAGGTGTTCCAAAACCACCCGCCCCACATCTTGTGGTGCATTTTGTCCCATTATTTCTGCCAAAGCCCACGGCTTTCCCAACAAACCACGACCCACCATTGCACCCGAATACCCCAAGTTTTCTGCGTTTTGAACATCTGCGGACGTTTTAATATCACCATTCGCAATAATCGGTATTGGACATCCTGTTACATCTGGCAACTGTGCTGGTCCAACATACAACTGCGCCCTTGTTCGTCCATGCAACGCAGCAAATGACACCCCGCAATCTGCAGCAATATTTATCAAATCGCGCCAATCACGGTGTGCATCATCCCACCCCAAACGTGTTTTAATTGACACAGGAATTTGCACCGCCCCAACAACCGCAGACATAATTTTTCCCGCCAGCGCATGATCTTGCATCAGATGTGCCCCCGCGCCTGCGCGTGTTGCCACCTTTGGCACAGGACAGCCCATGTTAATATCAATCCATTTTGCGCCTGCATCTTGCAGAATACGTGCAGCATCCGCCATCAATTCAACATTTGCACCGAAAATCTGCGCACCAACATTTCCTTCATCGGCATAGTCATCAAAATTACGCAAACAATTCTTGTGCGCCCCAACCAAAGAATGGCACGATATCATTTCTGTCACCAACGGCGCATTTGGTGAAAATTTACGCACCATACACCGGAACGGTCTGTCTGTTATTCCGGCAAGTGGCGCAGCAAAAATTTGATTATCACTAAACATTTGTGATATAATGACATCTATGAAAGGAAAAATCAAAAATTTATTTAGTTTTTTATCACGCGCATGGTCTGGCAGTGCACGCGGCAAATTGGGTATTTTATTGGCATTATTTGCGGGATTTATGTTGATTGGCATGTTTTGGGGCGATGTTAACATCCAACGTTTTGGCATAAACATTTGGCGTTTGAATCAGGCCCAAGACCAACTGGTTGCAGAACAAAAAACATTAGAAGAACTAAATACACACATAAAATTATTACAAAACCACAGCCCCGATTACGTAGAAGAACTGGGGCTGCGGTATTTGAACATTGGCGATCCACATGCCAAAATATTAAAGATTTAGTTTAACAGAATCACTGTCCCATTCAGATACAATGCAAAGCACAACCATGCAATATATGGCCACACCAGATAAGATGCTGCGCGACTGATTGGCTTGAAAGAAATTGCCATCCATATTGCCACCGCCAACAATGCCACGATGGTTAACAATGCCCATCCCATTGCATGCAAACCAAAGAACAGGAATGACCATAACGCATTCAATACCATCTGTGTTATAAACAATACATACGCTTTGGTTTTACTGTGCCGTGTTTTTTCATTATTCATAATCAAGAACAAGGCAATTCCCAACAGCGCATATAAAATCAACCAAGCCCACATAAACACCCAACCATTTGGCGTTAACACAGACTGATTTAGTCCATTATACCATTCATTGGCCCCCGGTGACATTGGTGAAAAGAATCCCCCAATAATTCCTGGGATAAAAGAAATAACGATTGCAAAAATAAATTTCAAAAATGTTTTCATGTCTTTCTCCTTTATATACGAACTATATCATAAAAAAAATGCCAATCGCATAGGAACGATTGGCTAAAAAACATGCATACCACGACTTAAAAACGATACGAACCAGACACTTTGATATTATGCAACTGCAACGCATCATTATATTGATAGCGATAATCAAACCCAACCTGGATTCCTGTTGCAGAAATCAATTCCACACCACCACCAATATTCGCCCACAATGGATCAATATCCACATCATACTTGGTAAATCTGTCCGCCACCGCAAATCGATACTGTGCATTATCTGGCGCACCAAAGACATCATATTCAACCCCAACGGTTGCATAAGGTCTGATTTGGAACCACGCAGATGGATATATACGTTTCTGCGCCGTCAACGAATACCCCGGTGTCAGCATCAAATACCCATCCGATTCCAAATTCATATAGTCTTTACCATCCACCTTTTCTGTAATATCAAATCCAAAGTTATATCCAATACGCGCATACAAATTACCAACAATATACTGGTTCAAGATATCGTGCATCAATCCCCATTCAGAAATCAAACTAAACGCAGTCCCATCACCTTCTATGGATGAAACAAAGTTTTGCATGCGATCAATATCAAACACATGTACATCAATAAACGCATTCCCATACAGACGGAAACTTTCACCCAATGTCTGCATCAAGTAGGCACCAAATCCAACATCAGTATCTGTAACATCAACATGCACATTACCCGCCACAGATTGCCCCGCCATATATCCCAAATCCATCGCATCAGAAACATCCGAAGAACTGTGTGATACACGCCCCGTCAATCCCAAAATCAACGTATCAGATTGCTGCCAATCAAATCCCGCAGACAAGGCAAATCTATTCCCATCAGAATGTTTACCATCCGAAACATTTTGATAGAACATACCATAGTCCATATCAACCCACGCCTTCTTCAGACTGCGATTACGATTCCAAATAAATTCATCCAACATACGATCTTCAAACGAACGGGCAAACGTATGTTCGTTTAACACCATTCCGCCCAACACCTGTTCCAATTCGCGCACCTGGAACAAACGGCTGAAACGCGCCAAAGGATTACCATCAAAATTCTTGTTATATTCCTCTAATCTCAGATATAATTCATTTGCGACCGTTGATAAATTTGTATCTTTGAATATCAGTGGTAAAACCTCTAATGGGGTATCGTTATAGAACTGGGTATATTTCAACTGTCCTGCAATCATATCATCTAATGCACCCGCAGCGACATATTCGCCACGTGTTGCCCCATCTGTACGCCCAACAATTTGCTGAATCTTCAGATTGTTCAATAACACAGGTCCACCAAACTGCGGATCAAATACAATATACAAATCATTTGCAACACCATCATTATTCACATCACGCACAGAAACGTACGCGGGCAAATCATCACCAGATTCATTCTTGCCATCCAAAGAATCTAAATAATCATAACAAATTGATCCATCTGCATTACAAAAGCGCACATCCAAATTACGCAATAATGTAATACTATCAACATTTTGCACACCACCATCCGCATGCAAGAACCAAATTGCACTGCCCTGATCAACGGCATCAAACAATGTTATACCAATTTGTTTTTGCCCCAATTCCAATGCGCCTTCGGGCACATATTCCGTACCCCCAACAAAAACCCCGTCAACCAAAATCAACGCGCGTGCGGCAGAATCTGTTGGGTTGATAATCTGTCCAAATGTTGCACCAGGTGTCAAATTTACACTGGCCCAATAATTAATATCTGTTGTATTCAACGCAACCCCATCTGCAAATGGCAATATTGCAGCATTAATTTGACTGCCATTGCCGAAAGAATAATTGCCATTTGTAACCGTTAACTTTTCCAAACCGACAAAATCCACATCACCAGATAAATTGCCATTTATACTGACATTTTGCCAAACTGTATTTCCCAACTCATCCTTTGACGCGACCAAGCGCAAATCAGATGCCACAACATCACCAGACACATCAACATTACTGGTGTTAACAATCAAAGAACCATTTTGGTTAATACCATTCACCACCAATTTATCTGTTGTTATTTCAAAATTATCTGCCAGTACGTTAATGTCTTTGGACTTCAAATCCCCGACATACCCCTGATACAACATTGCACCTGTGCTGATACCAGAATCCACGAACATTTCTGCCCCATCAACTGTCAATGTTCCATTACCCAACTGCAAAGAACCAAAATCAATCGCACCATCCCCTGCATCTAAATTTACATTGCCGTTTGTATTAACAAATTGATTCGCGACAATCCCATGTTTTGCGACAACACTTAATGCCCCCGAATTACTTAAAGTATCGGCAACAACGACTTGGTTTACACCATTAAACAAGATATCTGCACCATCTTGAACAATCAGATTACCACCAACATTCAAGTTATACATAATATCATATTGCGACTTTCCACCCATAACAATGAAATCGCCACCCGTGGTTATATAATCCGCCCCGACATTTTCAGCAGATATATTCAACATACCACCATTACCCGCGTGCACCAAATCACCATCAACACGCAAATTTCCATTTACATCAAAACTATTTGCCGTAACATTGGCCGCCGACCCATTACCAGACACGACAAAACCGTCTGTTTCTATTGTATTCGCGCGCAAATTCATCAACCCAGATGTCTGATTAAACGACTGTGCCGTAATAGATGTACCTGCCGTAATATCCAACAAAACATCTGTTTTTACAACCCCCAAAGCAACTGCATCTTGTTGCGCATTTATCGACATTTGATTTGTATTGATAACATTTGCCATTTCAACAGATGTACCCACTACATCCAAGACACCGTTATTTCTGGTAATTCCACCCATATACACATTTTCTGACGCATCAATATCCAGATTACCATTATTAACAACACTGCCACCTACACTAATTTCTGCCGCAGAAACCACCTTCAAGGTTCTGTTATCGCCAACCGTAACACCCCCCATTGAAATCGCTGCATCTTCTGTGGTTGTTTGCAGTAAAAATTCATCCAAACTGCCCACCACACCATCACGCAAGACCAAACCACTGGATGGATTACTTACATCATTTTCCGGATCAAAGTAAACACCCCCGTTTATATATATATCCCCCGTATCTGCGACAATGCTTCGTCCATGCATAATGAACTTGCCCGACAAATTCATATTGCCAACGATAAAATCATTTGCACTGCTTTCAAATACACCACCTGTTGCAATCCCCAACGCATCGGTTATATCGACGTATGCCGTTGCGGTATCGCCCATATTCAAGTACCCTTTGCCCGCGACATTGACATTTTGTCCCACGTATATCAAAGGCGCAGACATTGTAACATTACGTACATTTGATGCATCTGTAACATTAACATCACCATCAATCAAGATAGAATCTGCCGTTAATTTAATTCCAGCGGTTTCAACCGCCATCACAGTCATATCGCCATTACCTGTCGCAGCCGTTGAACTGGCGTTAAAATCACCATGCACGCGCACATTTCCACCAACATTCATATTATGTACACTGCCCAAAACATTTAATGCCCCCGTATTATCCACCGCCTGTGACACGGTAACATTTCCACCAACACTGACATTTCCCGCCAATGCATTCAGATTCGTCACACCTGCGACCGCGCTCAACGTGCCAATTTGCACCGCCCCCTGATCAGTATCCGAAGCATACAAATTAATTGTTCCACCATTGTTTAACAGCACACCACCAACAGACACATCACGCGCCCATATTGTTGTATCACCAGAATTATTTGTCACATCACCTGCAATAACAATTTTGCCAGAATCACTGGTCAAAGACGTAATTGTCATATTTGCACCCTGGTTTACCGCAGATGCGACTTGCACATATTGACCATTGATTGTCATATTGCCGGCATTAGATAACGCCCCCTTGATATTCAAGGTTGGTTGATTGTCAACAGATGCCCCTGATGCCATCAAAACCGTATTTGACCCCGTGACACTGGTTACTGCGTTATTAATCGTCATTGTTCCGGTATCAATTATCAAATCTTGCCCTTGGTTCACAACAGACAGTGCGGCCAAATGTCTAGCAATATCCAACGTCATATTGGCCCCCAGGTCACCATTTGTCTGATTTGCGATACCATCCAGTGTCAACCCACCACCCGTAACAATGATATCCATATCATTCAGACTGTTGGCCAGTTCTGCATTTGTTCCCAAATCCAAGGTATGCGTTTTCAAGTAAAATTTATTTGCCACATCCATTCCTGACAAATTCATACCATGCGCAAAGGATGTTGCCCCAGACACAACTGCATTCACCACACCATTATTAACAAAAGAATAAGAATCCGTGGTTCCACCATTTACGTACCAATTACCCACCGTTAATTTAACAGAACCGCTTTGCGAATCGTTTTTCATTGTACCACCAACGGTCAAATCACCGGCATCAACGACCAACCCCGTTCCGGTATTTTCCAAGCTCCCCATGATATTAACAGAATTTACATCCCCTGTGGCCGTCAAAGACATCAAGCCTGCATTATTTTGTACTGTTCCTGCAACTGCTATACCATTTTCATTTGCCACAATCTTTGTTGTACCTGAACCATTTGCCGTCAATGCCCCCATATCAACCTTGTCATTTGCGACAATATCCAACATGCCACCGTTAACAACCTGTCCAGATGTAAATGTATTTATATTTTGTGTTGTGAATGTCCCCAGATTATCCAACGACCCCAAGTCAACATCCCAACCTGTTCCCGTTGTTTGTATTCCAAAATTCCATCCATCCAACACGCGCAACATTGAACCAACAGAAACATTTCCACCCGCCAAGACCGCAAAAGGACTGGTTGCAGTATTCAACACGACCAAGGAACCATTTATTGCCCCCATATCCGTTGCCGCACCAACGTACATATTATTCGCCACACTTAATCCACCCGGGGCATTGATACCATTTCCCCCACCAATAATTACCGCCGACCCATCTGTTGGGAACTGAGACGTAGAAACAGTTGGTGCACCACCAACAGGCTGCAACACATCTGCCACCGCACCCACTGGCAACAAGCAGCAAACCAAAGAAATTAACTTTTTTATCATTTTTTTATTTTCTTCCAATCCTAAATATGATTATATTATGGCACAATTCGTTTTACCAAGGCAAGACGAAATTATATAGATTATATCATAACAACTTAACAGGGAGAAAAAGAAATGTATGAAATTACCAAAATCCATGCCCGTCAAATTATGGACAGTCGCGGCAACCCAACCATTGAATGTGACATTGAATTATCTGGGGGTGCATTTGGTCGCGCGGCGGTTCCATCTGGGGCATCCACCGGTACATTCGAAGCGTTGGAACTGCGCGATGGCGGCAATGCATACATGGGCAAAGGCGTATTAACTGCGGTCCAGAACGTAAATGAAATTATTGCCCCTGCTTTAATCGGCATGGATGCGACAGAACAAACCGCACTGGATGAAAAGATGTTGTCATTGGACGGCACACCAAATAAAGACAAATTGGGTGCGAATGCAATATTGGCTGTATCTATGGCACTGGCGCACGCATCTGCGAATGCAAAACATATTCCATTATATAAATACATTGCAGACATCTATGGCAATGCAAATCCATGCGTTTTGCCACGTCCAATGATGAACATAATCAACGGTGGCGCACATGCGGACAACGGTCTGGATGCCCAGGAATTCATGATTATTCCAAACGGTGCAAAATCTGAATCAGATGCAATCCGTATGGGGTCTGAAATATTCCACAACTTGAAATCCATCTTAAAGAAAGGTGGCAATTCCACCAACGTTGGTGACGAAGGCGGTTTTGCACCAAACTTTAATTCTTGCCGCGAAGCATTAGACACAATCGTTTCCGCAATCAAGGCTGCAGGTTATATCCCAGGCGATCAGGTATCCATTGGCTTGGACGTTGCATCATCTGAATTCTATTCGGACGGCGTTTATAACTTCGAAGGGCAAAAACTGACATCCGATGAAATGATTTCTTTCTATGAAAAACTGATTTCAGATTATCCAATTATTTCCATCGAAGATGCATTGGCCGAAGAAGACTGGGACGGTTGGAAAAAATTAACGGACACAATCGGCGCAAAATGCCAACTGGTTGGTGACGACTTGTTCGTAACAAACCCTGCACGTTTGGAACGCGGAATTGCCGCAGGTGTTGCAAACGCAATCTTAATCAAAGTAAATCAAATTGGTTCTTTAACAGAAACCTTGCGCGCAATAAAAATGGCCCAAGATGCGAATTACGGTGTCATCATTTCCCATCGCAGTGGCGAAACCGAAGACACCACAATCGCAGATTTAGCAGTTGCAACAAACGCCGGGCAAATCAAGACAGGTTCAATGTCACGCACCGATCGTATGGCAAAATACAATCAGTTATTGCGCATTGAAGAAGAACTGGACAAATCGGCCAAATATGGTATATAATTTGCCCGAGAATATAAATCAGGGGGCATTTGCCCCCCTTTATTATAAAAATGAATACGAATTTGGATATTTTATTAATCATCAAGTACACAATCGCCGTCATATTGACCGTTGGGATTATCTTGGCCCCCGCCTGGATTGCGCGTCAAAACGGCAAAGGCAAACCAGATATGCATGCCGTCCGCCTGGGCAGTTGGATATTTGGTTGGTCTTTTATTGGGTGGCTGTGGGCATTATTCTGGGGTGTTCGCAAATAAAAAACCGCCAAACGGCGGCTTTTTTCTATTACAACTGAATGTACAAGGATGGATTTTTTTCTAATTTTTCAATTCCCTGCTCTAACACCTTGCGGTATTCCTGAAACTTTTTTTTCTCGTCCTTGCCCAGATTACTAATTGCGGGCAATTTCACAGTCATTGGATTTACATGCACACCATCTTTGATAATTTCATAGTGCAAATGTGGCCCCGTTGAATACCCCGTTGAACCGACATACCCAATGGTCTGCCCCTGACGTACGTTGGTACCAACATTTACCCCCTTGGCAAATTTTGACATATGCGCATACAAAGTTTCATACGAACCATTGTGACGAATTTTCACAAAATTACCATGCCCCTTGTTATAACTGCGCGCGATAACACGCCCTGCACCTGCCGCCGGAATTGGTGTACCGGTTGATGCGCGGAAATCCACCCCCTTGTGCGCGCGTGTATATCCCAAGACAGGATGCTTGCGATTACGGGAAAAGTTACTGGTAATTTTTGCATTATTAATTGGTGTACGTTTTAATGATTTAATCGCACCATTACCTTCTGCATCATAATATCCCGTTGTACCATCAGCCTTTCTGAAACGATACATTTGCACATTGCCGCGCAAGGCCTCAAACTCTACTGCCAAAACACGTCCGTTATCAACCTTTTGCCCGTTAGAGAAGTTTTCTTCATACAACACAGAAAATTTCTGTCCTGCGCGCACATCACGTTCAAAGTCCATTTCAAACGCCAATAAATCATATACATCTATTAAAATTCCTGCAGGGATTCCAGCGCGCTGTCCCGCCAAATAAAAACTATCCCCGTCCAAGATTTCACCACTGCGATACACCGCGCGCACATCACGTTCCACATCAACCGTTTCGCAATTCCATGCACCATTTTCGCCACATGTTAATTCCACCTGACGCCATGGGGACGGAATAACAACAATCTTGGTAACAGGCGCATTATTATTATCACGAACAAATTCCAAAACATCTTTATCCGCACGCAGGGTTGTTATTTCTGCATCAGACTTCAACACTTTGGCAATGGTATTAACATCATTATGTGTTAACCCCTGCTCCAACAACAACTTAGACAAAGTATCCCCAGATGCCACCATCACCACAGATTTACATTCACGCGCCGCACGCAAGTGATGCGGTGTACGTTTTGTTGCGACCAAAAAAATTGCCACCAAACTCAACAGCACAGCCAACGCCATAACCATACGAGTCAAATTGGTGGTATTCAGAATATCTTTTGCTTTTTTCATGACACCGATTATAATGCCTTTATGAAAATAAATCAAGCGTTCGCAATTTTACAAGCATCTGGTGGTATTCGTGCAGCCCGTATTATAACGGAATCTGGGGTAAAATTATCTCGTTTTTCTGTATGGCGCATGTCACGTCAATTACGCCGTGGTATTCCTGTGGCAAAAATCATTCATCAAAAATGGTTTTACGGCATTAAATTCTATACCAACCGTCATACCCTTGATCCCAGACCCGACACAGAAACATTGGTATCTGCCGTCATATCTGATTGCATATTAAATACATCGCCATGCATTCTGGACCTGGGAACTGGTACGGGCTGTATTATATGTTCACTGGTAAAAAACATACACGGCGCAACCGGTATTGCGATTGACAAATCACGCCGCGCATTAAAGGTTGCCAAACGCAATATAAACAACTTGGGAATGAACGACAAAATAAAAACAAAACTAACAACATTTGATACCCCACATAATTATGGCACAAAATTTGATATTATCGTTTCAAATCCACCATATATCGCCCATAACGATACACGCGTAAACGATGGCGCACAACATGACCCAGACATGGCACTGTATGCAGAAGACAATGGACTGGCGGCATATAAATCAATCGCCAAACACGCAAAAAATTGGATAAAAGATGATGGCAAATTGTACCTGGAAATCGGCATTGACCAAGGAACAGATATAAAAATAATCTTCATGCAAAATGGTTGGGATTTGGTCAAAAATGAATATGACCTGGGCGGGGTTGAACGTGTTCTGGTATTTCAAAAGGCACAACTATGAAACAATTAACCGACAAAGATATTGCCGAAATGATTGGCGATGAATTTCATGGCGACAACATTAACACACGTCGTGCTGTACGTTCTGAACTGCATCTATCAACACGTATTCCACACACACGGCACACACCGCCCATGCATGCCACATTGGACCTGCACCAACTGACCGAAGAACAGGCATGGAATGCAATAATGGAATTGGCACAATCTGGGACACGTACCGCAAATATTATTACCGGTGCCAGCGGTATTTTGAAAATCAAATTTCAACAATGGGCGCGCGACAGCCTGCTAAGCCCATATATTATATCATGGGTCCCAATCAACAACGGCAGTTTTTCTGTAAGATTCAAAAAATCACAAAACTAATAAACTTGACACCATCCAGTTGACTGGGGGAAATTTTCACGAACAGCCGCATCATTGCCATGCAGGCGACTCAAACGCGTACTGGAAATACCCTTTTTAATGCAATACGGTACCCCCAGATAATTTGTTCCACTGGTAGAACTGGCTATTGCCACTTCTTTATCAATAACCGGCTTAATCTTCGACCCCAATGGATCCACCCTGACATTATCAAAACGCAGTTCATAATGCAGGTGCGCACCACCACTGTTACCCGTATTTCCGGCGGCCCCAATTCTTTGACCTTTGGTTACAGTATCACCAACCCTAACATCAATCTGACTCATATGTGCATAAACCGTCATTGCTGTTTTATTTGACCCAGAAAAAGGATGTTCAATCTTTACCACCTTGCCATAGCCGCCACTATTACCTGCCAAAACAACTTTGCCATCAGCGGCGGCATACAACGGTGTCCCAGTTGAAGCTTTGACATCCAATCCACGATGATATCTGGAACCTGTTTTTCCCCCTTTGGTCTTTGGCGGTCGCCGTTCACCAAAATCAGAACCAACCTTGACATCACCATGCACCGGCGGTCCAAAGAACACCTGTCCGCCACCTGATGACAGCTGCACAGGTGCAGAATTTTGCTGTGGGTGTTGATACTGAACCTGTTGTGGTTGTTGATATGGCACTTGTTGCTGTGGCATTTGGTATTGAAATTGTTGTTGTGTTTGTAATTGTGTCTGCTGTTGTTGCACTTGCGGTGTATAATAGCCACGTCTTGCATTTTCCAATGCTACTAACTGCTGCAATTCATTCGTTGCGCGTTCAATCATACGCTCTTCATCTTCCAGTGTCATACCAACATAAGCGCACCCTGAAATACAAACACCATTTTCATCATACTCGGTTCCGACATCGTCATACCCATCGGCCTTAATTGCCATCCTATCTACAAAAGACAAATCACTGAACGTTTTGGGGAATGTTTGGGCCTGAATTAAACTGCCTGCAGCTGCACGCACCAATGCCCCATCAGGCAGACCCGCGCCCCCTGCACTTGCGACATACAATACGCCAAACAACCCCCAGAAAAATATTCTCATAATTCATTAGTATAACATAAAATTTTCAAAAAAATTAGTATATTTATTCATTTTTTTCCGTGACACAAAATTGTATTTTTGATATAACCATAAAAACCAAAGGAAAGGTATCAATGGCAAATCTACATTTTCATTATGGCGTAATGAGCAGTTCTAAATCCGCCACATTAATAATCAACGCATATAATTTCAAGAAAAACGGCAACAAGGTAGAGGTTGTAAAACCCGCATTTGACAACCGTTTTGGGGAACAAAAAATTGTTTCTCGTATCGGCTTGGAATGTAACGCACTGGCGATTCCAAATTTGAACAAATATACCCCTGCCCCCGACACAGATGTTGTATTGGTTGACGAAGTTCAGTTCTTTTCTGAATCAGACATAGATAAACTGGTACATATTGCCGACCAACAAAACAAAATTGTTATGTGCTATGGCTTGATGGTGGACAGTAACGAGCAAATATTTCCTGCATCACGGCGTTTGATTGAAGTTGGCGCAAAACTGCACCGCATGGATTCAAATTGTCAAATCAACGGTTGTATGAAGTTGGCGACACACCACCTGCGCTTTGATTCAAACGGCAAAGTTATTCATGCGGGCGAACAATTTGCCCTTGGGGACAGCAATTATAAGTCTGTATGTCGCGGTCATTACAATGAATTATATCGTGGCATAAAACAGAAAACGAAATAAAAATATTATTTTTGCTTGCAATTTGAATAAAATGATATAAAATAACAAACCGTTGCATCCATAGCTTAACTGGATAAAGCATCTGACTACGGATCAGAAGACTGAGGGTTCGAATCCTTCTGGATGCGCCAGTTATTCAAATGAACCTTTGTTGTGAACATATTGAA
>SUUL01000013.1 GCA_015062545.1 Alphaproteobacteria bacterium | reverse complement strand
CTGCCACCCGAAACCTTGGTGAAGGGTGGCAAACTTTGATGAATATTTTCTTATGAAAGATTTATCCAAAGATTTATTTAATCCTGTATCTGGCGAAGATTTTGTCCAGATGTTTGACGCAAACTATGGCTCTCAAGAAACATTGCAAGGCTATGCAACCAAGGGTACTGTTAAAGATATCCGTGGCGATTTCGCAATGGTTGATGTTGGCTTGAAATCCGAAGGGCGCGTTCCATTAAAAGAATTCGGCGCATCAGTTCCATCTGTCGGCGATATCATTGACGTTTTTGTTGAACGTTATGAATCACGCGAAGGCACTGCTGTTCTGTCTTATACCAAAGCGCGTGCTGAAAAAGCATGGAAAGATTTGGAAAAGACTGTTGCCGAAGGTGTTGACCCAGAAGGTACAATCATCGATGTTGTTCGTGGCGGTTTCACCGTGGACATCAACGGTGTATTTGCATTTATGCCTTCTTCACAGGTTGATCACAAACCAATTCGTGATGCAAAATCATTGATTGGATTGAAAGATAAATTCCGCGTATTGAAAATGGACGCATTGCGCACAAACGCAATCGTTTCACGCCGCGCAATTCAGTCTGACACAATCGCTGCTGCACAGAAAGAAGCAATGAAAAACATCGAACTGGGTGCAGTTATCGAAGGTACAGTGAAAAACATTACAGATTACGGTGTATTCGTTGATCTGGGTGGCATTGACGGATTGTTACACGTAACAGACCTGTCTTGGAAACGTGTAAATCACCCACGCGAATTGGTTCATGTTGGTGAAAAAATCAAAGTCAAAGTTATCCAGTTTGACCCAGAATCACATCGTATTTCTTTGGGCGCAAAACAGTTAGAAGAAGACCCATGGGAAACAGCATCGCGCGCATTCAATGTTGGCGATACA
The DNA here is from genome assembly GCA_015062545.1 of Alphaproteobacteria bacterium. Classification (GTDB taxonomy): domain Bacteria; phylum Pseudomonadota; class Alphaproteobacteria; order Rs-D84; family Rs-D84; genus Enterousia. The sequence continues at coordinate 17,029 of SUUL01000013.1, read as the reverse complement.
GTATCCGGCAAAGTATCTTCTTTGACAGATTATGGCGCATTTATTGATTTGGGCAACAATATCGAAGGTCTGGTTCACATGTCTGAACTGTCCTGGACAAACAAAAACATCCACCCAAGCAAAGTTTTGCAAAACGGTCAGGATGTCAACGTTGTTGTTTTGGGTATTGACCAAGATAAACGCCGCATCTCGTTGGGTTACAAACAACTGCAACCAAATCCATGGAAACAGTTTGCTGAAACACACAATGTTGGCGATGTAATCACAGGCCCAATCAAAAATACAACTGAATTCGGTTTGTTTGTTGCATTAACACCAGAATTGGACGGTATGGTTCACATTTCCGACCTGTCTTGGAATAAACTGGACGAAGAAGAACTGAAAAAGTTCGTTCGCGGCCAGGAAGTAACAGCGAAAATCTTGGATATCAATCCAGAAAAAGAACGCGTTACATTGGGTATCAAACAATTAACCGAAAGCGCAGAAAACAACGCTGTTTCATTAAAGAAAGGCGCAGTTGTATGCGGTACAGTTTCCGAAATTACACCTGATGAATTGATTTTGTCACTGCAGGGCGATGTTCGCGGTGTTATCCGCCGTACAGACCTGTCACGCGAAAAATCAGAACAAGACACATCAAAATACAATGTTGGCGACAGCGTAGAAGCATCTGTTGTTTCCGTTGAAGACAACACTGTTAAACTGTCTGTTCGTGCATTGCAGGTAACATTGGAAAAGCAAGCCGTCAAAGAATTCGCAAACGAAGCCGATTCCGGTTCCGTATTGGGCGACATCTTGGGCGCTGCAATCGAAAACAGCAAAAAATAATTTATAAGTTTTTATGAATTATTCCACCGCATGTCTTCTTGCCATGCGGTGTTTTTATTTGCTATAATTCGCCCAGAAAGCAACCAAACAAAGGAAAAACATCATGAACAAGCCAAAGATTATTTTGATGATGGGCGGCCAAGGGGTCGGCAAAGGAACAATGTCAAAAATGCTGTTGGATAATGGCAATTATGACTATATCGAAACAGGCGCAATGCTGCGCGCAGCACCGGCAGATTCCGATGTGGCAAAAACAATCGCATCTGGGCAACTGGTATCAGACGAACAGATATTTGGGTTGGTGTCTGACAACATGCATGATGGACATGATGTATTAATGGACGGATTCCCACGCACATTGACCCAGGCACAATGGTTGGTAAATACTTTTGCAGACAAATATGATATTCGCGTTATTTATATGACCGTTCCAACCGAAGTAATGTTGGCACGTATCAACAAACGTATCAACGAAGGTGCAGGCCGCAAAGACGATGCAGACCCAGATGCAGTCAAACGCAGACTGGATACATTCTTTAATGTAACAGTACCTGCGATTGAATGGTTACGCACCGCAGAAGGCATACATTTCGCAGAAATTGATGCATGTGGCACACCAGATACAATATATCCAGAAATTATGAAACATATATAAAAAAAGCCCCAAACAAGGGGCTTTTTTCATAATTCTACATGTCCATTTGTGGCAACCAAGTCTGCCATCATTTCAATACGACCGCCAGCCTCGCGTACTATTAAGTCGCCGGCAGCAATTTCTGCAAAATCCAATGGGTCAGAAACATACGCATCTAATTTACCTGCTGCAACCCATGCCAAATCCAATGCCGGACATCCTGTACGGCGGACATCACCAACCGTTGGACGATTGTCGGACGTATTATATCCAACCGTCAAATCCGATGGTTCTGATAAATTAGAAACCTTTATACGTGCAGAATGATATGCAGAAAAGATGTACGCACCCTGACCCGCTTCGGCATAATACAGGCGTTCATCAATCGGGGAATACACCAATGCAATTTTTGTTTCATCATTCGAACGCAATGCCAAAGAAATCGCAAAATGCGGATTTCCACGTACAAAATTTGACGCACCCGATAACGACAGAACAAATTCGTCACGACCGTCACCCGCGCGCGAAACATTTGGTGTTAATAAACCCGCCGAAGGACGAACCAACAGCAGGTCGCTTAAAATACTTTCTTCGATGCGGGCAGCAGCCTTTTGCACAAAATCACGCGCACCGCGTAATGACTGTTGCAGGTTTTCAACTTCGCCGAAATCACGACGCAATCCCGCCGCCGTACGCTGCAGCGCCATAAACATTTTGTTTAATTCCGTAGAACCTTTTATCAACAATTCCATGTCGCCGCCCCCATCAGACGTAATTTATATTAAAACTTGAACCCAGCAAATTTTGCCTTGAAATCGGCCGCGCGCTGACCTTTATCACCGGCATTAGAACGCTGACCCGTCCAGGCAGAATGATTCAAATTATCTGTTGATAAGACCAAGTCTTTTTTTACAGAAGAATACATTTTTACCGTCTTGCCATCTGTTCTGGTGACGTTGATTTCGTGGTATTCTGGATGAATTCCTTTTTTCATAGCATTTACCCTTTTTTATTTTTTAGCCCCGGAATTATACAAGGATTTTTACAGAAATCAAGCAATAATAGCATTTTAATATCTGCCAATGCACCCCAGATACGAATTACCCGTAGATTCCAAGATATCTATAAACATATTTTGATTCTTGCCAGAAAACAACGCCAATATCGTACCCGCATCGGTTGCCAACATATCCGCAACAGTCGCGATACCAGAATTCATCTTCTTGAAAAAACCACTGGTCGGATATATTTCAGCCGCCAACAACTGATTTGCGCCACGTGGTTTTGCGTTTTTCTGAGATTCAATGACCATTAATTGACATTCTGGGGATATTATCACTTTGTCCACAATAATGGCATTACCCCCCAACAATTCACCCCACCACCCCGTAGAACCACAAAATACAGGGTAATAAATGGTGGCGTTCGGATTGTCCTGCAAAATGTTCACAATATCCACATCGTCACCATAAACATCTGGCATTACACCAACCAAGTTATTTATAACTTTGCGGGACAACTGGTATTCTGAATCCCCAGTTGTTTTACGTGGCCAATAAAGAATCGGAAACTTTGTCATTGCTATGAATTATATCAGATTCGGAATGTATAAAAAAGGGGGGCAAGTAAAATAAAGGACTTGATTTTTTATTTTTTTATCTGGGCGTACGTTTTTTTCAGGCCTTGCCACAATAAATCCAGGTCTTTTTTTGCCGTATCATAGTATTCCCGCGAAATCGTTACGTTAAACAGACTCTTGCTGAGTGCGGGTATCATTGTCATAAACATGCTCATAAACACGCCCATCAGGATAATGGTAACCAGGCTGTCATTGCGCATCATCAAGGCATCCATCAATATTTTCGAATCGTTTTGTTCAAGTGCAGCGTTTAATACAGACACACCATTCCAATCGCCAAATATCGCATGTAAAAACATTATACTGAATGTAACAAAAACACCCGTCACCGCCAATCCCAGGGTGCCGTTTATCACTTCGTCAATAATAGAACGAATCGATTTACCCGCCCCTTTTAGCGATATTGCCCAACCGTCAAACAGCCATCCCAACAGCATTAATGGCAACATTACCAAATTTAATGACAACTTGATAAATATTTCCAAGAAATACAAGGGGATTGGTACCAATGCCATAAAAAACAATATAATAACCAGTACACCTGCCGCAAAAATTATGACGTTTGGAAAAATTGGAATCCCCCATGCAATTTGATGCATATAATCCGAATCGAAGGCCATATTTAACATCGTCCAACCAACCGTCATCCCCAAACCCGTCATCTGATGAACACCACCCAGTTCGCACGCCAAATTATGTCGCAACTTTGGCGAAAATGCACCAGATGCAGCCGCATCAGGACTGTCAGACACAGGGTCCGCAATCGCAGTCGCAATTACACACGAATCAAAACTGTCATCATGAACAACAGCACGATTCAATGACAAACCAACATTAAAAATCGGCTCGATAGCGATTTGAGTAATCATCCGCGGAACCGGAACAGCCAACAGCGCGCAAACCAATGCCAATTTCATCATGTGTGTGCCAAACTTGCCCGCCATAGACCAGGGTTCAATAGTACTTTTGTTCATGTAAGTCGAAGCAATCTGCCATGCAAACCATATAGCCGTCAGTAATATCGCGAACGGAATTATAACACCACCCAACGAATCGTATATCCGTGGCAACATGTTGGACATCGTTGCCATAATGTCTGAAAACATCTGACACGTCCAACAAGATGAAAAGAATTTCATCGCATCCGCCATGTTAACAGGATTTGCAGAACGATATATGGAAAAGCCTGTCACCCCCACCACACCAACAATACCCGCAATAATATATGGCGATACCGCCGCCGCACCAAATGGCAGAAATGATAAAAATGTTATCCAAAATTTTTTTAACCTGTTCATCACTTTTAAGTATATCATATTTTATCCCAAATGTGATATAATTGAAAAGATAAATATAAATCACAAGAGAATGTACCTGATAAAAAAACTGTTTTTGATATTATGCTGCGTCATGATTGTGTGCGCCCCAAATACGGCATACGCAGACAATCTGGTGGACGCATTAAACCTGGCACCATTGGTACCAATGGTATTGGATGCATTTATGATGGTGGCCACGGGTGGTTACGAATTTTTTGTCGGCAATGGTGATGGAATTATTTATATCTTGATATGGACGTTCTTGTTTATAACCGTGGTGTTAGAATTGGTAAAAATGTATCTGCCCAACGATATGCTGAAATTCTTTGGAATATCGGGCGGTGGTGATATTGCCAAAGGTATCGCCCCCGCAGAAATTGTTAAAAAAGTTGCCAAGCCTGGAATGCGCGCAGTTATCGCAGTTTTATTATTGTTGCAATTAAAACCAACATATTTAACACAATGGTTGGTTAACCCGTTCTTGCAGTTGGGGGCCATATATACTAATCAAATTACAAACACAATTAATTCAGCAAATATAAATGCTGATAAAATAGCATGCCCACAAGATATTCTGGACAAAGCATGGATAAGCCCCGAATCGTGTGAATTTCTGGTTCAACCTGTGGCCGATTTATCACGTGCAAATAACACAATTATCAAACGCGGTTTTAATACGCTGTTGCAAGGACTGCGTGGACTGATGACACCAATCCCACATGGTGGCGAAGACTTTATGAATGTTTTGACCGGCATTATTTTAATCATAACCTTTGTCGCATGTAATTTATTTATGGCATTACTGATTATCCAGGGGATATTTAACTTTGGCATGCAATTAATTTTATATCCATTCTATGTGCTGACATACGTAACAAAAAACAGCGACAAGTGGTTTGATGTGTGGCCTGCATTTTCTGGTATTACCAAGGCCTTGCAACAATTAATCGTGACAATGATTGCATGTGCATTTATTCTGTGTATAAATCTGGCGGTTATAAACGCGTTGTTCCAGACAAATAAATCTGTTTTTGTTACCACCGCCGGCGGCAGTGCATACGGCAATATCCCAACGTCTGTGGCGGGTGGCGCAATGGGATTCGGAACACATTCTGTTACGTGGCTGTCCGCAATACTGACACTTTTCTTGATGTTCAAAATATTCGATATGACACGCAAACAGTTGGATATGTATGTCGGCAGCGGAATGGACGGATTATACAATAAATTAAGGGGCGATGCAGGCACATTATGGGGCGGTGTCAAAAAAACAGGAACAGGTATTGCCACAGCAATGAAATGGATAAAAAAATAAAATGGAAAATCTGACATCATCTTTGGTAGACAATACAATCCAATGTTGGGGGTGTCCGGTATTTGACCGCTTGTTCCAGATTATTTCTTTGGCGGCGGCATCCATGTATGATTACTTCAGTAATATATGTGTTGTTTTGTTGGTATTACTGATGGGAATTTACATTTCTAATGCAGTATTACAAAATATGAAAAATGGATTTAACGATCCACTTATGAAAAAATCCGTACAAAAAATGTTTTTTAATGCGTTGATTGCCATTACTTTACTGGGGGCGGGGGTCACAGTTCCGCGCTTGATAACAACAGTTGTGTTTGAACCTGTGGCACATATAACAACAATATACACACAAAGTATAATCAAACAAGATACAGAACAGGTAAATGAAACAGTACATTATCAACCAATAAAAATGATTGATGACGGTTTCTATCGCCCAGAACTGCGCGATAAAATAATTACTTTGATGAAGACAACTGTCACGCAATTTCAGGCATATATAAAACTGGGCATAAGTGTGATGGATAGTGCATTCACATGGAAGGCCCTGTTGGGAATAGGTGCATTACTGAAACATATTTTATTGTTCTTTATTGGCATGTATCTTAGTTGGGGATTTTTGAAAATATTTTTCAGATACTGTTTCAGATTTGCTGATGCCATTGTGGCGATGGCATTGTTTGCTTTCTTCTTTCCGGTGTCATTGGTGGCAATGGCATTCAGTGGCGCAGAACATACCCCAGAATGGATAAAAAAACTGGGGGGCAGTGTTGGAATTAATCAAATCAAGAATTTAATTAACTCTATTGTCACACTGGGGTCTGTGGTGTTGACATATACTATCATTATGGTGATTGTCGCAAAATTCTTTTCCGCACCAGATGCAAATGTAACGGATTTAATGACCGCAATAACCCAAGGCGATATTTTCGAAGCAGAACTGAATACAGATAACCTGGAAGCAATGACTTTAATCAGCTGTATCGTGCTAGTATATGTCTTAAATTATATATACGAACAAATCCCCAAAGTTACAAAAATGATACTGGATGCATTCGGCGTAGAAGAGAAAAATGAATACGGCGACCAGGTTGCAGACACCGTAATGTCATTGGCAAAAAATGCCATCAACTATACCGCAACCACAGGCAAAATCATCATAGATGGGATAACAGGAAAAAAAGATTCTGACACCACCGACAGTGAAAAGGACAGTAAATAATGTTAAAGGCAAAGTTAATTTTACTGGCTATTAAAATTGTATGCGTGATTATCGCACTGGGGTTGGGTGTGTGGTATATGTCTTCGACAATCGGTGGTGCATCTATTACATATACCAGCCTGGATAATTTTATGACAGCCATCGGAACAGAAAATGGCAACATCGCAACCGCTGGCGGATGCTTTATGTGCGAATATGTTGCGGATTTGTTCGCAGTTATTGGGGACGCAACTGAAAAATTCTGGACATTAATGGTTGACCATATATGGATATTGATGCTGCTGGGATTTGGACTGTACATGGCAATCAGTATCACACAGCATATATTGAACACCACCAAAGAAGCCATAAAGATGGAGGCAAAAGAAGCAAAAATCGAAACAAAAGCCTTGATTGATAAATTGGTAAAACAAGGAATTCGTGTCTTGGTGGTCGGCGCATTAATGGGAATGTTAGGACTGGGGGGAACAACCGCACTAAAGGTCGTATCACGGGTAACAATTACACCTGTTATGTTTGTCGGCGCAGAATTTTCTATGGCCGCCACCGGTGTTACAGATGCGGCAAAATGCTATGCACCATCACGTCAAGATGACGGCGAAACAGATATTCTGAATCCCATAATGCAACCATTTATGTGTGTTATCGGAAACATTAATACTGTTATGTTGGCGGGCGCATCCGGTGGATTTGCTTTAATGAATTATGCATGGATGGGAATGGGTGGCGGTGCATTTACATGGCTGGCCGGATTGGCATTGGTGTTGATGTTTATGATAATTGGATTTGACCTGTTCTTTCAGATACTGACCGTTGTATTCAAATTGGTGTTTCTAATTATCTTCTTGCCTTTGTTACTGGCGGCGACCGCATTTGAAGGCGTATGGGCCAAGGCAAATAATCTGATGACAAATGCAGTTGGTATGTTGGTGTCTGCGGCAGTAAAAATCGTGGCAATAACACTGAAAGTGTTGGTTATATATGCAACAGTATCTTATACCGCAGATATGTATTTCCCGGGGCCTGTTGATGGGTACAGTGCAATGCTGCCCCAACTGATGGGGATGCAGCCAGACAATATAGACGACCGGGCAGAATCTATTATGAACGTGTTTTCAACCTGTGAACGGGTGGCACTGGTTGACGGCGAAATGGACAAAGATAAATTCAAACAATGCTTTACCGCGCAACGCGCCGAAGTTGAAAGGAAACACCCGGGGGCATTCGACTTTATGGATGACGGGTGGGATTTCTTGTTGATGATGGTTTGTCTGTTCTGCTTATATTATTTCGCAATTAATGATAAAATTGATAAACTGTTAATAAAAGACGGCAAAGAATCTTTTGATTACGGTACACAAATTAAAGAACTGATTAAAACAACTGCACGCGCACCAATAAAATTGTCAGAACAAATCGCGGCAACGGTCGGCAAAAAAGAATGAAGACGTTAAACAAAATCTTGTCTGGGATTATGATTGCAGTCACAGTGATACTGTTGGGCGGGGGTGCTTGGGCAGCATCAAACATGCCAGATATTGGTGACCTTGGCGCATGGGCCACCCCAAATAATCGCGAAATGTTTGTCGAAGGTTTATCAAATGATATTCAAGCGTTTTCAGGTGCAAATACTGCATCAGACACACTGAACTTTGTCCCAATCGAAGCCAAAGTTGGCCTGGCATTTATGGATGCATTTTCACATGTGGCACATGTGTTGGAATCTTCACTGGTCAGATTTACAATTATATTCATTATTATGATGTATCTGTTCTGGATGACACTGGAAGCGCATAATATTATCATCGGCAAGGCCAAGACAAATGATTCTATTAAATCAATACTGAAAAAGGGCGCGATTGTTGGTGCATGGGTCGCGGTATTAAACATCGGCCCGGCCAAGACATTTATGATGGTTATGTCGCCGATACTTAGTGTGGCATCATTCATGTGTGATGCGATATTAAATGCAGTCACACAAGCCGCAGGCGTACCATTGCCAGATACATGTGCGGCAATTCACAAATATGCCGCAGAACATATCGCAGAACATAATTTACTGAATGCCGAAGCGGCCGCAAATATTATGTGTATTCCAACGCGTTTATCTGGGTTCTGTTATTCGGCAATAACAACTGGGTGGCAATGGATTTCGCTAGGAATCGGAAAAAGCGCTTTTTCTATTTTATGTGGTATTGCAATGGTTGTTGGCTTTATATATCTGGCATGGAAATTTGCGTTTATCGCGTTTGGGGTAATCGCAGATTTATTCTTGGGGATTATAATGCTGCCATTTACTGCGATTGCAGAAACAGTTGGAAAAACTTCTTACAAAGGAATCGCAGGCGAAATATTTAATGGTTTTGTAAAATTGTTCAGCGCAGAATCTTTGCAGTCACAAATTATGCGATTTATAAATGCAGCGTTGCATTTTATTGTTCTGTCCACAGTCATTGCTGTTTGCGCCGCATTATTATCGGGCATAACCATATTTGAACCCGGCAGCGGTATCCCACAATTTGAGAGTCCAGGTATTTGGGTTTCCATACTGGTTATAGCATTGACATGGTATTTGGCAAAACACGCATCTGAAATTGCTGATAACATCGGTGGTAAAATTGATGCATCCATGGGTACAAAAATACAAAGCGATATTTCAACCCTGTGGAAAGATACAAAAAAGACTACGAAAGAGTGGGTTGAAGCATTCAAGGATTCAAAAAAGAAATAATTAAAAAAAAGCGGCGATTGCCGTTTTTTTAATTAAGAATATTAATAAATTCGCGTGCAACTTTTTTTATACCGCGCGACTTGAACGCAATCGTCAAAATTGCACCCGCATCTTCTATAACAACACCACTGCCCAGTTCATTATGCGCAACCAATTTGCCAACCATACTGACAGATTTTTTTGGCGTTGGCTTTGGCGCGGGGTCATACGAACGTGATATATGTGTGTATGGTGAATAAGTACGTGGCGCACCACCTTGAAAGTCCAAATATTTATTATCCATTTCCGTGATAAAGCGACTGGGGGAATTATACTGGCGCGAACCAAATACCATTCGAGACATTGCATTTGATATTATACATCTGCGGCGGGCGCGCGTTATGGCGACATACGCCAAACGGCGTTCTTCTTCAATCGCACCTTCGTTTATTGCCTTGTCATTTGGAAAAATTCCCTCTTCCCAAGCGGGCAGAAAAACAGTATCAAATTCCAACCCCTTGGCGGCATGAATCGTCATAATACTGACCGTATTTTTATTTGCCACATCTTCGGTCGCGTCATTATCATCTGTCATCATCAATGCGGCCTGTTCCAAGAATTCTGGCAGGGTGTCATACTTTGCAATCACAGATGTTAACAATTCACGAATGTTCGCAATTCTGTCAGGGGCATCGGCATCTTTGGAATCTGTCCACATTTTCATATATCCAGAATCGTTTAATAATTTCTGGGCGGCTTCGCGTGGTGGCATCGCCCCCCAATCAAAATCAAAAGCAGATAAAAATTCGTCCGCCGCAGAACGTAATTTTGGTGCCAGCGCAGCATTACGCAGCCCCGCCATTAAATTCGCACCAGATGCACGTAATTTTTCAATCGCTTTGTCACCAAAACCACGTCTTGGTTTTGCAATAACACGCAAGAAAGACACATCATCAAATGGATGCACCAACAAACGCAAATACGCAATCGCATCGCGTATTTCCATACGGTCATAGAACTTGGTCGCACCAATTAATTTATACGGTATACCGCGCGATGCAAATTCTTCTTCGAATATACGCGACAGACTGCCCGCGCGAATTAACAATGCGTATTTTGTAAAGTCATTTGTTCCGTCACGCAAAATTGCATCGGCGATAATGCGCGCTTCGTCCCGATCGCCCGGCAAGGTTAGTACATATACCGGTTCGCCCGCGTTTTTCGTATCTGTTGCGCGTAAATCTTTGCCCAAGCGACCATTGTTATGACGTATCAAGGAATTTGCTGCACCCAAAATATTTGCCGTACTGCGATAATTTGTTTCCAGGCGGATTATTTGCGCGTCTGGGAATGTTTTTTCAAAATTTAATATGTGTTTTATTTCGGCACCGCGCCATGAATAAATTGATTGATCATCATCGCCAACACAGCAAATATTTGGCACCGCTATATCACGGGTCAGCATTTGTAAAAATTCCATTTGGGCATTGTTTGTATCTTGGAATTCATCAACCAAAATATACTTAAATTGATTTTGATAGCGCGATAAAATATCAGGGTTCTTGTCAAATAATTCCAAAACCCGCAGAATAATATCACCAAAGTCAACCGCATTCAGGCGCGCCAATTCCGCATTATATGCATTGAATAATTTATCTGTATTCTTTAATGCAATCAGCCCTTTATCCTTTATCGCAGAAAATTCTTCAACATAATCGCCGGGTGTTTTTGTAGATGTACTTAGCAGCGATTTTATAACCGCCTTTTGGTCGTCTTCGCCAAAGATAATAAAGTCACGGCGCAATCCCGCCCGTTCGGCATTACTGCGCAAAATACGCAGGCATATTGAATGAAACGTGCCACACCAAATATCACCCGAATACCATGCGCCATCTGATAAATCGGCCAGACGGTTTTTCATTTCGTTTGCCGCCTTGTTCGTAAAAGTCAATGCCAAAACCTGCCATGGTTGCGCCAGGCCGCAATTTAATATATATGCAATACGCGTTGTCAACACGCGGGTTTTTCCCGTTCCCGCACCAGACAGCACCAATAATGGGCCCGCTGTTGTTTCAACCGCTAATTTCTGTTCGTTGTTAAGATTTTCTAGCATTAATTTCACCGTTCTATTATAATACGACCAGAAATTATTATCAAGGGATTGAAAAAGACATGAAACGTGTTATTTGCTTTGACATTGAAACAACTGGGTTTGACTATATGCGCGGGGACAGATGCATTGAAATCGGGGCAGTTGAAATTATTGATGGAAAAATAACAGATAATACTTTTCACGAATATATAAATCCCGAAGGTAAAATTATTCCACCAGATACATATATGGTTCACAAAATTTCTAATGCGTTTTTGGAAGACAAACCAAAGATGTCTGAAATCGCGCCAAAGTTTATGGAATTTATCGGTGACAGCCCAATTGTCGCGCATAACGGATTGGACTTTGACTTTCCATTTGTAAATCACGAATTGGAAATGTTGAAAATGCCGACTATTCCACGCGAACAAATGCTGGATTCATTGGTAATCGCACGCAATCGTGTGTTTGGTCCAAAAAGTTACACATTGGATGCATTGGCAAAGTGGTATGGAATATCATTGACGGCACGTGCAGATGCACACGGGGCATTAATTGACTCGGAAATTCTGGCCAAGGTATATTTGGAATTGGAAAATACAGAACCCGCCCCAGATGTCAGCGAAATTATCGCAAAACAGCATGCAGCCATGTTGGCACACCCAAAGGTTGGCGGAAATTTTCCATATCGTAAATTCGATGTACCCGCAGCTGATTTGGAAAACCATCAAAAGTTTATGGCAGAAATTCAGAAATAAATAAAAAAAGCCCCGTCATCTCTGCGCCCGGGCCCTGCAGGAGTGACAAGAATTTCTAATTCTTGTGAAAAAATATGCTGATACTCCCTGCCCCCTTGTGGGGCGGGTCAGAATTCCCGACAATTTATTGGCGATGGAATTCTGGGGTGGGGGTAATGGCGCACGCACAAATAACAAAGATGTATCACCTAGGTTCTGGGGTCAAGCCCCAGAATGACAATTTTTTTGTAAAAAAAATTGTAGTAAGTAATTCTTGTGAAAAAATATGCTGATATTCCTTGCCCCCTTGTGGGGCGGGTCAGAATTCCCGGCAATTTATTGGCGATGGAATTCTGGGGTGGGGGTAATGGCGCACAGTTCATACCCCCCACCCAAGTTTTACTATGCACTCACATACGTTCCCGCAAGTAAAACTATCCCGCCCCACAATGGGGGCAGGTAACAGAAGCTACCACTATTTTGTCATTCCTGCGCCCGCCCCCGCAACACACTTTTGTCATTACCGCGAATGCCCCCACTTGTGGGGCAACAAAAAACCGCCAGATGGCGGTTGTATTATTCAATCCAAATTGTCGCGGTACCCGCCTTGTCGGTCCCTGCGGGTATAACCCCCAGCGCGGCAACACCTGGCTTAGATACTGTTGCCGTTGGAACACTTATAACCTTATTTCCAATATCACCCTCATCCACGGTTATATTAGTGCCAAATGTTATCTGATTTTCAAAAACCGCAACATGCTCAGTATCAATGCCAATCCCCGAAACATAACACACCGTATTATCACTGCCACTGCACGACGAGTCATACGCAATAGCTTTACCGCTTACATTACCATCAGAATCAACAACAACAAGTCCATCAACAGGCACTATTTCATCATCATACCCATTTTCGGTTGGGGCAAGAATCTTATTTTGTTTGCTATTCAACGCATTTGTTACAACCTGGTTCTGAACCGGGTTGGCACTGGTTGTGCTTAGCGCGCTGTCAACAATTACCGCCCCCTTTGTCTTGTCGTTCCCCGCGGGCAACAAAGATGAAGCAATACTTGTAACCTTTTTTACGGTACCTGCGGCACTAAAGTAGACAGGTGTTGTGGATGTTCCTGTTTTTGGAACTATGTTCTGTTTCTTTGCCAACTGCTCGTTCATATAATCAACGGTCGGTACAGCTGCCCCTGATTCCAAATCAGGATCCCAAAAATCATCACGAATAGCCTCCCAATCTTCGCCTGCATGAACTGTTGTGACAATACCAGGACGCCGCCAATCGTCTTCATCAACGTGCGCCAACGGAATATAAACATTACCAGAAGAAATCTCGGCAGTATAAAAATCCAAGTCATCGTCCGCAGACTTTTTACCCAAAAAAACACTTTTTAATGCCCCAGGATAAATCATAGGTTGTTCGTTTTCTGTATTAATGTGCGCCATTGGCAACAATGAACTTGCAATCGAAGTTACAATCTCTGCCTTGCCTTCACTTGTTATATAAATAGGTGTTGCCATATTTCCCATCTTGGTCAAGGCCTTATCATCAACATATTGCGTGGATGCAATGTCGGCACGTGCAACCGATGTTGTGGCCACGATGATTACTAATGATGATAAAATTTTATTCATACCCCTTCCCCCCGTTTATAAATCCTTGGCGGCGACACGGTCAAACAGAGATTCTTGGGGTTGGTGGGCCCCACAAACCGTGTCACCACATAACAAAAAAAACCACTGAAAAATTTCAAGTGGTCAGGAGGTTGAGAACAATCACTGGAATTGTGCCGCTTATTTTGCACGTACGCATTATTCGCGAACCCTCCTGACCAGAACGATCAGGAGAAATTCATCCATTACACATATTTGACACAAAAAATACGCCGTTCGGCGCACCGTGCAATCGTGCATGAACGCCAGTGTAACGGGTTCTCACACCCCATCACCAAAACTCTTGGTGACATGTATATTATAAATCATTTTTATGTGCATGTGCAAGGGAAAAAGTCAAAATAAATATATAAATTACGTTCACTGATTTCATTCCCAATGATTTATATGTAGATGCCATGATATTATCAAGACATGGCGAAAAATAAAATCTATGCCGGTGCGATTGTTTTGGGAATGCATGATGCATTGGTATCCCAAACAGGAATTATCACGGGACTGGCGTTTGCGTTGGCAAATACAAAACTGATTATTATGACGGGGGTAATTTCTGCTGTGGCAGATGGGCTGTCTATGCTGGCATCAAATTATCTGGCAGAACGTGAACGTACAAAACTGAAAAATGCAATTTTGGCAGGCATTTATACAGGTATTGCATATTTGGGAACCAGTGCATTACTGATAACACCATTTTTTATTACAGACAATGCACGGCATGCAATAATCGCTTCTTTTGTAATCGCAGTTATTGTTATTTTCTTGTTTAATTTATGCATGGCGCGCAACAGTACACGCGGTATCTGGGGCAGATTTTTTGAAATGCTGACAATATGTGCGGCGGTATCTGTTATCGCCTTTGTAATTGGCGAAATTGCCAAGGTATTTTTGGGAATTTAACGGGTTTTACGATGAACACAAGATGCCTGAAATATTTTCCAATATTCCGCACCCCCCATCTTTGACGGACATGTGTATTCGTTGCATGATTTCTTGCACAAGGCACAAAATGTTTTTGGCATCATAACAGGTTTGCCCTTTAATTCATTAACACACGCATTAAAATATTCTGCTGCAATTACAGGATCTAAATACATATATTCACGCGCCATGTGCGGAATACCTTTGCGTGTATTAGAATACGTTTCGTGACGAACAAAGTATGAAACACAATCAAACGTCAACGTAACTGTGCCGCGGCGATTAGAAAAACGCTTTACTGTTTGCTTGTCCATTATTTAACCTTGGTATTTTTGCGACCAGACAATACCTGACGTATTTTTGTGGCTGTATAATCAAATGCATCAACATATTGCTGACCAATGTTCTTGCCACCACTAACCGTATAAACCCATGGTGCAACAAAGCCCGCCGCCATAAATGCTAAGAACGCATTATCTGCAATACTTTCTTTATCACCGAACAAAACAGCCGGCAATGTGCACAGGCCTGTCAGCACCGCCCAGGCGGTTGTTCCCTTGGCCAAGTTAACCAACAATCGTTTATCAAATTTCTGCGATTTCATATTGTCACCTTTTTATGGATGGTAACAAAGAATACTGTATTTGCAATAAAAAACCGCCCGATGAGATATTAACGTGTGCACGTCTTGCGATATGGACACGTGTTACCAAAAATATATCTGTAATCTGGTCCGCCCAATTTTTTTGGACAATTTTTATCTGTGCAACCCCGAGATTTATTTGGGTTATACTTACAGGTAAATTTTCGCACCGGCTCGGTCCACTTGATTTCATCACGAAGATAATGGCATGCAACGTCAAAAAATTCGCCCGCCGCCAATACATCCAGACGACCACGTGATTTGTACTCTTCCGACCATGGGGTTGTTAATTTGATAGTGTATACAGCATAACATTCATCACCGCCTGTAACATATACATCGCCATTTTCGTGATGATACTCTTTGATTACATCTAATATTGTGTAATACCTGCCCAATAGTGTAACTGGCATTTTAACCCCTTTTTATCCGATGCAGAGATAATAACACATCAGATGCAGTTAGCAACAAAAAACCGCCCGATGGGCGGTAGGGGTTAACGTTGCTTTTGTTTTATTTTCTGATTTCTGTTCAGATATTGCAAACGTTCATTTAGTCGCTTTTCTTCAGCCTTTATTTCTTCCAGCCGCCAACGAATTCTTGTTGCCTCGTCTGGCACATAGGCCCCAGAATCAGGATGATGATCAGGGTTAAAGAAATAACGTATATTACGTGGTTTTCTGTTTATCATAGATAAATCCTTGGTTTTTAGTTGTTAATAATAATTGTAAAAAAAATAATATATGTGAAAATCTGCCCGACATTAGCGGGCAAAAAACAAACCAAAAAAGTTATGTCTGTTGCTAATTAACATGCTTTTATTATTATGCTGCCAATGCTTAATGTCAATAAAAAAACCGCCCGTGGGCGGTGGAATTATCTGCACTTTTCAATATGACATTTGCATGTGGAACACTTTGGATTTGGTATAATAACTTCGTCCCTGCGCATTTTCCAATACAACCCGCAAATATTACGCATACGGCCAACAATACGTTTTTGCCATAAATAAGCACACGTATCACATGACACATCATATTCTGTGTTTGGTGAAATTGAATACCCACATGTTTGCACAAAATCTTTCATACTGCCCATAACTTTCTCTTTTGGTTTTTGGTAAAAAAAACACCCCGTAGGGTGTTTAATTGGTTTTTATATCGATACTGGATTTATTCTGGCGACGACCTACTCTTCCGTGGCTTAAGCCAAAGTACCATCGGCGATACGGGGTTTCCCTGTCTGGTTCGGGATGGAACAGAGGGTGGCTCCCGCTCAATAATCACCAG
>SUUL01000003.1 GCA_015062545.1 Alphaproteobacteria bacterium | reverse complement strand
TAGTCCGTTTGTCTGAAATTAAAAAATCGCAGAAATCCGGTGCAAACAGTGGGGTAGAAAAGTTCAGACCATTGTCCTCTGACTCCGTCAGTGTTGGTTCGAATCCAGCTGCCCCAACCAAGATAAATGGTGATAGGTATGTATAAACGTCTATGTTTTTCGCACCGTACAGATAAGAAAACACCCGTGTAAACGGGTGTTTTTTTTAACCCTGAACCAAAACCAAAAGGAGGCAAAAATGCAAAATATATTCAGGTATTCTATGAAAGCAATCATTATCAAAGATGGTAAATTGTTGGTGGAAAGTTGCGATTATGGACGTGGACGATTTTCCAAGTTGCCGGGTGGTGGACATCAATGGGGGGAAACCATGCATCAGGCCATTATACGCGAATGTCGTGAAGAATTGTGTCTGGATGTGGTGCCAAAAAGATTGGTATTGGTGCGAGATTATATCGCAAAAAATCATAACACAATAATTGATGATGATAATTTTCATCAGGCGGAATTGATGTTTGAATGTGATGTGGCGGACTTTTCAAAAATGGGATGTGGAATCGAGCCAGACAGCGACAGTCAACAAATCTTGTGGATAGATTTGGAAGATTTAGAGCAGAGTGACTTTATGCCCAAAGCAATAATTCCTTATTTGAAAAATTTGGAAAATATTACAGAAACGATTGTTATGGGGGATGTTAATTAAGTAATAAATACCGCCCAATCGGGCGGTGTTATTGTTCGGTGTATTTTTCGCGTCTGCTGGCGGATGATTGAATCATTTTATCAAATATCTTGTTTGCATCATTTAGGGTAAATTCTGTGCCGTTGGTGGAATAATCGTATGCGCCATTTAATACAACCAATGTTTCTGGTTCCAAATCACGGGAATTACATTGAATATAATATTCGTCCGGGTTCATGCGTTTGCCGTGACAGCCGCTGTCGCTGTTCAGGGTTGCGATATATCCATCAGATGCCAATTCGCGACATGTTGGTTGCGCGCCACTGACGATTATTTCGCCGTTATCTGTTTCTGTGATATTGCCCCCAGATAGCACCCCAGGACACCAAACGCGTACAGAATTACCATTGTCATCAAATGAATATGCGCCATTTTGTGTTGTTATGCGTACACCAAAGCAATCGCCATTGGATGAATATTCGTCTGTATCGAAAATTTTGTATTTTATGTTTTTGTTATTGGAAATATCTTTGCGTTCCATAGGAATGTTTTCATCCCCGTTAATCAATGCATTGGAACATATAATTTTTTGGCCCCAACATTGACCAGATTTATCCCACATTTCAGATTCAAATCCGGCACCCATGTTTGCGTAACATTTACTGGGGTTCAGGCGACATACAGTTGGCTGTTCCCACCAAGGGGTGGCGGCATTTGCGGTGCAGACACCCATAAATAGTATTGTCAAAATAAATAATGTATGTTTCATGTTCGGTTCTCTCTTGTGTTTATTCTATCATAGATTGTTGTGTTTTACAACTGCGAGATGTTATTTACTGAACAGGGAAGGTTATCATAGGGTACAAGGTGATGTCTTCAGAGATATTATAGTTATCAGGTGTTGTCCATTGTTTTGACCCGTATTTGTATGAAATAGTATTGGCCTCGTTACGCCAACCGATGTGTGTAACCGGGGCTCCTGGGGTATTTATGGATGTGCACATCGTGTTTGCTAGCTGTTCTGGGGGGGTGATTGTGCCAAGATCGCTATCTGCTTGGATAGATGTTAATGTGTTGGTTTGGCCTTCAATATTACAGTCCAGTTTTGTGCCATTGTCAGGAAATGTTTTGTCCCAATTAAAAGATATTGTATATGTTACTGTTTCGATATTGTCATCATTGTCGTTTTCTGTGTTTTTGGGTGTGCAATATCCCCATGATGTGTTGGCGGCAGTTTCTTTGTAGAATTCTGCAAATTGTATCAGACCAGATGTGTCATGTTTGCCATCGGGGGCATTCTCGTTCGCGCTACCGTCTGTGTTGTCTTGCCAGACTAAGTTTACCCAAATACCGCCCAGACGTTCACATTCCTTGGATAATTCGGTGGACATTTGTTGATGCATTTCATCCATGACAATATTGATGTCTTGCAATATGGTGTCAGGTATTTCTTTGCTTTTATCAGATTCTGATGGACGAACACATGTATCCATTGCGTATCGTGCCAATTTGTGGTACATACTGCCGATATAGTTTGTGCCACATTGTGCTTCTATTTCGTCTTGTTCTATAGGTTTAGGTCTGGCGGTGCCACCATCACACGTAAATAATTCGTTGCAACGCAGGCATGTATTGCCTGGGGTGCTGGTGTCGTAGTTATATACGCCGTTGCGGGCCAGCGCATAACCTGCTTTGCATGATGTGTATGTTTTAAGTGTTGGACAAATGTATCCGGTGGTTTGTTCCGTGGTGGTTTGGAATGGGTTGTTGGTGTTTATGTTTAAGGAAGTTTGATTGTTACAGGTTGGGTTGGTTGCATACCTTTGTTCGCCTGGTGCGTAAATGCGGCATGCGTATGGGGCTGCATGCAAGGTGTCGTTGCCCGGTACAGCACAGGTGTTGGCGATATATTCACGCAAGGATGCCAAACACTGTTTGCCAATCATTTGATCGGTAATGTCGTGCATTGTGTTTAACAACAGTGACAAGCCCTGGGAACCGCCACCGTACAGGTTGCTGCAGGTGTTTAATTTTTCTTGGCACATTTCTTCGGATAACTCCATGCGCGAGCCTAAAGTTAATTTCTCGTCAATGTTGCTGAAGTCGCGTAATTGCTGATTCTGGGTGTCATAGCATTTGTTGACCACGTCCAGACATTCGTTCTTTACCTGACGAATTCTGTCGTGTTGACCTTGATAGATTTCGGAAATTGCCTGGCGCATGAATTCATCCCATACCGCATCAGATATATCACGACATGTGTCCAAACCACGTTCAGCATATTCACGCATAGAGTTTAATTTTGCAACCAATAAACGATTCGTTTTGTTCGTTAATATGTCGCCAGATAATGATATTTGCCCCTCTAGTTGGAAAAAATTTTCGCTGTAGATGGGTTCGCCTGTGTCGTATGTCAAATACAGACCTGTTATGTCCAAACAGTGAACATAATCTGTGCCACATGCGGTGTTGGCGGTTATGTCGGAACGTACCTGGGCAATGCAATCGTGGATAGATGTTGAATTGTGCGCATCATAGTTTTCCAAACGCGCCAAATTCATTTCGCGTTCTGTGGCGCGAATGTTGCTGTTGGCAGTGGTTAACTGTGTGTCCAGATTGTTGATTAATGCAGAACAATCGTTTTCAATGTACATGCCGTATGCAGATACAACCATATTGCGTGTGGATTCAGAACCGCATTGTGATGCAACCATTTCAGAACATTGGGCGTGTACAGCATTATATAACGCTTCGCCTGTCAGGTTGGATATGTTTGTGCCCCCAATTAAATCAGTTGAATTCCATATCGCAGAAATATCGCCTGCGATGTCAAGTGTGCCTTGGGTTGACAAGGCTTGTTTTTTTGTGTTGGCCAAAACCGCACTGATGCCCGCCAGTTTTTTTGCGCTGTCAGATGTGTCGCGGGCATTTTCTTGGGCGGATTCACCCGCCGTTGCAGATGTTATTGCCTTGACCTCGGCTGCGGTTTTATCAATGACGTATATATTCAAATCATGAAAATCTTGTAATTGTGATGATGACTGGGTCAAGGCGTGTTCGCGTGATTTTATTTCCTCTATTTTGGACGAGCATATACATCTGCGATATTTATCATTTGCGGTCGTGCAGAATTGATCCATGCATGTGAAATACGCATCACGACATGTGTTATACGTGGTGCCGTACGCCCCAGTAAGTGTTGCGGTTGTGGTGGTCGCACGGGCAGGGTGTGTGGATACAGAACGCGTTTGTCTGGCGGTTGCGCGTGTGGCTTGTGCCGTGCCACGTGCAGACGTTGTGGGGGTGGTTGCAGTGCGCGCATTGGTCGCAGGTTGTTGTGCCGTGCGGGTAATGGTGGCACGTGTGGATGTGGCACGTGGTAACACAGATGTTCGTGACGTTGTGCGCGAAACAGTTACCGAATCAGACGATTGGCGGGCGGTGTTTGTCTTTGATGTGTTGCGTGTGATGGAATTTGCACCACGAACAGCAGCATCGGCCGTGCCGATACTGATGAAAAATGCCATGATAAAATATAATGCCTTTCTCATCCTTGGTACTATAAATATAATGTTATCAAAAAAAAGAAAATCAGACAAGGGGTATTCTGGGAAAAAGAACAAATAAAAATGCCCGATTGGGCATTTTTTAATTTGCGTTTTCAGCAGATGGACGATTGCGCTCTACAAATGTAATGCGTCCCTTGTCCAAATCATAAGGGGTCATTTCAACGCGTACGCGTTCGCCGACATTTACCCAAATGCGTGCCTTGCGCATTTTGCCGCAGACAGTTGCCAAAATTTCATGACCGTTTTCCAATTTTACACGGAACATGGTGTTTGGTAATTTGTCTTCTACGGTGCCACTGAAAACAATAACGTCATCTTTTGCCATAAAGTTATCCCCTGGGTTTTGTCGGGGTATATGATATTGTTTTTGGGTAAAAAAATCAAGATGTTTTTATCTGCTTGCGCGCAGGGCAAATGTTTGATAAAATAGTATGTAGTTTATAATGTAGGGTGGTGTTCATGAATTTTAGAATTGTTGCATTAATTTTGGCTTTGGTTCCCAGTCTGGGACTGGCGGTGGCGCGTTCCGAAGGGGATGCGCGTGTCGGGGTTTCCAGGGTCAATGCGGCGGCGGCTCGTATGCCTACGATTAGTGCCAAAGTTATAAGCAAGGTTGCAGATGTTACAGTGTCAGATGATGAATCTGGTGCGGATGGTGATAATAATACATCTGATGGTGGCGCAAGTGGTGATAATTCTGGGGCGGGGTCGGATAATGATAATAACACCAATGAAAATGATAAAGAAGATGTAAAGCCCAGTGCGGATTGTCGTGAAACGTACCGTGCCTGTATGGATGAGTTCTGTTTGTTAGATGAATCCGAAGGATATCGTTGTGCGTGTTCCAGTGCGATTAGTAAATCCAAAGATTTAATTTTGGAAATCCAAAAAATCCAAGAAGAGGCAGATAATTTATATACCGAAGGTGTTGAACGTGAACAATTAGGTGCCAAAGCACGTTTGGTTTTTGGTGAAAGTGAAGCAGCCAAGAAAAGTTCGCGTGCATCGGGGATTAGTTTTTCTGACTGGATAAACAGCAGCGTTGATGAAGAAGATGAGGCTTTGGATTCGGACGATATGATTGGGGATAATTTGTATGCAATGGCAGCAGAATTTTGCGAATCGGAATTGGATGCGTGTGGTGGCAAAGCAGAAATGGAAGAAATGCTGTATATGCGTCAAATAACTGCGGATTGCAAGGCGTTTAGTTCTTATCTGACAGAACAAAAAACAAATGCCCAAGCGAACAAGCGTACCGCCGAAGCCGCCGTTCGTCAGGCGCGTTTGGAAATGTTGGATACGACAAACAAGTATAACCGCGGTGAATGTTTGTTGGCCTATCGTGCGTGTATCGCAGACAAAGGTGGGTGTGGCGCGAATTTTGAAAACTGTTTGGATGCAGACTTGTTGGGGCGGCGTGCAAATGCGTGTGAAAATGTTCTGGATCAATGTATGGCTGTGCGGAACTATGTTTTACAAGACTGGGAAGCAGAATCTGAAAGTATCTTGGTTGATGCCGCAAAGTATGCAGATAAATATCAACGTCAGACATGTTTGGCCAAGATTCAAGTTTGTTTGGAAGACGGTTGTTCAACCGCAACAAATTCGGCGTGTTTGTCAGATGTTAATGTCGCCGCAGGTGTTTGTCCAATCATCGATGAATGTGATGAGATGATTCCGGGATTGAAGACGGTTGTTAACGATAAATTGGGATATTTGCGCACACAATTCTGTCAGAATGATGTTGATGCGTGTTTGCGCGACAGATGTGGCGAAAACTTTACTGCGCCGGAATGTGTCGGTAAAAAACCGTATGAAATTGTGGAACTGTGTCCACAGAATATGTTCCCGTCATGTAAAAATGAACCGCAATATGATGTTATTGTTTCGGCTGCTGTGTTGCAGATGGATTATCAGATGATGCAGGGGTGCATAAATCACTTTAGTGAACAACTGGGCAAAGTTTGTGGTACAGATATGGCATGTTTGCCGTCTGATGATACTGTGATGGGGTTGACCACAATCCCAGAAAATGAACAGGATATGGCCGCGTTGCGGGTTCGGGTGCGCGATAATGCCCAGACTGCGGTGGAAGAATTCTTTAAACAATTTGAACAGGATACCTTGGTTGCAAAGTGTGCCGATGCAGAAAAACCTGCAGGCAAAAAAAGCTTGGGTGACAGTGTGTTTACCACGGCCAAGTTGATTGCGGAAATTGGTGCGGAAAATCGTGCAATGCGTGAACTGGAATCAAAGATTGCGGAACTGTCGCGCCAACAAGATTTAGAAGAAGCAGAAAAGAACTGTTATAATACTTACAAGGTGGAAACACCGGATAAATCTAATAAGAATTACAGCTATATCCGCAGTGTGGCATTTGAACCATCGTTGCGTAATTGCCATGTATGTCGTATGCAACAGGTTTGCGAAACAGGTGGTGAATCCAAGGCATCTGCAGGCTTGAAAGCAGCAGCAGGTGGTTTGACCGCAGGTGCATCAATGGGAACAATGGTTAATGCCGGTTGGGGAACTGCGATTGGTGGTGTTATTGGCGCGGTTGGTGCAGGTATCGGTGGTGCATTGGCCGGTGGCAAACAAGATTTCTGCCAGGAAATTGAAAGTTGTGAAGACGTAAATATGTAACGTTTTTCTATTGCAGGAGAGGGATGATATGAAAAAATTAAGTGTTATTTGTATGGCTGCAGTGGCATTGATAGCATTTGGAACAGATGCCAATGCTGCCGTAAAAAAAAGCGCTTCAACGCAGTCCGCACTGAAAAAAGGAACGTCTGTTCGGACCAAGGCGGATGCATCAGGATTGTATGATCAGGAATGTTTTGATGCTTATTATGGGTGTATGGATCAATTTTGTATCTCGGAAAACGAAAGTGGTGGCAGCTGTGCCTGCAGTGATTTAAGTATTCAATATGATAAACAATTCGAAGAAATAAAGTCTATGTTGGCCAGGGCAGAAAATATCGCCACCGTGGAAGTGGAAAAAGTCAAGGCCGGTGCAAATGCAGATATTATCTTTAATGGTGAACGTAAGTACGATGAAGATGGTAATATCATTGATGTGGATGAGGCTTCGAAAGAACAAAAACGTGCCGATTTATTGGCAATGTTTGAAATAAATTATGATGACGAAGAAGAAGAAACTGAAGTTGATTTTACCAGTTTGCATGGTGCAGCACTGTATGCCGAAGCCGAGGCTTTGTGTTTGGAACAGGTACCAGAATCTTGTGAATCAGATATGAAATTGTTGCGGAATATGTATTCCAGACAAATTACATCCGATTGCAAAGGGTATGAAAACAGTTTGAAAGATAAAAAAGCCGAAGCCGAAGTGGCTTTGGCCGCCGCCGAAGGTGAAGTTCGCAAAGCACTGAAAGAAAGTTTTGATGAGGCCAATAAATTTGATTTAGGGCAATGTATGGTGGAATTCAAAAAGTGTATGCAGACTGATGATGCTTGCGGTAAAAATTGGGAAAACTGTGTATTTACAATCGCGTCTGAAAATATGCAGAATAATACAGCGGCCAGTACTGCTGGGACAACCGTGGAAACGGTAAATACGTATGATATTACAGCGTCAACAATGGAAATATTAAATTCCAAACGTATCATTTGTGAAAACGTCTTGGGACAGTGTGTTGCAGTGCGCGATATGGTTTGGCCGGCCTTTTTACGTGAAGCGGCACCGACAATCAAAGTTGCGGAATCTTCGGTGGAATCCAAGTTCCGTCAATCTTGTTTAACAGATATTTCAGACTGTATCCAAAAGGCATGTAAAGATGATATTGTTGGCAAAGGTGTGGATACAATGGATGCGTGTTTGTCGCGACCAGATATGGTGCGCAGTTTCTGTAAAGTGGAAATTGACCCTTGTGAACGTATGGAACCGTTAATTTGGGGATATGTAAAGGATAAATTGGCCGCAATGCGTGTCGATGCATGTACCCAGGAAGTCAAGGATTGCTTTACCGCAGATACGCGTTGTGGGGCGAATTTTGAAAATTGTATTGGTATGGATTATGATTATATCCACGATATTTGCCCAATAGACAGTTTGGTTGTATGCAAGGCGAATAATCCAGGTTTTTCAATGGATGATTTGGATTCTATGTTGATGGGATTGTACTTGAATATTGATAATGCTGCATTGGATCAATGTCAGGAATTGGTGGATACCAAAATGGCAGAAATTTGTGGCAGCACAACAGACTGTAATAAATTTGCGTCTGATGATACAATCGGTACAAATTCTTTGCGGGCACAAAAAGATGGAACAACATATCGTGTCACAGGTATGATTTCGTTTGGTTCAATCAAGATGGGGGATGTATCGGGGTTAACACGTGATGAAGGGGAAGATAATAGTGTTAGATTAGGGCCAGGTGAGATTGGTGTTCAAGAATATCTGACGAAAATCCGTGAACGTAATGCTGATGTTGAAAACGCAGATGGTATTATTGCTGCAATCGAAGAAGAATTGAATAATATTGCGGGAACAATCAATCGTACGATTGAAATGATTGAACAAGACCCTGAAATTCAATTCTGCGTAAATGGACGTGATTTATCACAAATTACAGGAAAGAAGGGCGACAAAACAACTGCACGCTTTCCGAATTTGTTGAATCAAGTGAAAATGCAGATTGCGGTTGCGGCATTGCGTCAGGCCCAAGATAATTACAATGCACGCTTTAATAAGATGATTTCTGATGCCACCAAGGATGCATCTGCAGATTTGGCGCAATATATGTGTCAAAAGATGGCGCAAACAGGTGCCACCACATTGGCCAGCCCAGATGTTGATTTGGCACCGCCGTATGCAATCAGTTACGATGTTGGGGCAGGGTTGACATCAGAAGATTTGGCATCGGGTGGTGCAGGTGTTGTAAGTTTAGGCGGTGCAACATACAATAATGGTGGTTACTTGGGTAAAAGTAGTGGAACGTTGGGGGCAGGTACAAAGCAGACCACGGCGATATTTAATCGTGAAACGCGTATATGTCATTTGTGTACAACCATTATTACACAAAGTTGTAAAACAACGGGCAGCAAGTCTTGGTTCCATAACAGCCGGAATACCAGTTGTACGACCAATGATCCGATTGAAAAGTGTGAAGATATACCGATGTAAAAATCCCCCCATCTGGGGGATTTTTTATTTCTGTTTTTCTTGTTCCATACGATAAATCATATTATAGATTTGTGCGCTGTTATCTGTTGTTGGTAACTGGTTGGCGATACGTTTTGCGGCCAAATCTAATAAATTGAAGAATTGTGCGGATTTTGCGCGTGTGATAAAACGTTGCAAATCTGATTTGCTTACATCCAGTGCGGGGCCAATTTCGTGTTTCGTTACATGTCTTATCAATGTACGATGATTGTTCATGCCTGATATATTGGTGCCGCGATACACAATGATCGTACCGCGGTTGTTTTCTTTGTGTTTTGGCGCTTTGTATTTGGCTAAAATTGTCATGCAATATGGATATTCTGCTAAATCGTATTTTATAAACGTATAGTTAATCGTGCCTTGATAGTTGTATTTTTATCTGGGAATTATGATAATAAAAATCCCGCCGTTGGGCGGGGATGTTTTTATTGTTTTTGTATTGATTGTAGAGTTTCTAGAGGATTTGGATTGTTTTTTAGCCAATCTTCGCTTTCTTTTAGAAACTTTTCTCGTTCAGCAACTTCTTGTTTTTCAGCTTTTTCTTTTTGGGCGTTAGCTTTTTTTTCTGCTTTTTGTTGCTGTTGGTATTCTTTTGTAATATTCTTCAGATCTTGTTCGGTTTCTTTTTCGGCATCTTTAAAGAATTTTTCGTTTTCTTTATCTTGTGCTTTCTTTTCTTTTTCAGCTTGTCTTTTAGCTTTCTTTTCTTCTCTGTTTGCCTGTCTTTCTTCTTTCGTTGAAGATTTATCATCGTCATCTTGGGCTTCATCGTTTTCTTTTTTGGCTTTCTTTAATTCTTTTTCTGCCTTGGTACGATCAACCGCACGATCAATCGCCCCAGATGTTACCGCGCCAACACCGATACCCAATCCGGCCCCCAACATTGCAGATGATGCGGCAGTTTGTTCACGAGTTAAGCGGAATGCATTTTCCATAAATGTTGTTACATCAATGCCAAACCAATTCGGTTCGCAATTAAATGTAGAACCTGCATATAACTTTTTAGATGCATATAATGTGTTGTCTTCGCCGGCATAGAAGTTTACCGTATAAACACAGTCCAGTGTGCGTTCGTCAAACATTGCACCCAGACGTTTGCATGTGTTTGCCATTTCGTCACGCAGTGCGTAAAGTTTTTCTTCATCACGGATAACTTGTTTTTCTGCATCCTGACGTAATGTGCCAAATGCGCCCATCATGCGAGAAGCCAGGCCACTATCACGTTCTTGACATTCTTTTGCAATTTTGGAGCAATCCTGGATTGCTTTGTCCCCGGCGGATTTACCCAAACATTGTGAAAATGTTGTACCGCATTTTTCAATAATGCAACTGTTGTATTTGTTTCCACAGTCAACAATGGCATTGTACTGGGCAACGCGCGCGTTCATGTCGCGGTCAGCCTTGATTTCAGGGGTGAATATTGCGTATTCGTGACCAGTACAGGTTGTGTCGCGGCGACATGAGTCCATTTTGTCACCCCATAATGTATCTGTGTCACCGGCACATTTAGAATAATCATTGCCGCATTTGGCCTGCATACATGCGCGTAATGTTTCGTCACATGTGTTTTTACCACTGATTTGTGATATGGTTGTTTTGGCTGTGACTATGTTTGATGCATCGCGTGCATCTATGGCATCGCGTTGCGCACGTATTTGTGCCGCCAATGCAGAATCGTCAGAATCTGAATCTGCGGTTGTGTTGCCAAGAATTTCATCGAACTGTGATGCCTTGTTTTCAATAATAATTTCTTCTTCGCTTGCTTCTTCGATGATTACATCAGATGTTTCAGTGTCAGATGTTTCGGTCGCCACGGTCGTTTGTGTCGCGGTTGTATCCAGCGTTTTTGTGCGTGTTGTAACAGTTGGCATGCGACTGGCAACAGATGTGCGATTGCCAGCACGTGATACGACCGCCGCATCCGCAGATGTTAATATGACCGACCCCAGTACAAAAAATGCAATACTGAAAAGATTTTGTTTATTTTGAATCATTTTTTGTCTGTATCCTTGTTAGTCCACAGTTGCACATGCAACATCGTAAAATTTGCATAACTGTAATGCAACGGATTGTTCCGTTTCAAATCCATCGCCGCATCTGTTTGGCATGTTGCGTTCGCATATTGTCCGAACACATGTATCGCGTGCGCTGTTGTCTGCACAACCTGCCTGGATAGATTTTATCTTGGACGCACGGGTGTTTTGATGTGATGCGATGATTTGATTTAATACATTTTCTGCGTTTTTAATTTTTGTGTCACGGTCTGCGATTAAAGTTTTGCGTATGTCAGAAATGTAACTGTCGCATCCAGACGCGTTAATGCCACATGCAGAAAAGTATTTGTCAAAATCGGCATCTGCAGTACAGTTGCGGTAATCTGCAGTACAATGATTGTCTGCAATCAAGCATACCCGAATTTCCGAATCACATGCGGATTTTGATTTTTCTTTGGATATGTCTGTCAGTGTCTGTTCCATTTTTGCAGAAATACCCGCCGCCGTACATGACTGTTCGATTAATTCATCGTATGTGTCGGTAACGTCATCAGCCGTACAGCCAGATACCTTTTTTATACATTGCGTTGTCGCCCATGCGTAACGTTCGCCAGGGTCACTGGGGGCCTTTTTTAATTCTTTGTCAGATATATTATATTTCGCAGATGCACCCACAGAAACACTGCGCATCGCGTTTTTTGGTGGGGTCCCAGCACCAGATGTTCCACAATACTGACAGCGTGCCGCCGGATTAGAGGATACGTTAATTGCACATACAGAATCCAAACAACGTGTTAAATTTGCGCGCGAGCATGCCGTGGCCGCATACGCATCAAACCCCAGTAAAATCAATGGTAATAAAAATAGTGTTTGTTTTTTCATATTCTCTCTGGGGGAATTATATCAAAAAATACGTTGCAGCGCAAAGAGAAAAAATAATTTTTCAAACCTGCGGCTTGACAAAAACACAAACTTTGTCTATATTGTTGTTACGAGATATAATTAAACAAAGGATTGAAAATGACCAGAGGAACTAAAAAATGGTGGATTGTTCATGTTGGGGCAGGGGTTGCCGCGACTTTGTTGGCCCTGTTTGGTTTGCAACAATGTAAACAGAAAGAGGCAGAACAAGATAATAGTGATATGTATCGTAAAGAATTGCTAAAGTTTAATAATGTGGCAGGCCGTGTGGACAGCTTGTTGAATGTAAATCAGGGATTGGTAAAAGATAATCGTGCAAAAAGTGATACTATCCGTGTTTTGAAAGATTCTGTGGATGTGTTGAACGAGAAATTGGATGATACACGTTCCAAGTTGAAAAAGTGTGAACAAGGAAAACGTTGTGTCAGAAAACCAAAACCACAACCAAAACCACAGCCAAAACCACAGCCGAAGCCACAGCCAAAACCTCAGCCAAAGCCACAGCCAAAACCTCAGCCAAAGCCACAGCCACAGCCAAAGCCACAGCCAGCGGTAAAAATAAATGTGACTTTGGATGATTCACAGAATAATGGGCAAATTGTTGTTGCGCCTGTTACGGAACCACAAAATGTGAATGTGTCTTTGAAGGAAAATTCTGTGAACAATGGTGTAATTGTTGTAGGTAACAATAATAATGTCACAGTTAATAATACAATTAACAATAATATGATTGTGGCAGATACTTTGAAACGTGTTCAAAAGGCGGCAGATTGTGCGTATGGATATGTCAAAGTAAAGCGCGTGTATCGTGTAAGATAATGTTTACTGTATGTCTTGGTCGGTTTGTCGTATGACAAGCCGATTTTTTTATTTTTTTATCTGGACAGGTAAAACAATCTTATGATAAGATTTGTTTGTAAAGAGAGAATATAAATGAAATTTATCAGACTTTTTGTTTTTGCGTTGTTTTTTGCACCAATGGTGGCATCTGCTGCATCCAGTGAATTTATGATGGCGGCACAGTTGTTGGCGGCGGCAAAAAATGCCGATGTTCAACAGGTGCAAAGCTTGGTTAATAGTGGGGCAAATATAAATTTCGTTGATTCCACAGGTGTTTCTATTGTTTGTACGGCGTTGATGAATAATGATGTGCGTGCGGCGCAAATCTTGCAGATGTATGGCGCAGATGCATCAAGGTGTGACTATCAAATCAAGCAATATAATAATAAAACAAAAACCAAAGGTGGTGGCGGATTGTTCAGCGGACTGTCGTCTGCCCAAAGCATTAGTTTAGCGGCGGCAGGGGCCGCCGTTGTTGTAGGTGGATTATTATTGTTGACAGATGTTTTTGATCCAGGTAATGATAATGAAAATTCTTCTTCTTCGGGGAACAGACCTGATAATAATCCAAATGATGGTACAACTGTTTCTGGAAATGCTTTGTTCGCGGTGCCGTACAGTCCGGCATATCTGACAGATGATGGTAAAATCACGACCAGTGATGCCGTGTACCAAAAAAATTTATTAGGGTGGAATCCATCGGTGGGTGGTTTGCGTGAATGGGATTTTAACTATTTCAGACCAAATGAACAGCCAGACAATAATTATATGGTCGATGGTTTCTCTGTCAAAGATGGTATAAACATCCCGATGCAGAACTATCTGTTGATGATGCATGGGTATTCTGCATTTGCAAATTTATATACGGGGAAAAGTATTTTTCGTAACACAGAAACCAGAAATCCAGTCGAAGTTGCAAACACTGCAGGTGGGGGACAGCCTGTGATGGTGGGGTTGGTGACCGCAAATGGGGTAAATCCGTATGGGTCGTTGAATCGTAATAATAATGTGGCAAATGGTAATGTTGGGGTTTCTTATTCAGACAGTGCCGATGCCAATGCCCAGGTATTCTATGTTGATAAATTTGCAAATTATAACAATCCACAGGGCAGTGTTTTGGGGGCAGAAGTTATCGGTAATTTTGATTTTTCTGGATCTGGTACCGCAATGAACCCTTTTGCCACAAATTATCAGACCGCACTTGCAAAAATTGTCGCCGGTTGGGAAGGGACAGAACGTGCCTATGGTGATTTATATGGGTTTGTGCCAAATGGTCGATTGGGAATTTACAGAACAGGAAACGGTCAGGCGTGGGTTAGTGTTGAAAATCCAACCGATGGTGCCGTTGTCGCGAAATTAACTGATGTAGCCACGGGTGGCAATGAAAATATT
The DNA here is from genome assembly GCA_015062545.1 of Alphaproteobacteria bacterium. Lineage (GTDB taxonomy): Bacteria > Pseudomonadota > Alphaproteobacteria > Rs-D84 > Rs-D84 > Enterousia. The sequence goes on along the minus strand of SUUL01000003.1, from coordinate 75,005 downwards.
GTAGAGGTTGGCGACACGATCACCATTGGTGATATTACATATACTTTGCTGGCGGCCAAGGATGAAGAACCATCAGAACGCCCTGTGATTGAAGTTGCAGGTACCAAGTATTATGTCAATGCACAAAGTAATATGTTTGTGGGAAAATGTGTCGGCGATAATTGCCAGGTGTGTGATGCAGATGATAACTGTACAGATGTATCTGATATTGCAATGTATGTCGGAACAGATGGATATTATTATTTGAATACCACAGGTGGTAATACGGTTGATGCTGTATATACCATGGATAAAGATAATAATTTCTTTGTGCAAAAGGAATTGCAAGATATAGATTACAAGAATTTTGAGGCGATGTATGATGCGCGTGGGGTCAGTAATGTTGTTGCAAATACGTCTGTGATTGCACCATCACGGGGGGCTTTGTATGAAACTGTGTCAACCATGCCGTTTAAGTTACAAAACAGTCAGGCAACAAATACTGCGGTATTTATAGAAGAAATTAACAAAGCTTATGATAAAGTTTCCACTGGTGACAGCAAGACACAAGGGGAATATGCTGATGCATTGTTCCGCAGTGGTAACGCAAGTGCGTTTGTTGTGATGCCTGCTGGGGAATTTAAGTATGGGGCCGGAACAGGTGTTTTAGATGCGACTTTTGAAAACTATGCGCCGGTTATCTATGATGCTTATATGGATTATAACTTTATGACAGTGGTTGGGGTGATGCATTCTAATCTGGGGGCCAGTGGTATTGTGTCGGCGGAAACCATTGCACAATATGGAAACGGGGTCAAGGCAGATTATGGACGTTTGACACTGTCAACATGGCAGGATGAAAATGGTGATATCATTACATCGCGTAAATGTGGTATCGCAGGGGTGGGGCTGAATGGTATTGATCCGTGGTGTTTTTCTGCGGCGGGTGCAACCGCAGAAATGGCAACGGCATCTGCAGCGGGTGCGGTGGCATCACTGAAAGCTGCTTTTCCATATATGTCTAATAAATACATATATTATCTGATGGCGTTGACGGCGGATGGGTATCTGTTGGGGACAGATGCATCTGGAAATGCGTTTACAGAAGATACTTTGGCGGCATATTTGAAAAAAATGTATGCGTTGCCTTCAAATTTATATGAAGATACATTGTCATCAAAAGATTATTTACAGGCTTTTGCAGGGGTGTATGGATACGGATTGATTAATTTAGAACGCGCAATGAGTCCAGATCATAAAATATACGTCTATGATGGTAATAACATCGTATCACAAGACAAGGGAAATGCATATTGGCGTGCGGCAAAAATAACTAATTTCAAGCCTTCGTCTGTGTTGAATTTGCGCGGGGCAACAATCAAGGCAGATTTCTATGATGTGTTGCAAAGTGTAGATGGTGGTGTTTCTTTGCCACGTGTGTGGGAAAATAACTTTGCGCTGGGGGTGAATGACCAGCGGGGACTGTATATGGGCGATGTGTTGGGTGAAATGAAAACACGTCATGACAGTGTAAACAAAACACAAGTTGGAAATATGAACTTTTCAATGTCTATGTCGGAACGCGCATATAATGATAACTTGAATGGATTGGACAGTTTGTCTTTGGACTATGCAGCTGGTGGGTGGAATTTTGGCGCATCTTATCAACGTTACTTGACAGATGGTGCATCCAGATTTGATGGTATGGCAAATCCAGTGTTGGGATTGGTGTCAAATGCGGTGGTGTCAGATGTAGAATACAAAAATGGTAAATGGGCGTTTGGGGCGCGTGTGTTTTCAGGTGCAATTACAGATGAAGGGCTGTTGGAAAATGATCCAACAATTTCTGCACAATATATGCCTGCAAAATTGGGCTTGATGCAGGGGGCACAGACATATACTGAATGGAAAAATGGTAAATTTGCATTCAGTGCAACGGTTGGTGCGGCGCATGAAACAAATACTTTGTTGGGTGCATATACAGATGGCTTGTTAAATCTGGGAAATGGAAATACGACTTATGTTGATGCGTTGGCGCAATATCGTGTAAATGATTTGATTGATTTTACCGCGCGTGCAACATTCGCACATACAATGGCAGATGCAACAGGGGGATTGGTTTTGGGGATGTCTGATATTGATTCAAATGCATTTGCGTTTGGGGCAAATGTTGGTGACTTTGAATTTAGTGTCGCACAACCGTTGGCGATTACAGATGGTGCTTTACAGTATGCGTATGCAGATTATGATGTTATTGAAAATGCAAATGGTGGATATGAATTAAGTGTTGTTGATACGCATATCGCAAATCTGGGGTTGGTATCTGATAAACGTGAAGTTCGCTTGTCAGGAACGTATCGTCATAAATTTGGTGAATTTACAGATGGTGCATTTGGATTTATATATCGCGTAAATCCAAATCATACAGATGACTTTGGAAACGAATCGATATTTATGATGAAGTTGACGCATCGCTTGGGAATATAAAGTTTTTACCGCCCCAATGTGGGCGGTTCTTGATTTGATGTGTTTTTTGCGGAATAATAATTTGTATGAAGTTGGAATCTGTTGGGATTTTGGTAAGCCTGCGTCCGCTGAATGAACGTGATGCATTGGCGTATATCTTTTCACGCGATTACGGGATGATGGCGGGGGTGTTGCGTGGCGCAATCATTGCCAAGAAAAACAAGCCTTTGATTGGACAAGTGGGTGGTGTTACATGGAATGCGCGATTGGATTCACAGTTGGGAACTTTTCACTGGGAAAGTGAGAAGAATTTATCTGCCGGCTTGATGATGAATTCAAAATCTTTGATGTATATGAATTCTGCATTTGAATTATTGGTGTGTTTGTTACCAGAGCGCGAAGCGTATCAACAACTGTATCAAGAAACATTAGATATGTTGATTGGATTGGTTGGAGATAATAAGAACGATGTGTATCTGATGTGGGAAGTTGGATTGTTGCGTGCGTTGGGGTATGCGTTGGATTTGTCGCATTGTTCTGGGTGTGGTGTGACGGATGCTTTGAACTTTTTATCGCCACGAACGGGGCGGGCAGTATGTGATGCGTGTGCAGCACCGTATATAAATAAATTATACAAATTACCTTTGGGATTGAATGTGACATTGCGCTTTTTGGAAAATGTTTGTGCGCAACAGGGTGGGCAAATGCCACCAACACGACAGATGTTAAATTTTATGTAATTTAGATAGATTTATTCCTTGCGCTTTTATGAAAATTTGCTATGGTAAGCATGTTCAACATAAAAGGAGAAAAAACATGACTTGGACAATCTTGGTATTGGTACTGGGTATTGCATTGTATATGTTTGGCGGTGCATTGGTAAAGACTGATGCGAAAAAACCATCTAAAGGTGCGGTACTGTTAAAGAAAGCAGTCAAATTGGTTGCTGTGTTGTTAATGGCGGGCACTGTATGCCGTTTATACACACCATATTATTTGACGAATGTAAATCCTGCAATTATTCAAGAAATGGTTGAAGCAATGCAGGAACAGCAGAACGCAGAAAAGAATGCTGCGATTCGCAAATATGTTCGCAATAATGCAAAGAAAATGATTGGTGATGCACCGATTTTAGGTAATCCAGAAGCTGAAAAGACAATCTATGTTTGGACAGCTGCATCTTGTGGCTATTGCCGCCGTGTTCATGGTGAATTGGACAGGGTTTTGTCAGAACGTGACGATGTGCGCGTTGTTATCAAAAACTTCTCTATCCATGGCGTGATGTCTGATGGCCCAGCACGTGCAATGATTGCTGCAAAAATGCAGGGTAATGACAAAGCTGCAAAATTTGTTGATTTGGTCATGACACGTGAATATCGTCCATCTGAAAAGATTGATGACCAAGAAAAATTGGCAGCTGCGATTGAAAAGAACTTGATGAAGTTCGCAGAAGAAGCCGGTTTGGATACTGCAAAGTTGGCAGAAGATATGAAGAGCGATGTTGTTGCACGTGAATTGACAAATGTACGTGACTTGGCAAATCGTTTCGAAGTTACAGGTACACCATTCTTGATTATCGGTGAAGAAGCATTCCCAGGTGCTATCCCAGCTGCAAAAATCAACGAAGCGTTGGAGAAATAAAATCCTGTGATTAAGATAAAAGCCCGCCGGTTGGTGGGCTTTTTGTTTTGTAATATCTGAACTTGCATTTTTGTGTTTTTTGCCTATATATATCATAAATTCGCGAATCGGGTTTTTATATGGTATAATTTCACAGATAGTAAAAGGATTTGTATTATGGCACTGATACCAATGGTTATAGAAGAATCCCCACGGGGTGAACGGTCGTTTGACATATATTCACGTCTGCTGCGGGATCGTATTATTATGGTTGGCGGGGAAATAGAACCCGCAATGGCAAACAGTATTGTGGCACAGTTGTTGTTCTTGGAATCTGAAAATCCAAACGCAGAAATTTCAATGTATATTAACAGCCCAGGGGGCGATGTGTCCGCAGGGTGGGCGATTATGGATACAATGCAATATATCAAGGCACCTGTTTCAACAATTGGTATGGGACTGGTTGCATCAATGGGGTCGGTATTGTTGGCGGCAGGTGAAAAGGGAAAACGATTTGCTTTGCCAAATACCAGTATTATGATTCATCAACCACTGGGCGGTTTTCAAGGTCAGGTGACAGATGTGGAAATCCGGGTCAAGAAAATGCAACGTACCAAGCAAACGTTAATCAAGCAAATGGCTGAATTTACAGGTAAAAAAGAAAAAGAACTGTTCGAGGCAATGGAACGTGATAACTGGATGTGCCCGCCAGAGGCCAAAGATTTCGGTCTGATTGATGGAATTTTGGAACGTAAATAAATTCATAGTTTGTATGGGGAAACAGATATGAGTGACGAAAAAACACCAAAAACAGAAAATAATCAGCAGTTTTGCAGCTTTTGTGGCAAGGCTGTTTATGAAGTAAAAAAATTGGTCAGTGGTCGTAATGTTTGCATTTGCGATGAATGTATCAATCTGTGTAATGATATTATGGCAGATGATAATCGTCGTGAAATCAGCAAAGATGCCGCAAAGTTACCAACCCCATCACAAATATATGCTTATCTGAACGATTATATCATCGGGCAGGATACAGCAAAACGTACATTGGCGGTGGCGGTTTATAATCACTTTAAGCGTCATACGGTGGCGGCAACAACAAATGTAGAAATTCAGAAATCTAATGTGTTGTTGATTGGTTCAACGGGTACTGGAAAAACATTGTTTGCACAGACCTTGGCGCGTATTTTGGATGTGCCATTTGCAATCGCAGATGCCACCACATTGACCGAGGCTGGCTATGTTGGTGATGACGTGGAAAGTGTTTTAACGCGCTTGTTGCAAAATGCGAACTTTGATGTGGAACGTGCCAGTCGTGGTATTATCTATATTGACGAAATTGACAAGATTTCACGTAAATCTGAAAACCCGTCTTTGACACGCGATGTGTCCGGCGAAGGGGTTCAACAGGCACTGTTGAAGTTAATCGAAGGTACAATCGCAAATGTCCCCGCCGGTGGGGCAGGGCGTAAACACCCGGGTGAAGCCACCGTTCAGTTGGATACCAGCAAGATTTTATTCATTTGTGGTGGTGCGTTTGATGGTTTGAATAAAATTATAGGTAATCGTACATGCGAGAGACGTGGTATCGGTTTTGGGGCGCATGTGGAATCAGCCGAAGAACGTAAAAATAAAAATTTCTTGAAAGATGTTGAGCCAGGGGATTTGGTTAAATTTGGTATTATTCCGGAATTAATCGGTCGTTTGCCTGTTATAACAACCTTGCAGGAATTGGATGAAGATGCATTGGTCAAGATTTTAACTGAACCAAAAAACGCGGTGGTAAAGCAATTTGCAGCTATGTTAGAAATGGATAATGTGAAATTAAATATCACCGAAGATGGATTACGTGCGATTGCGAAGATGGCGGTGGCACGTAAGACCGGTGCGCGTGGTTTACGCAGTATCTTGGAACGTGTATTGATGCAACCAATGTTTGATGCCCCGGATAAAGAAGATTTGGCAGAAATTGTTATTGATGCAGATGTGGTAGATGGTAAAAAACCACCTGTGGAGATTTTAAGGGAAGCAAAAAAGGCTGCATAAAAATGTAAAAAAAACGCCCAAACGGGCGTTTTTTTTAGAATGGAATATCGTCACCAATATCAGATACAGATATTTCTTCGCGTGGGGCAGATGCCGGTGCGGATGCCGCGGCATATTCACTGCCGGCACCGTCCATTGACTTTGCGCCACTTAAAATAACCATTTGACCTGCGAATTGATTCAGAACAACTTCGGTTGTGAAAACGTCTGCGCCACTTTGATTTTGCCATTTGCGTGTACGCAAGGAGCCTTCGATATATAGTTTTGTTCCTTTTTGTAACATGCGTTCTGCAACTTCGACCAGATTGGAATTAAAGATTACAACACGATGCCATTCTGTTTGTTCTTTCTGTTCACCGGTTGTACGATCGCGCCAACGATCAGATGTTGCCAGGGAAAAACTGACCACTTTTTGACCGCTGCCCATGGTGCGAACCTGGGGTTCTTGACCGATGTTACCAACCAATATAACTTTATTTATGCTGCCTGCCATATCGCTTTCCTTTTTGTTTGTTTTGTGTATTGAATTTGAGCAGGTATAACACTAAATTGCAAGGATTTTTTGCGTTGTGTTCATTAGAAAATAAATTTTCCTTTGGCCAACATATAAAATTCATCTGTGCCATACGGGTTGTCCACAATGCCCGCTGTCATAAAGCGATATGATACAGAATATTCAACCGATGGACGGGATGCCATGTCGATTGTGTGGGATTGGTATGTGTATGTGCCGTTAATGTCACGTCCGGTCGGTACGTGCAGGTACATGTTGCCGCCAATAATTGTGTCGGGGGTGCCAACCGATAATGTCCAATTTCCATATTTCGCGCCCACAGATACAGATGCGGTATATATGTTTGAAAAGCCACTTATCATTGATTCGTTTGATGGACTTGGATTGGATATGCCCAATGTTGTGCGTTGAAACAGTGTGGTGTTGCCAATCGTCTTGTCGTTGTTAAAGCCGATAAAGCTGATTAAATTTTTGGAATCTGTTTGCAGGAATCCGTCACCCATCATCAGGTCGTTTTCTTTCAATCCAAATTCAATGTTGCCAATTTTGAAACTGTTAACCATGTTTTCGCGTAAACGTTCATAGCCAATGCCACGATTCTTGATAGAAATGTTATCGTTCATGTTTGTTTCAAATGCGCGACCAAAACTGTCAACAAAAGCGAACTTGATGTTTTTAGATTTGATTTGATTGCCGATAGATGCACTGACACGTGCGGTATTCAGGGCAACTGTTTTTGTTTCTGTTAACGGTACCAGTGCCGTTCCCACAGGACGTGTTGCGCGTTCCAAATCCAACATACCATGTCCATAAATTGCATCCACGCCGGTTGCCCCCAGATCGCGTGCCGTGGCAAACAGCAGTGATGTGATTTCAGATGACTTCATGTATGGAAATGCTTCGCGGATTACAGTTATTGCCGCAGATACGATTGGGGCGGCAAAACTGGTGCCACTGATTTCGCCAGGCATATATTCTGTGGTGATATTGGTGCCGGGTGCGGTTATACAAAAGTTCTTGGTAATACCACATGCATTACTGAAGTCTGCCAACTGTTGCGTTTCGTTGTCCCATGCAACAACATTTACAAAATTACCGCTTACTTCGGGAACGTATAATGGAATTGCAGAGAATGCGCTGGATTGCGAGGCGTAATCGTTGCCCGCTGCCCATACAAATATGGCATCTTGGGTGGTGGCGGCGTATGATAATGCGTCAATAAATGATTTGTCTGTAATACGTTCCAAGTGGGCGCGTGATCTTACCTGGGTGGCATACGTGTCTGCAGACCAACTGAAGTTATAAACATGTGCATCGGTTGCAGATGATATTACATTTGCAATACGTTCATAAGTATAGAATTCACCATATCTGTCGGATACCGTGTATGATTTTACCGTTGCATCTGGGGCAATATATCCGGATGCCAATGATGCAACATGGCCGCCATGCCAAGAGTCTGCACCAGAATCAAATACGGCAACTGTAGAGTCTTTTCCGGTATATCCACGTGCCAATGAATACGCAACACGAATTTCATCATATTGGGATGCATTGCGGGTATATTGTGCGGTATTTGTCACAGATGATAATGTTACAGAATCTATGTCCCCACCAACCATTGAAGTTGTGTTTAATGTGGGCAGTTGGTTATTAGGGTGTGTTTCTGGTGTGGCAGAATCGCCGCCAGAAGACGATGCGCCAAACAATGCGATTGCCCCGCCGACCAATGCCGCAGCGCCGCCCGCGATTGCTGCAGAGGTGGCGAAAGACAGACCGGAATCGGATTCTGTTGGGGTGCTGCATTTATCTGGATTATAACGGCGGTACATTTCGCTGTCGCAATGGTTCGCCAAAGCAGGGGCGCAAGAAATTGCACCTGATAAAAGACCAACCAAAATGTTACGTGACAACGTCATGAAACCTCCAATTCTTCGTGGGCACACCCACACACTATTAATATAGTACAAAGAGCGTGTTTTGTCAATGGTTGTTGAGTGTTTTTGGGATGGAATATTTTTTTGATTTTTTTATAATTTTACTTGATTTTTTTGTATGTTTTGGCTATTATCGGGCTACGCACATTGTGCGAAGAACACAACCGTTCTGCAAAATTTGTGTCCAAATTGCATAATTTGGGTGTTCGCAGACGGCGAGGATAACAACACAAAAAAGGATAAAATCATGGCATTGCCAACATTTACAATGAAACAGTTGATGGAAGCTGGTGTGCATTTTGGTCACCATACACGTCGCTGGAATCCATTGATGACACCATATGTTTATGGCGTTAAAGATAAAATTCATATCATTAACTTGAATAAAACTGCACCATTGTTGCACCGTTCGTTGGTTGCATTAGAAGCAATCGCAGCAGCAGGTGGCAAGGTATTGTTTGTTGCAACAAAACATCAGGCAAAAGATATTGTTAAAGATGCAGCTGAACGTTGCGGTCAGTACTATGTTAACAACCGTTGGTTGGGTGGTATGCTGACAAACTGGACAACAGTATCTCAGTCTATTCGCCGCTTGAAAAAGATGGAAGCAGATATTGAAAACGCTGAAAAATTGGGCTTGACCAAGAAAGAAGTCGGCGTTATGACAAAAGAAGTTGAAAAACTGCGTGATATTTTTGGCGGTATCTTGGAAATGCATGGCGTTCCACAGGCGATGGTCGTTATTGACGTGCCACGTGAAATTAATGCAGTTCGTGAAGCGAAAAACTTGGATATTCCAACAATCGCAATTTGCGATACAAATGCAAACCCAGAAATGGTTGATTACCCAGTTCCAGGTAATGATGATGCCGCACGCGCAACACAGTTGTACTGTGATTTGTTCGTAGATGCGATTCTGTCTGGTATTGAAAAACGTTTGGGTGGCGCAGCAGGTAAAAAAGTAGAATCTGATATGCGCGCAGATGCAGCAGATGAATTGGAAGATGAAATCAAAGAAAAAGAAGCGAAAGTAAAATCCAAAACATCCGAGGCTCGTGCAGAACGCCGCAGCAAATTGGCAGATAAAGCAGATAAATAATATCTGATTTTATTGAACGCGCGGGGGTAACCCCGCGCAAACAGATTTCTTTACAAGAAAAGGGGATTTATAATGGCAGAAATTACAGCGAAATTAATTCAAGAACTGCGCGAAAAAACAGCTGCAGGTATGATGGATTGCAAGAAAGCCTTGATGGAAAACGATGGCGATATTCAGGCTGCTGCGGATTGGTTGCGTCAAAAAGGTATTGTCAAGGCGGCATCCAAGGCGGGGCGTGTGGCGGCATCAGGTTTGGTCACAGTTGTTAAAAATGGTAACTTGGGCTGTGTTGTTGAAGTTAATGCTGAAACAGACTTTGTTGCGAAAAATGAAAAGTTCCAGAAATTGGTTGTAGATGTTGCGGCCAAGGCATTGGAATTGAAAGGTGATTTTGATGCAACAATGGAAGCAGTGAAAGATGATGTTGCAGCAACTATTTCCACGATTGGTGAAAATATGAACTTGCGCCGTATCGCAAGTGTAAATGGTGACAAAATCTTTACATATATTCACAATGCGTTGGTTCCAGGTATGGGACAGATTGGTGTTGCGGTTGCAATTAACGGAACAGATGAAAAAATTGATGAAATCGGTTCCAAGATTGCAATGCACGTTGCTGCATCTAAACCTGAATTTATGACGGTTGCCGATGTTGATCCAGTTGCGGTTGAACGCGAAAAGAAAGTGTTCATTGAATCGGGTGCAACAGCAGGTAAGCCAGAAAATATCGTAGAAAAGATGGTAGAAGGCCGTATTAAAAAATACTATGGCGAATCCGTTCTGGAAGAACAACCATTCGTTATGGATCCATCACAGTCCGTTAAAGACGTTATTGCAGCCGCCGGTGGTAAATTGGCAGGTTATGCATTCTTCGTTTTGGGTGAAGGTATCCAGAAACGTGAAGATAATTTAGCAGATGAAGTTGCCAAGATGTTGGGGTAAATTAAATCTAATAATTTATCTGTGGACGGTCCCGACACCTTATGTACGTCATGTACACTGCGGTATCGGGACCGTTCCGCATCTAAATCATTATCTTTAATTTCCGATAATCGTTTAATAATTTATCTGTGGGGTCCCGACACCTTATGTACGTCATGTACACTGCGGTATCGGGACCGTTCTTTTTTCTTGCATATATGGTGGTTTTATGTTTCTATACCTATATACAGAAAGGTGATGTTATGGAAAAACATATTGTGGTAGAAAACAAGACGGAAATTACGGATGATGTGCGTTTACGTCCGTTGACACAAAGCTTGATTGTGCGTGGCCCTGATGGCAAGTTGTATAATCGGGTTTGTTATAATACAGTAGCATTGTTCAAACCGGGTGATGTGATAAAAGTATATAAAACTAATGACGCGGAACCTATTTTTAATATAGAGGCGGCTTGTTCGTATAAATTGGGTGGTAAGCGCTATGTTGATTTATCGCGAGAACCATTGGTTGTTATTCATAGTGGGGTGATGGTACGTGATAGTGCGTTGCGCGATTTTTACAATGATTTAAGTTTTGCGGATTCTGTGCGCTTGAATCATGATATTGCACGTGTGTTGTTGCAACGGAAAATTAAGCCATCAATATTCAAAACCAATAATTTGCGTATGTTTCTGCAGCACAAAAATTCAATGTAAAAAAATCCCGCGTTCGCGGGATTTTTTTATTTTGTCTTGCGGGTTGTTTTCTTTTTAGGTGTGCTTTTGAATTGGATGTCGCGCAATTTTTTGTATTCGCCATCCAATTTACACAGTTCGGCATCTGTTCCCATTTCAACAATTTCGCCGTCTTTGATTACGCAAATAATATCTGCATCCAAGATTGTGGACAGGCGGTGTGCAATTACAAATGTTGTCCGACCACGCATCAGGTCATTCAGGGCTGCTTGGATTAACTTCTCGCTTTGTGTGTCCAGTGCAGATGTTGCTTCGTCCAACAGCAGGATAGGGGCATCTTTTAATATTGCGCGTGCAATCGCAATACGTTGACGTTGACCGCCAGATAACAGATTGCCACCTTCGCCCACAGGGGAATTGTATCCATCTGGGAATTCGTTGATAAACGTGTCTGCGTTTGCCGCCTGGGCCGCCGCAACCACCATTTCATGTGTGGCATTTGGATTGCCGTATTTAATGTTGTCTTCGATTGTGCCATTAAACAAGAATACAGATTGTGACACTTCGGCAATGTTTTCGCGCAGTGATTTTAGTGTGTATTTTTTGATGTCGGTTTTGTTAATTGTGACTTTCCCAGATTGTGGATCATAAAAACGTTCCAACAAATTAAACAAGGTTGTTTTTCCACCGCCAGATGGGCCAACCAAGGCACATACCTTGCCGGCGGGGACGTGCAAGTTTATATCTTTTAATACCAATTCTTCTTTGTTATATCCAAATGATACTTTGTGAAATCCAATGGACATTTTCTTGGCGTTTAATTCGCGTGCATCTGGGGCATCGGTGATGTCAGGTTTGCTGTCCAGAAATTCAAACAAGATTTCTGCCGCCAACAAGCCATGCTGAATTGTGTCACCTGTGCTGGTAATACTTTTGGCAGGTTTATACGCGGCGGTCAGCGCCAACAAGAATGCGGTAAAGTCACCAGTTGTAATAATGTCATTTGCAATAAAGTGACCGCCCATAATCATTGCAATACACAGCCCAATGGAAATCATAAATTCCATCAATGGGGAACGCAGGGCATTTGCCTGGGTGCTTTTGTATGCGTTGTTAATAGATGCGTTTAACACGTGGGCAAATTTCTTTTGTTCGCGTTCTTGGGATGCAAAGGCCTGGATTGTTTTTATGCCGTGTAATGTTTGGTTGATTTGTTGGGAAACGCTGTTCGCGATGCCGAACGACTGGCGCGATAATTTGCGGCGTTTACGCATAATCAATACCATCGGTATCATAATCGCGGGGGCCAAGAATAATAAGACAGCGCACATTTGTGGTGCGTAATATACCATCAACCCCAATGTCATTGCCAATGTGGCGACATTCTGAACAACCTTGATAACATTGTTTGTTACCAGATTTAATACCGCGGTGGATTGAACCGTAAAATAATTCAAATTTTTACCAATGCCATCATCATAGAAACGCGCAATGTTCATGTGAGTCATGTGATGATAGATTTTGTTTTGCAGGCGTGCGCTGGCCTTTAAGCCGCCCTTGGACATGATTAATGATTTGGCATACGTAAATGCACCTTTTAACCCAAATGCGACAATAACCTGACCCCCCAGGAAATAAATTGCCTGCATGCTCTTTTGTATAAAGGCTTTGTCCACAACCTGTTGTACCAGTGTTATGGTGTATGCTTCGGCCCCGGCGGCCAGAATGGTGAATATGATACCCGCCACCAGCCATTTCCAGAATGGTGCGCCAACTTCGCGCCATACACGTCCGTATAATGACCATTTGATGCGGCCGTTTGATTTGTCGCCCTGAATCAGGGATTTTATTTTATTAGATATTTTCTTTGTCATAGTGGTTGTATTATATGAAACAGGTAGAATTATGTCCAGACTAATTTATTTTTGAAACTTAATTTTGTCCAGCATGTTCAGCAGTATGATTTGTGTTAATGTCTTACGTTGTGCGGTGGTTAATGATTTGATATCAATATCGTCTTCCAGACTAATGATTTCTCTTACTGACTTTTGTTTATATTTTTTCAATAAATTTTTATATGTATTTTGTAAGTATTCTGGGCAATCTGAAATATCTATGATATATCCTTGGGATAAGCCAAATATTGGTGTAAATGGTTTTTTATTAGAATTGTCTATGACAATGGCAGATGTTTCTGTTGCCATAACTTTGGATAATGTTCGGATGTTTTCTGCATAGCGTTGATATATTGTTTCTTTTGGTATATCGTGTCCACCTTTTTTGACGCGTTGTTGTACGCGTGATACGCTTAATTCTGGTTCCGTAACGCAAATGTGACATCCGTATATGTCATAGCCATGTTTTGTAGCGGTTTTTTTTATGCGGTTTGCAGTACTGGTTGTTTCAAAAACAATATTTTTTGTATCTGCAAATGCATCTTTGATTTTTTTGCGCATATTTTTCGATGCCAGTTTAGCGGCTGAAAAATTCAAACAATGTATTTGTTCTGTGAATTTGTTTAATTTTGCAGATAAAACAGTGGTTGGTTTGTATACAAATGGTAATATAGTTGTTGTTGTCGCGATAGGTTTTGATTTAAGAAGGTAATCTTGTTGTGCTTGTTTAATATCCTGATATTGTTGGGATATTTCTGGTAATTGCTTGGTTGCCGCGATTTCATTATCATAGTTTAAGAAAACAGCATCTGATAGATATATGTTTTCAGATATCAGTTGGTTATAAAATGTAGTTTTACCTGCACCGTTTGGTCCAGATACAATTATAATAAAAGGGCGTTTAGCGTACTTCATGTTACGTCTCTTTTGTTAAGTATAGACATTATTTGTAATTTGTCAATATTTTTAACTAAAGTTGGATGTGTGAGTAATTTTCTGTTGACATTTGGTTTCATAATGTATAAAATTAGTTCGCTTTCAAATAGAAAGTGCAAAGTTTTGGGGTTGTAGCTCAGTTGGTAGAGCACCTGCTTTGCAAGCAGGGGGTCGTCAGTTCGAGCCTGATCAGCTCCACCAAAACAAATGAAAGGGGGATGAATGTCCCCTTTTTAAGTAAAACAATTAAAATGCGTTAAAGGGGGTGAATACAAATGGTTAAAGTTCTGGTTCGTGATAACAACGTTGAACAGGCACTGCGCGTTGCAAAACGTAAGTCACAGAAAGAAGGTCTGTACCGCGAAATGAAAGAACGTCAGCGTTATGAAAAACCAACCACAAGACGCAAACGTTTGAAAGAAGAAGCCGTTCGTAACGAAAAGAAACGTCAATCTAAACAACGTATGGTTTTCGGATTCTAAGATTAAAATCGCCCAATCGGGCGATTTTTTATGTTTTTTATTCTGATGTTTCCTGCCCCACAAGGGGGCAGGGAATATCAGAATATTTTTTCACAAGAATTACTTACTACAATTTTTTTACAAAAAAATTGTCATTCTGGGGCTTGACCCCAGAACCTAGGTACAATTAATCCTTTGTTATTTGTGCGCGCATTACCTGGGTTCTGAATCAAGTTCAGAATGACAGAATTTTTTCACAAAAATTCTGTTTATTTCCTTTGTTTTTTACCCCCACCCCAGAATTCCAACGCCAATAAATTGCCGGGAATTCTGACCCGCCCCACAAGGGGGCAGGGGTTCTCTGCCAATATTTTTACAAGAATCTGTGATTCTTGTCATTCCCGCGGGGGCCGGGCGCGTGATGATAAAAGTGTGTCGCGGGGTAAAACAAATACAGAAAGTGTGAATCGGGGGGATTTTTTACTTGATATAAATTGTGAATGTGGTCTATAGTAACAGTGTTATTTATGTTGCCCATGTTTTATTGGGTATGGGACTTGAAACCCGTGCATACAACGCATGCATCGCGATATGATGCGCATCACAATTCGATTCGGTCGAAACGGTCGGGTGGTTGGTGTTATTGTATTGCAAAGGGGGAAGGGTCTTATGTTAAAACGCTTGATTTTATCATTATTATTGGTGGGGGTGTTTGGTGGCGCATACGCGTATGAAAAATGCATCGCGATAGGGCAATTTGTCGGTCTGGGTAGCGCAACTGGATATACTGCGCCAGATTATGCCGTGGATTGGACCGTTAATTGGCGACATGGTAATGGTAACATAACTGACATCAAGGGGATTTCTTCTTGTGCAACCACCAATTATAGCGTTCCCAGTACGGCCACATCTACAAATGGCTTGCAGGCGAGTATAATCAAATTGACCCATGCATCGGGCGGTGGAAACAAAATATGTTATTGTAGAATTATATCACCAATACATTCAACATGGCGGCAACTGGATGCCAGTACGTATTTTACAACCGAAACCGCTTGTATGCAAAAATGCGCGTATCAGTGCGCGAACACGTATAGAACTAATAGTAATTTTCGTGCAAGTTTTTTCCAAACAAATAAGGCTTTTTACTATGCACAATAACAGATATGGGGGGTAATATATGCGAAAATTTATATCTTTTTTCTTGTTTGTCATATTGATATTTGGTGATGCGTCCGCCGTTAGTGTTTGCGCAGATGCAATTCAAAATTGTACAGCACAAGAGATGAATGAAACTATGGCGGCTTCCAACTGGGACTACTATGATTACTGGGCGGCAGAGTGCGATGTAAGTTCCCCCGCCAACGGAACCAATACCGTCCGATTTATTGGTGTTGGTGAATGTGTCGCCGGAGTTAGTGAGTATGCAGATGATGGTGTTACGGCAATAAATGTAGAACGAGCTATGATGGATTATAACAAGGTATGCGTATGTCGCTTGTTGGGGCCGTATGTATCCCCTTGGATTGTATCGCCCACACAATGGGGTAATGAAAGTGACTGTATGCGCTATTGTGCAATGAGGTGTGGTAATATTATACAAAATACCGGGTCGGATGAATATAACGCAATGATTTATCCGTTGTCGGAATAAAACAATATATAACAAGGTATATAATCAAATGAAGAAAAATTTAATTTTATTTACATGTATGATATCTGGGGCGGCATACGCGACATGTCCCACTGGCACGGTCAGCCTTAATGTATCTGGTGCGCATTTGGCAGAATCATGTGGCGATTTTCATGAAATTGGTACAATACCTGCGTACGCATCTTTGGCGTTGACACCGATTGCTGCAATGTCGTGTTCTGCGGGGCAATATATGGATACAACGAACACATGTGTTGATTGTCCATCGTGGACAGTTGGTGACACCACAGTTGACAGCACATCGCCATCTGCGAATTTACTGGGGATTTCTTCGTGCTATGTTGCATCGGGTACAACAGGAACAGATGCCAGTGGTTCTTGGTCGTTGGTCAGTGATTGTAATTATGAATAAAAAGTCGCCCGATTGGGCGATTTTTGTTCGCGTTTTTACAAAATATTGTGGAAATACCCCCACCCCAGAATTCCAACGTCAATAAATTGCCGGGAATTCTGACCCGCCCCACAAGGGGGCAGGGAATATCAGCATATTTTTTACCATAATTACTTACTACAATTTTTTTTTACAAAAAAAATTGTCATTCTGGGGCTTGACCCCAGAACCTAGGTGATACATCTTTGTTATTTGTGCGCGCATGCGCGCAATACCTGGGTTCTGAATCAAGTTCAGAATGACAGAATTTTTTCACAAAAATTCTGTTTATTTCCTTTGTTTTTTACCCCCACCCCAGAATTCCAACGTCAATAAATTGCCGGGAATTCTGACCCGCCCCACAAGGGGGCAGGGAATATCAGCATATTTTTTACCATAATTACTTACTACAATTTTTTTTTACAAAAAAAATTGTCATTCTGGGGCTTGACCCCAGAACCTAGGTGATACATCTTTGTTATTTGTGCGCGCATGCGCGCAATACCTGGGTTCTGAATCAAGTTCAGAATGACAGAATTTTTTCACAAAAATTCTGTTTATTTCCTTTGTTTTTTACCCCCACCCCAGAATTCCAACGCCAATAAATTGTCGGGAATTCTGACCCGCCCCACAAGGGGGCAGGGAACAGAAGCAGTTATTTTACAATTTTTTGGTTATTTACAGACCACAACCATGGCGGTGCGTAATACTGTGTCACCCATCATGTATCCACATTGCATTTCTTGAATAATTGTGTTTGGCGCAGGACGCGATTCGCCATCGCATGGCGCATCAATCGCCTGAATCGCGTTATGCAACGCCGGGTTCAATGGTTCGCCCACAGATTTAATGCGGGTGATACCGATTTGTTCAAATGCAGATTCCAATGCCATGGACATAGATTTTATGCCCGCATCATCTGGGGATAATTTCAAGGCCGCATCAACTGCATCCATAACAGGCAAAATCTTTTCTGCAACAGATATTGCACGATTGCGGGCGCGCGATTCGGCATCCAATGCCGCACGGCGGCGTGTGTTTTCCAATTCTGCCGCCATACGCAGGTATTTATCGTTCATTTCAGCCAGTTTTGTATTCAAACTTTCTAATTCTGGGTTTATGTCCCCAGAAACTGTTTCCGATGTTGTGGCATCTTCAACAGATACTGATTCCACGGCTACTTCTTTGTCTTCGTTCATTGTGTTTTCCATTTTTTCAATACTATATAATTATTTAACACTGGTTATTATAGGTATGAAATCGTCACTTTTCAAGGATGCACCACCAACCAATACGCCATCTACGTTTGGTATGGACATGATTTCTGCCGCATTTGATCCCTTGACGGATGCGCCATATAATACCGGGGTACCCGATAATCCCATATCTGTTAATGTGTTCGCAATCAGCGTGTGCGCCGCGGCAATCTCGTCAGATGTTGGTGTCAGACCCGCACCAATCGCCCAACGTGGTTCGTATGCAACAATAATGTCAGAATTAACATCTGATGGAATGGATTCACGTACGCCAGATTCAATAATTTCCATTGTTTTGCCAGCTTGCTTTTCATCCATGGTTTCGCCAACACATATAATTGGAATCAAGCCATTTGCCAATGCTTGTTCAGCCTTGGCACGAACGGTGTCGTTGGTGTCGCCATGGTATTGACGACATTCACTGTGGCCGATAATTGTGTACTTTGCGCCCATGTCTGCAACCATTGATGCAGATACTTCGCCAGTATATGCGCCGTGGGTGTGGGCACTGACATCTTGGGCACCAATGGCGATTTTGTCAGATTTTACACCCAACATTGTATATGGTACGCACAAAATAATTCTATTATTTGTTTCAACAGAAGATAAATCGTGCACCACAGATTCCAGACTTGCACATGTACCGTTCATCTTCCAGTTGCCTGCAATAATTTTCATTGAAAATCTCCTTTTTTCGTTGATTTTTATTATATCGTTTTGCTATGGTAACGCAAAAGGGGAATAAATGCTAGAATATTTAAGAAATGCTTCGGAAAAACCTGTTGCCAAAATTATGATTGGCATTTTGGCGTTTTCTTTTGTTGGTTGGGGTGTCGCTGAATGGATTTTTGGCGGGGTCGCAGGTAATAATAATTTGATGACTGTGGGGGGCGCAGAAATATCGGCACAGCAGTTTAATAATGCTAAATCGCGCCAGTTGGCCCAAATGTCACGCGAAGAACAACGTAATATTTATACTGATGCAGCGGCACAAGATGCGTTTAATCAACAAATCTTGCAAAGTGTGGCAACAGAACAGATGGTGCAAAATCGTGCAGATGATTTGGGGTTTGTGGTCAGTGATAAACGAATCGCACGTGAAATTCGCAGCTATCCAGAATTCCAATCAAATGGCGAATTTTCAACACTGTTATTTGACAGATTGTTAAGCAATTCTGGGTATTCAGAAGCGGACTTTGCGAATGTTTTGCGGAATCAAATTTTACGCTCGATGGTGTTGGGGGCAATGTCTGTGCCGGTGCCGGTGCCAGAATTTGCAAAACGTGCCGCGTATGATGCCAGATATGGTGAACGTGAAATAGAATATGCAACTGTAAAATATTCTGATTTCAAGGTGGCCGCGCCGTCTGATGAACAGTTGACGGAATTTTACAAGAAAAATCCAAAGACTGTGCCGGAAACACGTGCTGTGTCGTATGTTTTTGTTGCCGCAGATACCATGCAACCAGACAGCTATGATGCAGGGTATGCGGTTGCAGTCAAGGTCGAAGATGACATTATCGCAGGGGAATCTATGCAGGATGCCGCAAAAAAACATGGGGCAAAATATGTGACTTATCCTGCGTTTAATCGCGATGGTCGTCCTGTGGATAAACTGATGACGGATACAATGATTGCAAAAATCTTTGATATGGAAGAAGGACTGGAAAGCGAAATGATTGAAACCAAAGATGGTTTTGTGTTCGTTCGTGTTGATAAAGTTAACCCAGCGCATGTGGCAGATTTTGCAGATGTAAAAAAATCTTTGATTTCAGATTGGCAGAAATCAGAACAGAAAAAACAGGCATATCTGCGCGCAAATGAATTGTTGGTGGATTTGAATGAAAATGGGAAATTGGCGGGTGTCAAGGCGGCAACAGTTTCCCGTGCAAAAGGTGCACCAACAGATGTCTTGGTGGCGGCGTTCCGTGGTGATGCAGGAACAAATTCTATTGTCCCAGGTGAAGATGCTTTCTATGTGTTAAGTGTTAAAAAAGCAATTTCGCCACAGGTTGATACAAAGAAAATGGATGAACTGAATAAAGAATTACAGGGCGTTTCTTTGAACGCGGTTCAAGATGATTATAATTCCTTCTTGATGCGTGAATACCCACTGGAAATAAATGAAAAAGTTTATAACAGATTCTTTGCAAAATAAAAAAACCGCCGTTTGGCGGTTTTTTTAACGTTCTTTTTCTGGTGCTTTAATTGTTGTTTTTTTGTTTTTTATCTTGTGTGAAATCGCAGCGATTCCTTCTAGAAATTTGTCAAATATGCTGGGGGAATTCAGCATGCGTTCTTCACGTTCGGCTGCATCTAGCAATTTTTCTTCACTGTATTTTTTTAGACTTTCTTTTACAGCTGGGCTTTGTGGTTGTCTGTATGTGGAATCTGTGACAATGCCTGTTTCTGGATCCATTTTTTTCTCCTGTCTTTTTTTGTTAAATTAAACTACTTCGGTTACAGCGCGTAAAGAACCATCGCGTGATAATTGTACAACACGAATTTTCTTGCGCATTTCTGCCATTAAATCTGTACGGTCATACGCAGGTTGGGTGTGCAAAATTCTGTCCGCAAATGCAGCATAGGCTGCTTCGGCACTTTCTGCGTGAATTGTTGTATAGAAATGGTCGTGACCAGTACCTAACATTTCCCACAGTACAGCCGCGTTATCCGTAGAAATTTCACCACCAATAATTACGTCTGGGGTCATACGAACCACTAAATCCAGCAAGCGCGCATAGTTGAAATTATTGGATTGTTCTGTACGTGACAAAATAAAATGTACACGATTTTGTTGGGGAACGCGAATTTCACGTGCATCTTCAACGGTAATGACACGACTGTTTGGGTCAATTAATGTTAACATGTGATTCAAAAATGTCGTCTTACCTGTGGCGGTCGCACCAGATATTAATATCGGACTGCCGTCATTGATGGCGGTCATTAATCGTTCGTATGGATCATCGGGACGTATATTTTCACGTGGCTTTACCTTTAATAATTGTTGCCCGCGCTTTAGATGATAGTTCTCAAAACTGGTTTCGTGCGCGCCACCACCGCGGATGTTCATCGCAACACCACCAGTTAAATCGTTTTCATCGTACTGAACGTTGGGGCCCGCAATGGCAGTAAAACGGTGATTGCCAGGTAATGTGGCATAAACCACAGGTATCCCATGCACCGGGTCGAATGGACGTTCGTATATGTTCGCAACCGTATGAATTAAATCAACCAAGTATTGCTTGCTTAATGTTTCCGAGTTATATGCAACCCACGGAACGCGCGCACCATGCAGACGCATCCAAACCTGGCCCGCGTGATTTATGGCGATTTCTTCTACAAATGATGGCTTGTAGAATTCTTCTAGTGGTTTTAATAAAGATTCCAGAACAATATTTGACATCAAAGTAATTTTACCATAAATCGTGACTTGAATCAAAAGTCTTTATTTGTTAAAATGAAAAAAAAGAGAGATTAAGAATGAAAAAATCATTTTTGTTTGTTTTGTTGTCAAGTGTGCTGTTGGCGGGATGCTTGAATAATGCAGATACACCATATAATGAAAAAGATTTTGCACAGGGTGGGGCAGATGCACCACTGTATAATGAACGTACCAGTGAATTTATGCAGGCGGACAATCAATATGCAAATATCGATTCGTACAAGCCAAAAACTGCTGCAGAAAAAGAACAGAATTCTAATCGTTGG
Organism: Alphaproteobacteria bacterium; assembly: GCA_015062545.1. Lineage (GTDB taxonomy): Bacteria > Pseudomonadota > Alphaproteobacteria > Rs-D84 > Rs-D84 > Enterousia. The sequence goes on along the minus strand of SUUL01000003.1, from coordinate 53,385 downwards.
AATACGTCACGTATGGAAACGCGTTGGCAGGAATATCGCGGAACAATGGTGCGTGTGCAGATTCTGTTGGGAAATACTGATTTGCGTGAAATGCGCTTGCGCTTGATGCAAAATGCAGATGGTATGGATATTGATGGCGATTCGCGCAGTGTGTTATCCGCGGTGGCAGATTATGAAATGAAACGTGTTTGTGGACGTAATGCAGACAGTATCGTAATGGTATATGACAGGCCGTCTTTTGATGCAATGCGCCCAACACCATATTTTGATTACAGAATCGAAGCCGAAGGTGCAACAATGCGCGAATATGGTTTTAGGTGTGTTTACAACAAATAACAACAAACTTAAACAAAGGGTGAAAAAATGAAAAAAGTAGTATCTGTTATGGGAATTTGTGCGGCATTGGGGTTGGCAGGCTGTGGTGAAAAGACGGTTGTCGCAGAAAATGGTGATACAGTTGTTATTAATTTTGCCGGGTACTTGGATGGTGTTCAATTCCCAGGTGGAACAGCGGAAAATTTCCCATTGAAGTTGGGCAGTGGTCAGTTTGTGCCAGGTTTTGAAGAACAGGTTGTTGGTATGGCAGAAGGGGAAGAACGTGATATTAACATTACTTTCCCAGAACAATACGTTCCAGAACTGGCAGGAAAATCTGTTGTGTTCAAGGTAAAAGTCTTGGATGTTGTTGATAAATAAGTAAATATCCCCCGTTTGGGGGATTTTTTTGCTTTTGTTTTCGTACATTTTTTCCTGGACACATTGTGTTCTTGATATGTTATAATCTGTTTGTAAACAAGAACAAAAGGAGTTGTACGATGAAAAAAATTTCATTTGCATTATTGGCGGGTATTTTGACATTTGGTGCGGCATTTGCGGATTTTGAAGGGGCACCCGTTGCATCCGTTGCAACCAATGCCAAGGGAGGTTTTGTTAGTGGTAATGAAACAATCGTTACAGTAAAGCAGGTTAATGAAATGCGTGACGATGTGCCTGTAATTGTCAAGGGCAATATTGTTCAGCGTATGGGTGATGATAATTATCTGTTTGAAGATGCAACAGGTTCCATTACGGTCGAAATTGATGATGAAGATTGGCGTGGGCAAACCATTACCCCAACAGATACCGTAAAGTTATATGGCGAAGTTGATCGTGGAATCTTCAAAACCAAGATAGATATAGATTATGTAGAAAAAATCTAAAAAAATCCCCGTGATGGGGATTTTTTTTGTAAAAACTTATTGACTTTTTATTGCATAAATTTATCATTGTTTTTGAACCCAAAGGGATTTGGATTCGGGACCTTAAGAAAGTCCATAAACTAGTTAGTGTGTGCGGTGCACATGCAATATCCGCAGATATGATATGCGGCACGTTCGGTGCCTTTTATTATATCGTGAACCCCGCATGGTCGGGGGGCTGTCAGTTATAAAACAGGCGTTGTCCAAAGGCTGGCGGGGTCATTCTAGTTTATGATTTTCTTAACCCACCCGACCGCCAAATTCTTTGGCGGCACTTTTTTAATACTTAATAAAATTTATTGATTATTAAAATTTATGTGCTACGAATAAGTTTAGGAATTAATCTTAGAAAGGAGATGTCCATGTCCAATATTAAACATTTGGCAGACCTGATGAAAGTCTGCAGTATTTTGCCAGCTTTGGCGATTATGCCGGCAATGGCAGATTTGCCAAATACATCCGGAAATGCGTGGGTTTTTGGTGACCTGAATCTGGGGTATGAAACAGCGAACAATTCTGCAATTGGTGGTCGTGTTTCTGTGGTGGGGGATAAACGTGGAAACGATTTCCCAAATTATAATGTTGTGGGTCGTTCTGTAAACCTGTCTGGCACGGCAGATGAACGTCCAAATGTTTATGTTGGACCTGTGAATATGACTTTGCGTGAATTGCAGGACGATGAAGCATTCGCCTATAACTGGCAAACCCCGGGAAAGGCTGGTGAATCAAACTGGGCAAATACAGATTTGGCAGATGGCGAAGTTTCTTATGCCGATATTGATATCGCAAAAGAAAAAGGTATTGTATGGAATGATGAAGTAGTGGATATTCTTGCTAAAAACGGTTGGGGACCAGAGATTTTACAAGAAGCGCCAAATATGGTGTATGGGCTGTATTTATTTGCGCAACGTGATGCAACCAAGACAGCAGGTATGTTGGCAACAAACCATGTTGATTTGACGTTGGATGGAACAAAACTGACAGCCAAGAATGTGTTGTTGTCTGATACCACACTTAATGTAGTAAATAATAAGGTTCCTGCAAATATCTTGAATGGTATTCATAATGCGTCTGATGGAAAATCTAAAATTGATGCAGATGCTTTCTTGGTAAAAGATAATTCTCGTATTCTGGTTGGGTCAGATGCAGAGTTAGACTTGACCGAATCGGATTCTGTTATCTTTATGGATAATATTATCAAGGGTAATAAAGATGGTGGTGCAATAAATGTTGCCGCAAATGGCGAATTGAAAGTCAAGGGCGCAATATTCCAAGGTAACGAAACCCATGATGGTGGATTTGGTGGCGCAATATGGACAGTTGGTACAACAACAATTACAGATTCTACCTTTGTTGATAATGCCGCGACATCTGGTGGTGCGATTGGCGGTTCCAAAGATTCAACCGGTTTGTTACAGATTAACAACGGTACATTCAAAAATAATCATGCCGAAGATGGTGGTGCGGTTTCTGCATTTAAATCTTTGGAAATTGTTGGTGGTTTATTCGAAGATAATACAGCAATGTATTCCAAAGATGACAAGGGTGAATATACTGTTAAAATCCCAACAAATAATGACCCAATAGGGGGCGGTGCATTGGCATTGGGGGCCAGATCTGATACGGCCATTACATCAATATCTGAAGCAACATTCAGAAATAACAAATCTGGACATAATGGTGGTGCGATTGGTACACGTTTGGCACAAAACACGTCTAATGGGGCCTTTAACTCTAATTTGGCGAAGTTAGATATTGCTGCAACTTTTGAAAACAATTTTGCAGAAAATAACGGTGGTGCGATTTATAACACGTTCTATAGCGATAACGAATCGGGTAATGGTCGCGGTGTAACCGTTGCGGGTATCTTTGATGGTAACAGGGCCGGAAATCAGGGTGGCGCGATTTATAACGATGGTCGTCATGATACACATGGACATGGCGGTGTTATGACCATTAATGGTGCGGAATTTGAAAACAATTTCGCCAGTGAGGGTGGTGCAATCTATAATACTGGTACACTGACAATTAACGGTGGTGAATTTGAAAACAACTATATTGTTGGTGGAAATGGTGATGGTGGTGCCATTTGGTCTGATGGGACGTTGAAAATCAGCGGTACCGATTTTAGTAAAAACTATGCAACTGCAAATGCTGATGGCGACTATGGCTATGGTGGTGCAATCTTTGCGCGCGGTGATCTGGTTGATATCAGTGGGGCATCGGATGAATATGCAGAATTTTCTGAAAATCATGCATTGACAGGTGGTGCGGTTTATGTGTCCAAACATGCATTGACCACAAATATTGAAAATGTTGAATTTGAAGGGAACTGGGCATCGGATATTGGTGCGCTGGGTATCTTTGGTAAAAATACAACATTGACCAATTTGTTGTTTGAGAATAATTATACCACAGGTGAGTTTGAAAACTTTAATGATGGTGCAGGTGCGTTGTTCTTTGGTTCCGAAGCGCAGGCAGTACTGGATAATGGCATGTTTATATCTAATAAATCCGCTGGTGTTGGTGGTGCGATTGCAACGCGTAGTCCGGACAAAGGTGACAATTCTGCGGCAAAGTTAGATATTAAAAACAGTACTTTCCGCGAGAATGTTGCAGCAACCAAGGGTGGTGCGATTTATACCGCATTCTATAACAGCCAAGAAGTTGTTGATCATGCCTATGTAACAGATACAAAATTCTTTGCAAATGAAGCAAATGAAGGTGGCGCGATTTATAACGAAGGACTGGGGGATCGTGGCGAAAATTATGCGACAATTCGTTTGAATAATGTGACCTTTGGTGGTAACGGTGCAAGCAGCCAAGGCGGTGCGATTTATAATGGCGCTGGTGGTACAGTGGTGTTATCAGGTATAAATGAATTTACTGATAACTATGCTGGAAAATATCGTGGCTTGAATGATATTCATAATTTGGGAACATTGAATATCGCAGGCGGCGAAACAACATTGGGTGGTGGCGTGACCGGTACAGGAACCTTGACATTGGCGCAGGGGGCAAAGCTGAATATCGGAACAACGACAATTCGTCAGAATTTCATTGATATTCAGGGGAATGTAACACTGTCTGTGTTGAATAATCAGCGTGGTAATGGATATGGTCACTTTATTGGTGATGTAAACGTTGGTGATGACGCGTTGTTTACAATCAATGTTGGCGCAGTAGGTACTTATAATATCTTGAACGGTGCAATCGTAAAAGCAGAACAGATATCTGTGGGCAAGATATACGAAGTTGCCGATGTTACAGAAAATGGCATTGTGATTACAACCAAAGATGTTGCATCCATTGCACAGGAAACGGGACTTTCAGAACAGGCATCGGGTGTTGTGTCGGGATTGGCAAATTCCGGTAATGTTCAGTTGCACCAAGTTTCTTTGGCGGCACAACAGGCGTTGAATTCTGGTGATGTTGCGTTGGTGGAACGTGAAACGTCCAAGTTGAACCCAACAGATAAACCTGTGGCACAGGCCGCGGCGACTTCTGTTCAGAATCAGGTCTTGTCATTGGCATCTGGACGTATGTCCGCACCAATGCCGGCAGTGGGGCGTTCTGGTGGCGATGTGCGCAGTCAAGAAAATGGTTTCTGGATTCAGGGATTGTTTAATAAGTCAAAGTATGCAGACCAATTCCATGGATATACACGCGGTATGGCATTGGGGGCAGATACATTGATTGACAATAAATATACACTTGGTGGTGGGTTGGCAATCAACAGTTCTGATGTACATGCAAATGCACGTCATACAGATATTGACAGCAAAACATTGTTCCTGTATGGCCAGTATATGCCAAACAAATGGTTCGTGAACGGTACATTGACATACGGCATGTCTGAATATACCGAAGCGACAACTGTATTTGGTGTGCCAGTGTCAAATTCATACGATGTTGATTCGTATGGCGCACAGGTTATGACAGGTTATGCGTTTGGAACAGGTATCACAACAGATATGGGGGTACGTTACCTGCATATCGCACAGGACGGTTATAACAATGGTTTGCATGATGTCAAGGCGATGGATACAGATTTCTTGACGGGTGTGGCGGGTGTTAACTATGCCTTTGCGATTCAGAATGATTGGGCATTACAGTTACAACCAACACTGCATGCGGCGGTTACGTATGACCTGTTGAGTGATGAAAGCGTATCAACAGTTATGATGCCAGGTGGCGCATCATATCAGGTTGGTGGTGAACGCTTGAGTCGTCTGGGTGGTGAATTTGGAATTGGGTTAACAGCCAATTACAAGGGCGTTGAATTATCTGTAATGTATGATTTGGATTTACACGAAGATTATACATCTCAAACAGGTATGTTCAAATTGCGTGCCAAATTCTAAACATGGTGCAGACAAGACAAACCCGCCGTATGGCGGGTTTTTACATGATTTTCTTTTTTTGCTTGTACAGGTGTGCGGAATTTTTATATCATTATTTCTAAGAGATGGGAAGTATGGGAAAAAGGCACAGATTTCTGAGGCTTTTTGTGGCACTGTTTGTTGTGTTAACTGGGGCAAATGCATTTGCCGCAGATTGCCCGGCTGTTAATTGGGGAAATCACGATGTTACGGTGACTGATAAGATCGCGCCTGATGAAAATTCATGTGACTTTACGGCAACGATTACATTGGGAAATGCCACGTTAAAAAATGTATCCTGTGAATATGATGATGCAGATGCTTTGTATTTCTGTAAAGCCGAATCGGTTGATGGTTTGACATGTGCAGCTGGGACGGGTGCGACCGCGACAGATGTTACGGGTTTGACCGATAACAATCAGCATGCGATTGATTTGGCAACAAAAATGGCAAATGTGTGTCAGACGTGTTCAGATAAGACATTTTCGGATGGTAGTGGATATACATGTGAAGCATGTCCAGAATTGATTTACTTTGATTATTTATCAGAATTACAAGATACCAAATGGGTTGGGAACAAATGTGCATTTACAACCACAATAAAGGATAATACCGAAGGTTGGGGCGTATTAAAAAATGTATCCTGTGAATATTCGAATGATGCGGGTGATTATCTGTGTAATGCGGAATCTATTGATGATTTAAGTTGCGCGGTGGGGTACGGATTGAGCTATCTTGGTTATGACGATATTTATGAAGCGTTTAATGGATATTTTAAAGATTCGCAGGGGTTGAATAGTTTTACATTTGATGTAGTTCATAGTGCGTGTGGTTCTTGTGTGATGGGTACATATTCAGATGACACATCGTATTTGTGCAAGGAATGTCCCGCCGTTACGATGGGGGGGGAAAAGCTTTCTGGACTAATGCCTACCACAGAGTGTGAATATAATTGTTTATCCTTGGTGGATTCGGCAGCTGTTGCGGAATGTCAAAAAGCGTGTGATTTCAACCAAACTAGTAAAGATACGTGTATGTATTATGCCGCTTATGGCCATGTAGGAATTCCAAAGGATGGCGAAACGTTTTTTACTAATTATATGGGTGATTTGATGTTGAAATATTCTTCGCAAGATGGGGGGTATCTGTCCTGGCATTCTGATGATCCTAATTCACTGGTGTGTTTGGGTGCCACGGGTGTTGCGCCAGATAAGGTGGCAGAATTTGAAAAATCATTTGCAACGACCAATCAAGGTGTTTCACCAGATGAATTGCAGACATGGATTAATGATGTGGTTTGTACGCCATGTCCAGATGGATCTTATAATAACGGGGTTAACAGCAATAAACCATATGCGTGTAAAACGGAATGTCCGGGCGAAAATATGGTTATTAACAATAAGTATGGATGTGTGTGTGATGCTGGCAATGGGTATGTCGAAGGCGAAGATGGTGGTTGTGTAAAATTAGAATGTCTTGAGGGGGAATATATATATACTACAGCATCGGAGGCATCATGTAAACCATGTTCTGCGGGGTATGCGTGTCCGGGTGATGGTACTGTGACCGAATGTACAGGTAATACTTATGCCGTTGCGGGTTCAACAGAGTGTTCGGAATGTCCAACAGGTACCAAGCCGAATGTTGGTCATACGGCATGTGAACAGATAGTTTGTAAATCTGGTGAATATCTGTTTGGTAATGAGTGTAAACCATGTCCTGCGGGTTCTGCGTGTTCTGGTGATGGCACTGTGACCGAATGTACAGGTAATACTTATGCCGTTGCGGGGTCAACAGAATGTTCGGAATGTGCCACAGGTACCAAGCCCAACAGTGACCATACGGCATGTGAAAATATAGTTTGTGAATCTGGTAAATATCTGTTGGGTAATGAGTGTGTTGAATGTCCTGCGGGGTATGCCTGCCCGGGTGACGGTACTGTGACCGAATGTACAGGTAATACTTATTCCACAGATGGTATGATGACATGTTCGGAATGTCCGGTTGGTACGGTATCGGTGGATAATCATACGGCGTGCGAATCGTGTCCTGCGGGGTATGCGTGCCCGGGTGATGGCACTGTGACCGAATGTACAGGTAATACTTATGCCGTTGCGGGTTCAACAGAATGTTCGGAATGTCCGGTTGGCACCAAGCCGAACGGTAATCATACGGCATGTGAACAGATAGTTTGTGAATCTGGTGAATATCTGTCGGGTAATGAGTGTAAACCATGTCCCGCAGGTTATGAATGTTCTGATGATGGCAGTGTGACCGAATGTACAGGTAATACTTATTCCACAGATGGTATGATGACATGTTCGGAATGTCCGGTTGGTACGGTATCGGTGGATAATCATACGGCGTGTGAATCGTGTCCTGCGGGGTATGCGTGTTCTGATGATGGCACTGTGACCGAATGTACAGGTAATACTTATTCCACAGATGGTATGACGACATGCGAGGAATGTGGCGAAGGCAAGATTGCTGTTGATAACCATACGGCATGTGAATCGTGTCCTGCGGGGTATGCGTGTCCGGGTGATGGTACTGTGACCGAATGTACAGGTAATACTTATTCCACAGATGGTATGACGATATGTAAGGAATGTGGTGAAGGCAAGATTGCTGTTGATAATCATACGGCGTGTGAATTTCCTTATCCTGATACTGGGGAACGGTGTTTCGCGCCACATGCAGTGTTGGCAGAACGTCATTGGGACAAAATGTCGGGTTTGTTTGCAGAATGTATCGTTAAAGAATGTGAAAGCGGATATCACGTGGAAGCAAATATGTGTCTGCTGGATATTGCACCATGCGAATTGGCGCACGGTGTTGGGGAACGTGAATGGAATCATAATTTGTCTAAATGGGGTGAATGTGTTCCAACAAAATGCGATCCGGGATATACATCTGATCCGATGCAGGGAAATGTTTTGAACACCAACAATCAGTGTGTGGAATGTAGAAATATGTATGGCGCAAATGGTGAACGTGTGGTCAGTACTTATGTTCATGAATGTGAAATTGCAACCTGTATGTATCATGGGGAAATCTTTGCCCCGATTGGTGGCGAGTGTGAATTAATTTGTCAGGGCGAAGATGAAACAGGATGGCATGTGTGGAATAAGAATACGAATAAGTGTGAACATTATTGCAAAGATGGTTATCTGCAGTGGTAAAGGAATCCAGCCAGGGTGCTGGATTTTTTGTGTAAGTATTATTTTTCTTGCCATAAAATATAAATATATGTTATAATATTTAATGTTAACAGGGATTCTGTTGATGGGGTGTGGAAACCCGGGCTCTAAGCGTCCACGCACGATAGCGGACGCGCCGTATGGCGTATTTTTTATATCGTGTTTCGGATGATAAATACTCCTGATCATATTTGGTCAGGAGGGCTCGCGAATAATGCGGGTAATATGCAAAATAAGCGGCACAATTCTTAGAGATTGTTTCCAACCTCCTGACCACTTGAAATTTTTCAGTGGTTTTTTTGTTATGTGGTGACACGGTTTGTGGGGACCACCAACCCCAAATCTCTGTTTGACCGTGTCGCCGCCAAGGATCTGTAATCGGGGGGAAAGGGTATGAATAAATTTTTGTTATCGTTATTGATTATTATGGCCGCCACAGGTATGGCCCGCGCCGATATTGCATCAACAAAATATGTGGATGAAAATGCCTTGACCGCCGGTGATAATGTTCAAATTGCTGATGGCATAATCAGTGTACAGACGTGTGATATGGGTTATGATAGCTTAGACAATGCAACTTGCCAACTATATGATTCCACACCAGTTAGCATGAGTGCTTTTTATGATGCTTTGCAGTATGTCTTGCCATATGAGTATTTTCAAGATCCCGCGAATATGGGTAATTGGGAAAGCACGGCAGGTATGTATGGTGGAAACATTTATTTTAATATAGAAGATTTGGTAAGTTTTACAGGCCTTCCCGGAAATTCAATAAATGATGAAACACCAATGGACGGTATGTCGTTGTATGAAAGAACCGTATATATAAATGACGAACTTGATAAAAAGCAACCCTTAATAAATGGATACGAAAGATGTTACATAGACGAAGGTGGTTATGATACCTGTGATACAGTTGGTGGAAGTATTGTAACAAATGCCATTGTAACCGCGAATCAAGATGGCAAGCTAAAGGCGGTTCGGATTTCTGATTCTGGTACAGGTCAATTTGTAACAGATATAGCTGTTACTGATGATGGTGCGGTAACCTTGACACGTGCTAATGCACCAGAAACCACGGTTGACAGCGCGCTAAGCACAACCAGTACCAACCCGGTTCAGAACAAGGTTGTAACAAGTGCGTTGAATAGCAAACAAAATAAGATTCCTGCAGTGGTATCAGATGAAGAAGATGGTGCCGATGTTTCGGGGTTTGTTGTGATTGAACCAGATGGCGTTGTAAAAGGGGTGCCTGTTCAGTTAGATAGTTCGTGTGATGGCGAAGATGGTACCGTGTGTTATGTTTCTGGGATTGGGGTTGGTGCTGATGATGGTACGGCAGATAAAGTGGCCGTTCATGAAAGTCAGATAAAGTTTGGAAATGGTTTAGTTGTTGATTCTACTGAGGAGAGTGATAATACTGTTGTTACCGTTGTGTCCGCCAGTGCAACAACAGCCGGGGTTGCAGAGTGGGGTACGGTACCTGCGGGTTCTGCAACGTCAACGACATCTGCCAAGATTTGGATTGAATAAGAAACCGCCATTTGGCGGTTTTTTGTTGCCCCCTGCTTGTGGTGGTGGTGGGGCTTCTGTTACCTGCCCCACAAGGGGGCAGGGAGTATCAGCATATTTGTTTACAAGAATTACTTACTACAATTTTTTTTACAAAAAAATTGTCATTCTGGGGCTTGACCCCAGAACCTAGGTGATACATCTTTGTTATTTGTGCGCGCGTGCGCGCATTACCTGGGTTCTGAATCAAGTTCAGAATGACAGAATTTTTTTACAAAAATTCTGTTTATTTCCTTTGTTTTTTACCCCCACCCCAGAATTCCAACGTCAATAAATTGTCGGGAATTCTGACCCGCCCCACAAGGGGGCAGGGAGTATCAGCATATTTTTTCACAAGAATTTCTAATTCTTGTCACTCCTGCGGGGGCAGGAATGGCAAAAATAAAAATCCCCATTTGGGGATTTTAATTTCTGGTGGCCCTGGTCGGACTCGAACCGACACTCCTTGCAGAACTTGATTTTGAGTCAAGCGCGTCTACCAATTCCGCCACGGGGCCATGGATGCACTGCTGAATACCTAATTAAGCAGCCTGTTTCGCATCAACTTTTTTAACCAAGCGGGCGCTGCGGTTTGCCTTGTGTGCAGGTTTCTTCGCAGGTGCAGCTGGTTTACCAATCTTCTTTTCAATGGCTTTCTTAATTGCAGCCATATCTTCTGTCAAACGTGATACAGGTTTCGCCATTACATAGCCATCCAGACCGCCATGCTTGGTCAATGTGCGCAAGCCAGCAGTTGAAATACGTAATGAAAAATCGCGTCCCAAAATATCACTGTGGAACTTTAATGTTTGCAGATTTGGCAAGAATGTACGTTTTGTACGACGATGAGAGTGGGAAACGTTCATCCCAACTTCTGTTTTCTTACCTGTAACTTTACATACACGTGGCATAATACTCTACCTTTAATTTATAGCGGTGCTAAATTTATAACAAAAATATAGAAAAGTCAAGTGTTGTTTTTATATTTTTATTATTTATTTATTGTATGCCCCGCGTTTAGCAAGTCTGTTATCACTTTTACAGGCGTAAATGTGGTCAATGGGGTTTCTACAAATATTGTGTTCCAGTTTGCCATTGCACCGTTCCATAAACCGGGGCGTTCCATTGCGCGCAACGGACGACCGTTCTTGGATTTTTCAGATATAAAGCCTGCGCGCGGGTCAACGTAATTCAACAGGTTGAATTTCTGACCGTCATAGGCATAAGGCATGCATACCAAATCCGTGGGACTGAAAAATTCGCCGTTCTTTAGTATGCTTATATTTTCAGGGGCAATTTGACCAGGTTCTACGATTTGTAAACTGTCGCCATTTTCGCCATGTACCCAGAATGGACCACCGCCAGGTTCGCCAGTATTTTTGATTATGCCGCATACACGCAGTGGGCGATTTAATATATCACGCAGATTTGCGGTGTCTGTGATGCGAATTCCCAATTTATCGCGTATAAATGTTTTGACTTCGTCTGCGTTTGCAGTTCCTGCATCTAGCGCGCGAATGTATTCAAATATTTTTTCTTGGGTCTGTATCGCCAAGCCCGCCAATGCCATCTTGTGATATATTGTATCTGTGCGCATGTTATCTGGGCAGATGTTATCAATGTTTTTGATATATATCAGGTCGCCATCAATATCATTCAGGTTTTCAATTAATGCGCCATGCCCCGCAGGACGAAACAGTAATGTGCCGTCATCGTTTCTGAATGGGGTGTTGTCCAAGTTAACAGCGATTGTATCTGTTTCAGGCTTTTGCGTAGATATGCTTATATTATATGTAACGCCAAATTTTTCAGAATATTGTGGAAGAATTTCTTTTAATAAATTCTGAAATCCAGATATGTGTTCCGGCGACAGGGTAAAATGTATGTTAACGTTTTTGTTTGATTCTGCGTACAGCGCGCCTTCGGTCAGGTGTTCTGCCAAGGCGGTACGATTGCTGTCTGGGTATTTATGAAACTGTAACAATGCCTTGGGTAATGCGCCATAGTTTAGCCCGCGTTCTGTTATCAGACATTCAATTATGTCGTGTGCAGTTGCGTTTTCAGGCAAGTGAGGCTGCAAGTCATTGAAAAACGCGAATTTTTCTAAATTGTCCAGAACTGTTTGTGTGGTTTTGTTCATTGTCCCGTTGGACAAGAATTCAAATAGGTCCTTGAACATGCGGGTTGCGGCCCCAGATGCGGGAACAAATTTTATAATGTTATATTTATCTTTGACAGATTGATAATATTCAACATATTCGTTGCCCAGCATTGGCATAACGCCATTGTTTATGGTTGCGGCGGATGTAATATCTGATGGGGCAAATCCCTTTATAAAATCAGACATCTGTTGGTGAACGGCATTTAATGTCAAGCCGTGCGATTCGATTTGTTTGATATCTTGTGGGGTAAAATCTGTCATGTGTTCCGTCCTTTTGTATTAATCGTAATACATTTATTCGGTATCTGCAAGTTATGTGGCGGGATTCGTTCCTGTATCTTGAAAGATGTGTTTGTGGCACTATATATAGGGAAAATGATAACAAGAGGTACTATATATGAACCCAGATGATTTACAGGAATCACCAAAACAGGCGATTGAAAAATATACGACTGATTTTACAAAACTGGCGGCAGACGGAAAATTAGACCCTGTGATTGGGCGTGACGAAGAAATTCGCCGATCCATTCAGGTGTTAAGTCGCCGTACTAAAAATAATCCGGTTTTAATTGGTAATCCGGGGGTGGGGAAAACCGCGATTGTCGAAGGATTGGCGAATCGTATTATTTCAGGGGATGTGCCAGAAAATCTGCTGAACAAGCAGTTGTTAAGTTTGGATATGGGCGCGCTGATGGCGGGCGCATCTTTTCGTGGTCAGTTTGAAGGGCGATTGAAAGCCATATTAAAGGCTGTGAAAGAAGCAGATGGTAAAATTATATTGTTTATTGATGAATTGCATACATTGGTTGGCGCAGGCAAGGGCGAAGGCAGTATGGATGCCGCAAATCTGTTAAAACCAATGTTGGCGCGTGGTGAATTGCACTGTTTGGGTGCAACAACGTTGGATGAATATCGTCAATATATTGAAAAAGATCCGGCATTGGCGCGCCGTTTTCAGCCCGTGTATGTTGATGAGCCAACTGTTGATGATACGATTTCAATATTGCGTGGATTAAAGGAAAAATACGAAGGACATCACGGGGTGCGAATCGCGGACGCGGCATTGGTCAGTGCGGTTAAGTTGTCTAATCGGTATATCACAGACAGATTCTTGCCAGACAAGGCGATTGATTTGATTGACGAAGCCGCCGCACGTGTCCGTATTGAAATTGCATCCAAGCCAGATAAATTAGACGAAGTCGATAGGCACTTGATGCAGTTGAAAATTGAGCAACAGGCCCTGAAAAAAGAAAAAGATGAAGAATCTAAAAAACGTCTGGTGGAATTGGAAAATGTTATCAAGTCAACCGAAGATGAATCGCGTGAACTGACCGCCGCGTGGCAGGCAGAACAGCAGAAAATGCGTGGGTTGTCTGATGCAATGGCGGCACTGGATGCAGCCAAGGCCGAGGTCGCAACCGCAATGCGAAATGGCGATTATGAAAAGGCATCTGCGTTGCAATATGGTAAGATTCCAGAACTGGAAGAAAAGATAGCAAAGATGAATTCAGATGCGCGCGAATATAAAACGGTGTTACCGGAACATATTGCCGCGGTTGTAAGTAAATGGACGGGTGTTCCAGCCGACAGATTAAATGCCGAAGAACAGTCCAAACTGTTAAATATTGAAGACGAATTACGCAAACGTGTTGTCGGTCAAGATCATGCGCTGGGGGTGGTGGCACGCGCCATTCGCCGCAGTCGTGCAGGGCTGTCTGACCCACGCAGACCAATGGGCAGCTTTATGTTCTTGGGACCAACAGGTGTTGGTAAAACCGAAGTTGCAAAATCGTTGGCAGAATATTTGTTTAATGATGATACTGCAATGACACGAATTGATATGAGTGAATATATGGAACCACATTCTGTGTCGCGCTTGATTGGCAGTCCCCCAGGGTATGTCGGATATGAACAGGGTGGGGTATTGACCGAAAGTGTGCGCCGCCGCCCGTATCAGGTGCTGTTGTTTGATGAAATTGAAAAGGCAAATCCTGATGTGTTTAATGTGTTCTTGCAAATTTTGGATGATGGGCGTTTGACAGATGGTCAAGGGCATGTGGTAAATTTCACCAATACCATTATTATTATGACCAGTAATTTGCCAGATATGGATGCGGTGAAACGCAATTTCCGTCCGGAATTTGTTAATCGTATTGACGAGATTGTGTTCTTTAATCCGTTGGGCAAAGATGTTATGTCTGGAATTGTGCGGATTCAGTTGCGTGGCCTGGAAAAACGTCTGGCAGAACGTCATATTGAACTGAATATAACAGACAAAGCCATTAAATGGTTGGGGGATAATGGATATGATGCAGTGTTTGGCGCGCGTCCGCTGAAACGCCTGATTACGTCTGCGGTCGAAGATAAGATTGCCGATTTGATATTGACAGGAACGATTGGCGAAGGCAGTACTGTGTATATCGATGTCAAAGGCAAAGATTTGACTGTTGGCTAGGTATTCTGGGATGCATAAAAAATACGCGACATTGGTCGCGTATTTTTATTAATGTTTGGATTACATAACAAAATCTTCGCCCAGATAGACTTTTTTTACCATTTCGTCTTGGACGATTTCGTCTGTTGTGCCATGTTTCAAAATTTTGCCATCGTGTAAGACATAGCTGCGATCGGTAATGCCCAATGTTTCACGAACGTTGTGGTCGGTGATAATTACGCCCAAGCCACGATTCTTTAATTGCGATACCAGACTGCGAATTTCATTAACCGCAATCGGGTCAATACCCGCAAACGGTTCGTCCAACAAGATAAACTTTGGGTCATTGGCCAATGCGCGGGCAATTTCAACGCGGCGGCGTTCGCCCCCAGACAGCGCAGTTGCAGGGCTGCGCCGCAGGGATGATATGGAAAATTCTTCAAGTAAAGAATCCAGTTTCATTTGACGCTTTTTTCTGCTGGGTTCCACAACTTCGAGAATTGCCATAATGTTCTGTTCAACGGTCAGTCCGCGAAAAACGCTGTTTTCTTGGGGTAAATACCCAATGTGCAGACGTGCGCGTTGGTAGAAAGGCAAATGTGTAATATCCTGGGAATTCAGGAAAATTTGACCGCCGGTGGCCGCCAACTGACCTGTTATGCAATAAAATGCAGTGGTTTTTCCTGCACCATTTGGTCCCAACAGACCAACAGATTCACCCTGGCGGGCGATTAAAGATATGTCTTTGATAACCATACGTTTGCCGTATGTTTTGGATAAGTGTTCAACACGTAATACTGACTGTTTCATAATGTTATCACCAATTCGTCTGTTCTAATTTTGTCGCCATTGCTGGAATCAACGTGTACATCACCAAGCAAGGTTACTGTTCGGCGTATGCGATTATATTTACCGTGCCGTGCCTTGATGTCATCGGTAACACGTTGGCCATTGTTTACACGACTGATTCGGCCAGATACCCCATCCATAAACACAATGTCAGGGTTATCATATTCTTGGTATCCGGTTTTTGCATGGATCTTGAATGGTTCACCGTTTTTATCTGTACCAACAAAAGATGCGCCAGTCATTCTGAATTGCTTGCTGACAATATCGGTCATATTAATTGTGGATATTGGGGTCCATAACAACTGCTTGGTAAACAGTGCGCCTGCGACCAACGCGGCAATCATTACCAATCCCCAACCCGTGAAAAAGAACTGCCACAAACGTTGAAGACGCTTGTGTTTAGTGAATATAATAAAATTACGTTTGTCGGGTTTCACACCCACATGTTAGCGCGCCCAGAATAAAAATGCAATTTTTATATTTATCTGGTAATTTTTTTGTGTTATAATGTCCAGCAAGAGAGATGAATAAAAAAATACTGTTCTTGGCAGGTGTTTTTGTAATGGCGCACAGTGTCGCCATGGGGGCGATTGCAATTAAAAAAGCTGCGCCTGTTGCAACACAACAGAAATCTGGCGTTGAATCCGCAACCAGTTTGTTGCCTACGGTGATGAATTTGGTGTCGGGGGTTCAGCAGATAAATCAACAAACACAGGCCTTGACCGCGGAATGTGTGCCAACAAATCAAGAAATTGCAGATGTTAATGCTTTGGTTAAAGAATGGGCAAAAACTGGTTCGATGAGTGCCCAAGAGGCATTTAACTCTTTGGGGGTGTCAAATTGCGGCAGTACGGGGTCCAGTTATGAATCGTTAATTCGTTCTTTTGGTGATGATTTAGACAGTAGTTTGATGTGTTTTGATTCATTCACCGGGACGGAAAATGATAATATGATATGGAAGGGGTATCCAAAAGCTGCAAAAACATATTATTGTTCTGATGGTGGAATTGATCAGTGTAGTGAAAAAAACAAGGTTTACATTACTAATATGTACGAAATCTTTAACTTGATTGATTTTTCAGAACAGGACTATACAGAAAGCGAAGCAAAGTTGGCCAGTAAATTGATGAGTAAAATTGAAAATTGTTCGCCTGTGCGTTTAAGTGCCAAGAAAAGGGCTTTGATGGGGAATTTTGTTATCAGTGCGATTGGAAATATGGGGCAAAAGACAAATACTGGGTCGATTATGGATGTTGTGGGCAGTGTTGCCAACTCAAGCGGCAGTGGTGCAGGTGGCATGTTGCAATCTTTGGGTGGAATTGCAACCCAGTTTTTGGGCGGAATGTAATTTGTAATTGTTGGTATATGGCGAATATCTGTTTTTTGTAGTTTTTTTCTGCTTTACTAGTTCTCTGAAAAATCGTATAATACACTTGATATACAAGGAAGGATTTAATATGAAGAATAATTCTGGGATTGCATGGATTGTTGGTCGTATGTTGATGTTGACAGCGGTGGCTGCGTGCGCGAATAATGGGGGCGCACCTGTTAATCAAGCAGTTGGGCCGGTCGCAACACCAACGGTTGACTATGTCGAAGGGTTGGATGTTTATGCGGCACCGCATCAGGATTCTTTCTTGAATCAGTTGGCAATGAATTATCGTTCTTATGCAATATATAATGCACGTACCAGTGGTTATGCCGATATGGGGGAATTGTTCGCAAATAAGGCGGTTGCGGCATTCAGTGGCGAAGTGCCATTCCCAGAGAGTTTGGATAATTGGGTGCTGGAAAATGAAGCCGATACGTTTGAATTGAATGCTGCATATAATGACTTGATGGATTTGTTGAAAAATGATGCATCGTATACAAATCCTGAATTGGCGGCCGAAGCACAGGCGAAATTTGATTGTTGGTTGTCCGCATTGGCCAGTGAACAATATGCAACCGCGCAACAATGTCGTGACAGATTTAATAAAACGCTGACGGCATTACGTGATTGCAAGGGGGGCAGAATTGTGAAAACAGTATCTGTCGATACGCAAGATGTTGGAACAATGCAAGTTGAAACAACAACCAAACAGACGGTTGCAGAATTTTATCCAGAAACACGTGATATGTCCGCAATGAAAACAGGGGGCAGTCCACGCGAAGGGGTTATTGTGGTTACAAATGTAACAATGCCAGAACATTTGATTAATCCTGTTCCGGTTCAGCCTGTACAACCTGTTGTATTTAACCAAAATATCTACGGTGGCGATAAGACAATCACCAAAAATGCAACGAAAAACAGCAATAATAATTTACTGGCAGAAGTTTCTGCGCAGCCATGTCCTGCATGTGAAAAATGTGAACAATCCCAGGATCCAGAATGTCCGGCATGTCAGGAATGTCAGCAGTGTCAGGAATGCCCAGAATGTGAACCTGTGGAAATACCAATGATTTCTGAAGAGTTGGTCACACGTGAAGAATTTATCAATATGATGATGGCCATGCGTGAAGAATTGGCCGCAATTAATGCACGTTTGGATCAGATTCAGGCTGCTGCGGGTGAAAAGACAATGATTAAGGTTCAGCAAATTCCACTGGAACCAACCCAGCATGTTATGGAAGAAGTTTTTGAAATCAGATTTGATTTCAACAAGGCGACAATTAAGCCAGAATACAAAGAATTAATTGAACAGCTGGCAGCTGCAACACAGGAAAATAAAAATATCAAGGTTTCTGTTGTTGGACATACAGATACAACGGGCAGTGTGAATTATAATTATGCCTTGGGTGGCAGACGTGCGGATGCTGTTCAGAAAATGCTGATTCAATATGGAATCCCTGCCAGCCAAATTGTTGCGGTATCTGCGGGGGAACAGGATTTGGCCGTGCCAACACCAGATAATACACCAAATGCAGAAAATCGCAGGGTGCGTGTCGTCAAAGAAATTCACTATACCGAAGAACCAAAGCCAGCCCCAATGGCAATCGCAATAGAAGAGGTTTCTGCCGGTTCATGTGGTGAATATGGATGCGAACAGTAAATTTTATTAACAAGAACACTTGACAAAAAGTTTTTTGTGGTATATATTGACTGTCGTCAGAGAGATGTTTTTTGAAAGAGGCATTTGAAATGACTGATGTGGTAAGAAAATTTGATGCAGCGGCCGCGGGCTTGAATCAAGCGGGTCAGGCGGCGGCTTTTAATAAAGCTGCGGCAGAAATGGCCAACAGACCAACGGTGAAAGTTGCAGAATGGTTGGCAAAATTTGGTGTGCAAGTAGGCAAATAAATTTGTCAACTTATTACAAGATTTAATTCCGCGGGTGTGACCTTGCGGAATTTTTTGTTGGTCGGCTGTGTTGCGATTTGAAAAAATGCATGTTAAGATTGATTCCAATATATGGTGATGGTAAATGGAAAAGTATAAAGTCTTGAATATTGAATTAACAGAAAATGATGAATTTACGCAGTGGATTAGCCTGGGGGGGATTAATCAGTCGGCGGGAAAAAATACCTATATGACTATCTGTAACAAAAGTGGATTCTTTCGCCCAGGGGATCTTATCAAGCGTTATTGTAATAACAGTGGTAAACGAATTGCAATCAGCTATGCAATGGGCAGGTATTTCTTTGTAGAATTGGATGAAATGTATGTTTCAAAAAATTTAGAAACTTTCTATGATGATGTAAAGTTTTATGATAGAATAAATCTGAAAATGGATGTTGCGCGGTCTTTGTGGTCGCGTGGGATTAAGCCGGCGTTGTCTGCCACAGAAAATCTGCGTAGGTTAATCCATAAACAACAAGAAAAAGTACGGTAAAGTAACCAAAGGTATTAAATATGCAAAATGAATTGTTAAAGGAATTAGAAGCACGTGGTTTTATTAATCAAGTGTCTGATATGGATGCGCTGAATGATGCGTTGAATTCGGGGACAATTACTGCATATTGGGGTACGGATCCAACAGGTGATTCTTTGCATGTGGGGCATGTTGCTTCGTTGATGTTAATGCGTTGGTTCCAGAAATACGGACATCGCCCAATTACTCTGGTTGGTGGCGCAACGGTGCGTATTGGTGACCCGTCTGGACGTGACAAAGGTCGCCCAATGCTGACGGATGAAAAAATTGCAGAAAACTGCGCAGGATTACGCAAGTCGATTGCAAAATTTATTGATTTTAATGATGATCAGGCAATTATGGTGGATAACTATGATTGGATGAAAGGGTATGGGCATTTGGATTTCTTGGCAAAATTTGGTGCAGATTTTACAGTGTCGCGTATGCTGTCAATGGAATCAGTTAAACGCCGTTTGGATAATGGGATGACGTTCTTGGAATTCAATTATATGACATTCCAGGCCGTGGATTTCTTGGAACTGTACCAGAAGCATAATTGTATCTTGCAATTTTGTGGCGCAGACCAATGGGGAAATTCTGTGATGGGAATTGAACTGGTGCGTAAAAAATTAGGAAAAGAAGTTTTTGTGTTATCTACATCTTTGATTACAGATTCCAAAGGCGAAAAAATTGGAAAATCTGCCGGTAATGCGGTATGGGTTAACGAAGATAAAACATCGCCGTACGAATACTATCAGTATTTCCGCAATACACCAGATGACTTGGTGGAAAAGTTTTTGAAGATATTTACAGAAATTCCATTGGATGAAATTGCGCGCCTGTCACAAATGCAGGGGGCAGAATTAAATCAAGCAAAAAAGGTCTTGGCATTTGCTGCCACGGAAATTGCGCATGGACATGATGCAGCCGTTGCGGCCGAACAGGCATCTGTAGCACTGTTTGGTGGTGGTGCAAATATGGCAAATGTACCAAGCACAGAAATTGAAATGTCTGCGGATATGCCGATTCTGGATTTCTTGTGTGCAACAGGGTTGTTCCCGTCCAAGTCCGAAGCCAGACGTATGGTGGAACAGGGTGGTATTCAAATAAATGGTGAAAAGATTGTTGACCCAAAACATGTGGTCGTTATGTCTGATGAATACATGGTACAAAAAGGTAAAAAGACTTTCTTGAAAGTGATAAAAAAATAATGAAGAAATTTGTTGCCATTCTTTCTTTGTTATTTATATCTGTTGGCCCCACTTTTGGGGCCAGCGAGTTGTCAAAAATCAGGGCGGAAATTAAACAGACAGAACAACAAAACAAGCAGTTAGCAGAAAAAGTTCAAACATCTGAACGCGAAATATCAAAAACAAAAAAAGATTTGGTCAAGGCCGCAGACAAGGTTAGTTCTTTGGAAGAACAACGGTCTGCAATGGCAAAAAAAATTGCCGAATTAGATGCACAACGTGATAAAATATCAGCCGAGATGGAAAAAAATCGTGGTCGGATTTCTGATGCCGCATCCAGTATTCTGTTTGTTGCATCGCACCCCAACTTTGATTCAGAAAATATGCGCGAATATGTTTTAACGTCTGCGGTGATGTCGGGAACGGCACAGTTGTTAGATGAAGAAATTAATCGTGCCGCCCAACAGGTAAAAGAATTAGAAAAAATTCGCAATGCACGTGCTGTTGAAAAAGAAAAATTGGACAGAACTGCAAAAAAATACACCAATGAAAAAAAAGAATTAGATAAACTGCTGAAAACACGCAGTGCCCAAAATGCCAAGTTAAAAGATGAACATTCGGCATTACAGAAAAAATTGCGCGATTTGTCTGCGCGGGCAAAGTCTATATCGGAATTGTCTGCGGGGGTTGGCAGTTCACAGATGTCAGAAGATTCCAGATTTTCACGCAGAAAATTAAACTTGCCGGTGCGTGGGCGTGTGGTTGTGCGATTCGGTGAAAAGACCGCGTTAGGATTAAAATCTGATGGGTGGCGTGTGCGTACGCGCGGTGATGCCTTGGTTATGGCACCGGCGGATGGAATTGTAAAATTTGCCGATAGTTTCCGTGGCTTTGGCAAGGTTGTAATTATGTCGCATAAAAATGGTTATAATACAGTTATGACAAATCTGGGAAATATTGATGTTATGTTAGAGCAAGAAGTTTTGGCAGGCGAGCCAATCGGACGAATGAATCCGGATAAACCAGAAATGTATCTGGAAGTGCGGCGCGGAAATAGTGCAGTTGACCCCGCGCGCTTGTTCAAAGAAGAATAAAAAAACGCCATTAGGCATCTTTTTACAATGTTTTTGGTTTGCTTAGGAAACTGATGATGCCGTCTTGGGTGCGTTGCATGCATGATAACATATATTCATAATATGCGTCTGTGTCACCGTTCGCTTTGGCGCGCAGGGCGTTCATATAATTCTGTTTGTCTGCAGGAACATCAAATATGATTGGTGTATATCCATTTTGTATCAGAAACCAATTCATAATTAATCTGGCAGTGCGCTTGTTAAAATCATTAAACGGCTGGGTTTCTATCAGGTCGCTGTGTATTTCAATCGCGCGAATTAATACAGGAATTGTTGCAGGATATGATGCGGATAATTTGTATTCTATGTCGTTCATACGATACAAAATCTTCGCATAGTTTGGTGACGGACGACGTAATGCATACGAACCAGACAGACGATATATCCCGCCTTGGGTGTTATCTGTGTTGTTGCATAACATTTTATGCATGTCGCGAATTTGGTATGTGTCAATAATCGTTGCCGCTGGGGCGTTCAAAATATATTCCCATGCACGTGTGGTGTTTTCAATGCTGGTATAATCAATAAAGGCTTTCTTTTCTGTGCGGGATAATTTTTCTGGGATTAGGTTTTCTGCCTCTATTCCTGATTCATGTTTCAGAAAGTTGATAAATGTTTGTCTTTCAGCCCCAATAGAATATAAAATCGTTTGCGCAAATGGCTTGCGCATTTCAATGTTTTCAAGAAGGCGGTTCGTTTTATTCATGATATTAAATTATAGACGATAAATGCAATTTGTCAATATTTTATGTAAAAGTTTGTTGTTGAATGCGCGGGTGATTTGTTTTATGCTGAATGTCGTAAATTCAAAAGGGTGGTTTGTAATGAAAAAGTTCTTGATTTTAATGGCTTTGATTATGCCGATGGTTGTAGATGCCGCACCAAAAAATAAGAAAAAAGAAGAACCGATTGAACATCTGACAGATGAACAGATTTATAATGAACTGAAAAAGCTGGCATTGGTGTTCGAGGTTGCACGTGAAAACTTTGTCGAAGAAGCTGATGAAAAAAAGATGCTGGAAGCGGCAATGAATGGCATGTTGGCAGAACTGGACCCTCATTCTTCATATTTGTCCGCAGATGATTTCAAAGAATTTAATGATAAATCACATGGTGAATTTGGTGGGTTGGGTATTCAAATTACCAGTGACCGTGGCGCAGTACGTGTTATTTCGCCAATAGATGATACGCCCGCGGACAAGGCAGGAATCAAGGCCGGTGATTACATTACGCATATTGATGGTGAACAGGTCTTTGATTTGACCTTGAATCAGGCGGTCAAAAAAATGAAGGGAAGACCAGGAACAAAAGTAAAATTAACAGTTGTGTCTGATGATGGGGAATCGCGTGAGATGACCTTGAAACGTGATATTATCAAGGTTAAATCAATCAAATTTGATGACAAAGTATTGGCTGATGCGGATAAAGAAGATAAGGATACACCAAAAATTGGATATGTCAGAATTTCTGATTTTGGTGTGACAACCGCGCGTGATCTGAAGGAAGCGTTGGAAAAGTTGGAAAAGAAAGACGTTGTCGGATATGTTGTTGATGTGCGTAATAATCCGGGTGGATATTTAACAGCGGCGATTGAAGTGTCTGATGCGTTCTTGGAAGATGGTGAAATTGTTTCAACGCGCGGCAAATCGGATACGGATATTGAACGTGTGTACGCAAAACCTGGGGATTTAACAAATGGAAAGCCTGTGGTCGTTTTAATTAATCATGGATCGGCATCGGCATCCGAAATTGTTGCAGGGGCATTACAGGATAATGGACGTGGCTTGGTTATGGGATCGCAATCTTTTGGTAAGGGCAGTGTGCAACAGCAAAAACCGTTGGGGGATGGAACAGCGATACATATAACGATTGCGCGTTATTATACGCCATCTGGTCATTCTATTCAGAACGAAGGTATTACACCAGACATAGAAGTTCTGCAAAGTAAAATAGAAGTTTTGGAAAAGAAAGAAAGTATGTATTCCGAAGCATCGTTTAAGAATTCTTTGAAAAACGATAAGTCTAAGAAAAAGGATAAGAAAAAATCTGAAAAAGATGATGACGAAGAAGAAACACCGTTTGAAGAATTGACGGACGAAGAAAAGGATGCGCGTGATTATCAATTACAGCGCGCAATGGAAATGGTTATTGGGATGTCGAAATTACAAGAACGTAATTTGGTAACCCCGTCTGATATTTTGATGGACGATACAGTCTTGGAGGAATAAAAAATGGGGCGTTTGCCCCGTTTTTTATTGCCTTGGATAGATTTTGTGAGTATTATTTGTCCGATATAAATAAGTGTAAGGAAGTGTATTATGTCTAAATTAATTGTTGATGGAAATTGGGCCGCTGCTGATGTGGCTTATAGATGTGTAGATTTTGCGGCAATTTATCCAATTACCCCCAGCAGTACCATGGGTGAATTGGCAGACGAATGGTCGTTTCAGCATAAAAAAAATATATGGGGCGCAATACCACAAATAATTGAAATGCAATCCGAAGGTGGTGCCGCAGGTGCAATGCATGGTGCATTGCAAATGGGTGCGCTGGCAACAACGTTTACTGCATCGCAGGGATTGTTGTTGATGATTCCTAATATGTATAAAATTGCCGGGGAACAAACACCATTTGTTATGCATGTGGCTGCGCGTGCGTTGGCAACACATGCATTGTCAATCTTTGGCGATCACAGTGATGTTATGTCTGTGCGTTCAACGGGGTTTGCGATGCTGTCTTCACATAATGTGCAGCAGGCGCATGATATGGCGGCAATCGCGCATGCGGCAACGATTCGGTCGCGGGTGCCTTTCTTGCACTTCTTTGACGGTTTCCGTACCAGTCACGAAGAATCACGTTTAACGCGTATCGATGATGATGTGCTGCACGAAATGATTCCAGATTCATTGGTCTTGGAAAATCGTGCGCGTGGTATGACACCTGATAAACCAACTATTCGTGGAACTGCACAAAATCCTGATGTCTATTTCCAAGGACGCGAAGCGGCAAATCCGTTGTATGAAAAAACACCAGAAATCGTTCAAGAATGTATGGATAAATTCGCAAAATTGACCGGACGTAAGTATAAATTGGTGGATTATGTTGGTGATGAAAAGGCGGAAAACGTTATTGTCGCAATGGGTAGTGCGTGTGAAACCATTGAAGAAACATTACCACATTTGCCAAAGGGATTGGGCTTGCTGAAGGTGCATTTGTATCGTCCGTTCCCAACTGCGGCATTTTTGGCGGCGTTGCCCAAGTCTGTAAAACGAATCGCTGTTCTGGACAGAACCAAAGAACCGGGCAGTATTGGTGAACCGTTGTATCAAGATGTAAAATCTGTGGTCGGTGATGGTGTTGTCGTTTATGGTGGGCGATATGGTTTGGGGTCCAAGGAATTCAAGCCCAGAGATGTCAAGGCGGTTTATGAAAATCTGATGCAAAATACTTTGCATCATAACTTTACGGTTGGTATTGATGATGATTTAAGTGGACTGTCGCTGAAAACAGATGCAGCGTTCAGGGTCGAAGATCCTGGCTTCAAAACAGCCGTGCTGTATGGTATCGGCAGTGACGGTACCGTTGGGGCGGTAAAAAATATTGTGAAAATTGTCGGGGAAAATTCTGATTTGTATCCGCAATCTTATGCCGTGTATGATTCCAAGAAATCAGGTGGATTGACCGCGTCACATATTCGCTTTTCCGATGCGCCAATTAAAAGTCAATATTTGGTAGAGGTTGCAGACTTTATCAGTGTTTCAAACTTTATGATTGCACAACGTTTTGATGTGTTCCATGGTCTGCGCAGTGGTGGAACTGTGATGATTAACACATCGTTGGCACCAGATGTCGCATTTGCCAATTTACCAAAAGATACCCAAGAACATTTGATGCGGATTCGTGCAAATGTTTATTTCTTGGATGCGAATAGGGCTGCGGCAGAACTGGGGTTGGGAAATCGTATAAATACCTTTATTATGTTGAATTTCTTTAATTTGACAAAAGTTATTAACCCAAAGGATGCTGCAGAGTCTGCCAAGGTTGCGATTGAAAAAACTTATAAGAAAAAAGGTATGGATGTTGTTCAGGCAAACTGGGCCGCGGTGGACCAGGCATCAAAATATTTGGTGAAATATAATATGCCATCATCTGTATCAAACTTTGCACCAGATTTCGTGCCTGCCATGACGTTGGATGCACCTGCGGAAATTGCAGGTACGTTGGGTGAAATTGCCGCACAACGTGGGGATGCAATTCCTGTGTCGCGTTTTCGTGTTGATGGACAATTTGGGGGCGGACAATATCCGGTCGGCACATCCAAGTATGAAAAACGTGCCGTGTCTGACAAGGTGGCAACTGTGGATATTGACAAGTGCATCCAATGTGGAAAATGTTCAATGCTGTGTCCACATGCGGTTATCAGAATCAAGGCAATGACCGAACAACAGGCAGAAGATGCGCGCGCCAAAGGAATCAAGGTTGTGCCTATGAAAACGCCGGAATTGGGTGCAAATATGTATTTTACAATTAATATTTCGCCAGCGGATTGTACAGGATGCAGCGTTTGTGTAAAAAATTGTCCGGTTGGGGCGTTGTCGATGGTGCCGGCGCGGGATGTGATGGCGGAAAATCAGGCGGCCTTTAATGCGGCAGAAGAAATCCCAAATATTGAACGCGAAAAATTAAATCTGAATATTCCAAAGCATGTAGAATTGTTGCCGCATTACTTTGAATTTCCGGGGGCGTGCGCAGGATGTGGCGAAACACCGTATGTAAAATTGCTGTCGCATCTGTTTGGTGACAGAATGGTTGTTGCAAATGCAACGGGGTGTTCGTCAATATATGGGGCGAATCTGCCAACAACACCATGGACATCTGATTCCAAGGGGCGGGGGCCGGCATGGTCTAATTCACTGTTTGAAGATAATGCGGAATATGGATTGGGAATGCGATTGGCATTGAATCAAAAACGCGATAATCTGAAAGCGTTGCTGTTTGAATTGGGAATCGCGGATGTTGAACAGATATTTGACGAAACAGATGCCGCAAAACAGCGCGAAATCGAATCGAATTTGCGCGCCCAGTTGGCAAAAATTGACGGGCCACGTGCGCGTCTGGCGGAAAGTTTGGTTGGTGAAATCGTTAATAAATCTGTATGGATTATCGGTGGTGACGGATGGGCATACGA
Source organism: Alphaproteobacteria bacterium (assembly GCA_015062545.1). Lineage (GTDB taxonomy): Bacteria > Pseudomonadota > Alphaproteobacteria > Rs-D84 > Rs-D84 > Enterousia. Next base: position 26,229 of record SUUL01000003.1, on the reverse strand, counting down.
TATTGGATATGGTGGTGTTGACCATATCTTGCACAGTGGTGAAAATGTAAATGTTTTGGTGTTGGATACCGAAGGTTATTCAAATACAGGTGGCCAGCAATCAAAATCAACACCGTTTGGTGCCAGTATGAAATTTGCCATTGGCGGTAAAGATCATGCCAAGAAAGATTTGGGTATGATTGCGATGATGAGTGGTGCATACGTTGCACAAATTGCAATGGGGGCAAATCAGGCACAGGCGATTCGCGCATTCCGTGAAGCCGAGGCATTTAATGGACCGTCCATTATATTGGCGTACGCGCCATGTATCGCGCATGGGTTTGCGTTGCAAAATGGTGTTTCGCATCAAATGCAAATGGTGCAAACCGGGGCATGGCCTTTGTTCCGCTTTAACCCTGATTTGATTGCAAATGGACAAAATCCGCTGACCATGGATTCCAGCGTTGATAACCCAATGCCATTGGAAGACTTCTTGAAGACGGAATCAAGATTTGGGGCGGCGCGTGCGGCAAATCCACAGTTTAATAAATTGGTGGATTTGGCCAAGGCAAATAATGCATATAAAAGTGAACTGAAAAAACATATTGCACAATTCGCAATGCTGCACAAACCCGAAGTAAAGGAAAATGGAGAAGGATAATATGAAAGCTAAAATTGCAAAGTGCAAAGTACAAATAATGTTGTTGGGCATGTTGGCGTTGGCGGCGTGTACGTTCCAGACCAAGCATCGTGGGTATGTGTTCCCGGCTGATTTGCAGGAACAGGTTGCGGATATAAAAACAACCGCAGAATTGGTGGACAAAGTTGGTGCACCACAATCCAAGACGATGTATGGGGATGAAGTGTGGATTTATTTTGGTGCAGATGAAAACTATCGTGGGCCATTGGCACCGACATTTACAAATGAAACCGTTCTGTTGGCATGGGTGCGTGGAAATCGTGTCTTGAAAACACGGGTATTACATGATGCCGATTTGCCAAATGTTGTAATTGCAGAAGGGGAAACGGAAATTCCTGCGGCGATTGAACTTAGTGCGATTGAAGAATTGTTTAATAATATCGGACGTTTCAGTCCTGCGGGATTGGGGCAATAACAGACGGGGGTAACCCCGTTTTTTTATCTTGTTAATGAAACAGAAATAATGTAAAATACTTGGTATGAAGAAGGGATTTGCAACACTTGTTTTGTCATTGTTTGGCTGTGCGTATATTGCACAGGCGGCTGCGTTTTCATGCGGGGCCGGGTATGTTTATGAAAAATCACGCAAAGATATTGATGGGATTGAAACGTACGAATGTCAGAAATTGTGGTGTTATGACTTGGAAACTGGCAAGGTGATGGGAAATGGTGACAAGGAAAATTCTGGATACCGTCAAACAAGTGCCCCCGTTGAATTAACAGATATTGATGGCAATACGATTGAATGTTGGGGTGAACGCGTTTGGTGTGCGGGTGAAACGCGGGGTGAATGGAATCCGCAATATGGTATGTATACACGTGGTGGAATGGACAGTGTAACGTATCATTCTTATAAAAAAGGGTCTTGCTTTGCGTGGCGTTTGGCAAAACCAAAATGTGCCGCGGGTGAAAGTGCTATCTTGAAAAATGATGAATGGGTTTGTGTAACACAGGGGGATACTGTGGAACAAAAACGTACGTCTACGATTCGCAGAACTGGGGCGATTCGCCGTATGCGATAATCGCGGGAAAATATTTTTCGTCAATTATTTGTTTTTCTGGTTTTTTGTGGTATAATACGTAGGGCAGAGGGAATGGCAACCGTAAAAGGGTGTATTTATGCCAAGTAAGAAGTTAGATTTTAAAACAGGACAATATGTTGTATATCCAACACAAGGTGTTGGTAAGTTGTTGCGTGTAGAAGAACAAACTATCGCGGGACAAAAAATTAAAATGTTGGTCATTGATTTTGAACGTAATCATATGACATTGCGTGTTCCGTTGGAACGTGCAGAAATTTCCGGCTTGCGTCCGTTGACCAGTGTGAAAAAAATGGACGAAGCGATTTCTTCTGCCAAAGGCAAGGCAGGGGCAAAACGTATGATTTGGGCGCGCAGGGCCGCACAATACGAAGAAAATATTAATTCTGGTGATCCCATGAAATTGGCCGAAGTTGTACGTGACTTGCAGCGGCGCAGTGCGGCAGATACGATGACTTTTTCTGCCCGTCAGCTTTATTTGCGTGCCTTGGAACGTATGGCCCAGGAATTTGCCGTGTTGCATAAAATGGATTTGGATGCGGCATCTGATAAAATAGAAGATATTTTGGGTGTGCCAAAAGAAATAGATTTGAATGCCGTTGATGTTGATGACGAAGAAGATATTGATGACGAATCATAATCTTGGTAGATGCCAATAAAAAAGCCCACCAACGGTGGGTTTTTTGTTTGCATACCGGTGCATGTTTTTGGTACACTGTATTCAGTAATGATATTCAGGTTGTTAAGCATGATAAAACATAGTTTGTTTGTTTGTTTGTTTGTTTGTTTGTTTGTGATGCGCAGGCTTTCTCTTTTGAGACTGTAACATGTTGTGTCGATGATGAAGAATCTACAGTGATTGAGGGGGCTGAAGATAAATGCTTTGAATTACATGGATGCGATTATGGGTGTTATAAGGGATATATGAAATATAATGGTAGGTGTGTCCGGGCGGTGTGTAATGATTGGACAGAGTTACCAGAGAATGATAGTCTATTTAGATGTTGTTTTAAAGATAATCGGTGTCCAGATGGGAATGGCTTGTTGTGTACATATTTAGCCCTGCAGTATTGTCCCGCACAAAGTGTTTGTTATGAAATAAATAGCAATAATTATGCTGGGGGCAAAATTAAAGATATTTGTACTGTAACCCAAAAAACAGAGGTGTTAAACGGCAGGTCTATAAATATTGTTACAACTAATATACAAAGTGGTACGTATTGTCAGGCGGGGTATTATGTTTCTGGAACGGAATGTAAACCTTGCCCGTTGCGGGGAACATCGGATGCAAATATATCTGTTAAATTGAATGCGTCCACGACTGTAGATGTTCATAATAAAGGTATTGAGGGGTGTTATATAAATCAGGGGACATCATATGAAGACGAAACGGGATATTTTGATGTTTCTGGTGAGTGTAAATATTGATAAAATAAAAACCGCCATTGGCGGTTTTTATTTTTCCAATCCGTATGTTTTACGAAATATGCGGGCAAAATCAAAGTATCTGAAACCATTGAAAACAAAACTGCGTGGTTGCATTTGATGTATGCCCATCCATTCTGATGTAACCGGCAAGATTTTCCCTGTGCGTTTGTCGCGGCGAACGATTGTGCCAATAACACTTTTGCCGGTGGCACTGAATTTTGGATTGTGAATAATTTCGCCCCATCCAGGATAATCGGGTTCGTTGATTGTCATGGCAACCGCAGCGATTACTTCGATGTCGCGCATGTTTGGATCTTGTTCAATGTTGCGTTTTAATTCCTGGGCGTGGACTGTATCAATGCCTTGGTGTTTTTTGGCATCGATTTTGTAATTATTGCGATTCCATTTGTTTGTCTCAAAATTAAAGTATGTAATGCCATGATAGTTAGCGCTAAATAATTCTGACATCTTGTTTTCATCCAATTTATCGGATGTGTTGCCGGCAATACGTTGCAGTACACCCAAGGCAATCGGGTTGTGCAATACGGATGATAATAAAATATCATAGTCGCGTTGGGTTAATGTATATGTTTTGGGCTTTGTGGACATGTTCTTACCTTGTTTGTTTTCAGATTTATCGCTGATTTTGATTCTTTTTATAGATGTCATACGCGCGTTGGGCGGTATATGCCATTACACCAAGGCTTAATAAAAGAGCAAGAATTGCATTTTTGTCATCGCCCTGATTGTTTATCAGCTGGCGTATTATGCGAATGCTGTGACCTGTGGCGATACCGTTCAAGCCAATATGCAACATGATAATTATGTCGTATGCGTTTGGTTTGTTGTTATTGTTAAAATTAGTGTTTTTGTTATCCATGTATAAAAATATTGCACATAAAATCAAATTTGTCAACAAAATTTGCTTTTGAAAATTTGCTTTTTGGTGCTATGTTGGTGGTATGAAAATTAATCCTGATTTTGGTTTGGAAAATGCATCTGGGTATCGGTTGGTGGCCGGTGTGGACGAAGCAGGGCGTGGGCCATTGTGTGGGCCCGTGGTGGCTGCGGCGGTAATATTTCCAAATCGTGATATTGATATACCTGTGGTAATACGTGATTCCAAGCAGATGACACCACGTCAGCGTGCCGCTGCGTTTGAATGGATAAAACAAAATACAATATGGGCGGTGGCGGAATGCAGTCCGGCCGAGATAGACGAAATGAACATATTATGGGCATCCATGACCGCCATGTTGCGTGCGGTAAACAAATTGTCTTGTTCGCCCCAGTTTTGTTTGGTGGACGGGAACAGGTTGCCGCAGAAATTGAATGGTATGCCGGTTGTCAAAGGGGATGCCAAGTCCCTGTCAATCGCGGCGGCATCCATTGTGGCCAAGGAAACCAGGGATGCGATTATGCATGATTTGGCAATGCAATTTCCACAGTATGGGTGGGATAAAAATGCCGGATATCCGACACAATCTCATTTGCAGGCGATTGAAAAATATGGTATAAATCAACACTACAGGAAAAGTTTTGGGCCAATAAAAGAAAGGATAAAAAATGAAACTTCGCACGATTGAAAATCTGGATGTTCGTGGAAAATATGTTTTGTTGCGTGATGACTTTAATGTCCAGATTGTTGATGGTAAAATTACAGATGCGTTTCGTATTGAACAAAGTATGCCAACAATCAATATGTTGCGTAATGCAGGGGCGCGTGTTGCCATTGTTGCGCACCGTGGTCGTCCAAAAGGCGAACGTAATATGGAATTTACTTTGTCCCCAATCGCAGAATTTATGGGAATAAAATTGATTCCAGATTGTTTGGACAAGGACTTCTTGGAACAAATGCAAGATGGTGATGTGGTATTGTTGGAAAATGTACGCTTTTATGAGGGCGAAGAAAAAAACGACCCAACATTTGCCGCAGATTTGGCGCGCGGGTTTGACTTGTTTGTAAATGATGCGTTTGCAGTGTCGCATCGTGCGCACGCCAGTACCGTTGGGGTGGCAGAAATATTGCCATCGTATGTGGGAACGTTGTTGGCATCGGAAATTGAACATTTGGCACAGGTTATGGAAAATCCAAAAAGGCCATTGTTGTCCATTGTCGCCGGCAGCAAAGTTTCAACCAAAATAGGTGTGTTAAAGGCGTTGGCAAAGTTGTCTGACACATTGATTGTTGGTGGCGCATTGGGGACGACCTTTAATTATGCATTGGGGGCCAAGGTGGGCGATTCGTTGTATGAAGCAAACCAGAAAGATGTTGCATTGGAAATATTGGAATTTGCAAAACAAAATAATTGTCAGGTTTTATTGCCGATTGACAAAGGTGTTGCAAAAACTTTTGCGCCAGATGCCGCGCGTACAGATAAAGAATATAAAGATTTTGATGATGACGATATTATTATTGATGCGGGAAAATTAACCACAGAACGTGATGTCGCGGCAATAAAAAGTGCGGCGACTGTGATATGGAATGGAACGGTTGGTATGGCAGAATGGATGCCGACATGGTCGTATGGGTCTTTTGCGTTGGCAAATGCGATTGCAGAACAAACGCGCGCAGGTAAACTGGAAAGTATTGTCGGTGGTGGCGATACAGTTGCGGCATTGCAGGCATGCGGTGTCAAAGGCGACATAACATACGTGTCCACTGGTGGTGGTGCATTTCTGGAATTTGTAGAAGGACGTACGTTACCGGGAATTGCAATTTTGGAAAACGCAGAATAAAAAACCGCCATTTGGCGGTTTTTTATTTCGTTTCAATTACAACCATCGCGGCACAATAATCAGATTGGTCGGTTATGGATAAATGTATATTTACATTTCCACCCGATAGTTCTTTTAATGCGGCCTTGGCACCACCGGTGATTAATAATTCTGGGCGGCCGGCATCATTGTGTGCGACAGATACATCAGAAAAAGCGATGTCATCACCAAAGCCTGTGCCGATTGCTTTTAAGAAAGCCTCGCGTGCGGCCCAAAAATTTGCCAGATGACGTTCTGAATTTGCGTTGTCGTTATCGGCGTATTCCAATTCTTTTTTTGTGAAAATACGTTGTTTTTTGAATGCAGACCAGTCCAAGAAACGGCCACATTCTACCAAATCAATTCCTATGCCAATTATCACGGATATTCTCCCTTGGTGTGATGTGTTGATATGGCATACTAATAATATTTAACCGATTCGTGCAAGTACAAAATTTATATTAACAAAACCGCCCATTTGGGCGGGCGTTTATTTGTCGCAAGAAGATGTTTTGCTGTCTGGTTTTTTGTCGCATTTTTTGTCATGTGCATTGCCACAATGCTTGCAGTTTCCATTTTTATTTTCTGTTTTTGACATGTTCTATCCTTTTATGTTTTTTTGTTTAGTTTTGTTTGTCCGGACAGATTTATGATACATGTGTACCCCTTGTCAGACAATACGAGCCTTTTCCCAAAACATAAAACCCAAAAAAAGTATTTGTAATTTATGATATTTAATTATACTATCGTTTCGTTGTCGGGGTGTAGCTCAGCCTGGTAGAGTACTTGCATGGGGTGCAAGGGGTCGCAGGTTCGAATCCTGTCACCCCGACCATAATCTTAGTTTCCAGAATTACAATTAGATTGGATTGAATCTGTAATATGCATAGATTGTGCGTATGTGCGTGCGTTGGGCACCGCGCATGGGTTACATTCGCGCATTGTTTGACCTGGGTGGCATACGTATGCCACATCTTCGCAGATGCCGTATGTTGTGGTTGTAATGGGTTGGTTCATATAGTTCATGGCAATATCCCAATATTTTGTTGGTACCGCACGTGGATTGTATTCCCATAATTTGTTTACCGTTTCAATAGTGCGCTTGACGCATGGGGTATTGCCCGATATGTGGGTTATGTTTTTTGATATATTGTTCGTTGGGGTTGCGTTATGGCGACTTATCATAATCCATGCGACAATGGCAATACATACCCCTGTTACCAAGAACAATAATATGTAATGTGCAATGGTCAGTGAATTTGTATTTACCCGAAATTTTGCCATGATATGTTCCCCCGTGTGTTTATGCATTGATATTATCATGTGGTGGATAAATAAAATATGGTTTTCTTTTCCCAGAAAATATTGCAAATCGGATTTTTTTCCGTTATTATTGTGTCGGTAAAACAAAGGGGAATGCGATATGTTTGTGACGGAAAAATTAAAGACATTCTCTTGGGTAAATGTTGGTAACCCTGATCACGAAGACTTTGAAAAATTACAGACGGAATACAAAATTGATGAAGATACAATTTCTGACATTTTGGACCCAGATGAACAGCCCAGATTCGAAGTAGAAGATGACTATAAAGTTATTATTGTGCGTTTCCCGATTATTAACCGTGAAACGGATATTTTGTGGCATACAGAACCATTGTCGATAATTTATTCTGCGAATCGGGTAATAACCGTCTGTCGCAAGCGTTGCGACCTGTTGGATAAGATAAAGCGATCTGAAAAGACATCGCGTGAAGAATTTATCTTGAACATAATTTATTATATTGCGGAATCTTATTTGCGCATGTTAAAAGAATTGAATAAACGTGTGTTGGCATCCAAACGTGTGCTGTCGGAACGCATCCGCAAGAAAGAATTACTGGACCTGTTGTCGGTTGAAAACAGTTATACACTGTACATGGCGGGTATCAAGGGCAATGTTGCCGTGTTGGATAAATTGGAAAAGGTGCGTGGATTTGTCAAGACGGATGATGCCAAGGAACTGGCCGAGGATGCACGTATTGAATTGTCACAGGCAACCGAAGTCGTGATGTCGTACAGCAAAATGCTGAAATCAATCAAGGAAACGTTTGAAAGCATCATTAATATGGATTCCAATACGAACATTAATCGTTTGACGATGTGGAACATTATCTTGGTTGTGCCAACAGTGATTGTTGGATATTATGGCATGAATCTGGAATTACCATTTGCGGAATATGGGCAGACATCTGTGGCGATATTTATATTTATAATGGTGCTGCTGTTGGGGTTTGCAATGTTTGGTGCGATTCGCCGCCGCGTTGTGTAAATGGTGTTGTGATTTTGTGCGAAATATGGTATTATTAACCTGATATGACAAGGATAATTTTCGCGCTTTTGTTGATGATTTTGACTGTGTGTAACGGGTATGGGTATAATCCGCAATGTTTTATGAATATGAATGCATGTTACAGGTATTGTAACGATAGTAGCAATTTTTTAAACGAACAATGGAAAGCAACAACTACGACCAAACCAGTAGGGGGATGTTTTACGTATAGAAAAATATCGAGTTGTAGCTGTGTCAACAATGGTGCTGCTAATTATTGTACTAATGCAGTATATACATATTCGTGTGAAGCAGGGTGTTATAGTTATGTAGCCTACAATAATTTCTATTGTCGCACGTGTGTTTCTGGCAGTTGGTCAAATGATTATAATGAAACTGACAGTTGCGTTGAACTTGCGAAAAAAGATACATATTTATCGGCAAGTTTACTGTCAAATAACAATTTGTATTGTAAACCCACAAGGTGCAAAGATGGTATTGATGAGGAGACCGGGGAATGTGATGCAAATGGTTATAGGTTTGATGATGTTAATTTATGCAAATGTAAAATGGGGTATTATTTGAACAAGGGAACATCGGTGGATAAATCGTTTTGTGAGCAGTGTCCAGGTAAAGGGGTTACGAAATTGTTTAATGTGAATGGGCTTGAGTTAACCGATGCAAAATCGATAACAGATTGTTATTTGAATACAGAAGTAAAAGGTGATGATGAAACGGGGGAATTTGTCATCAATGCAAATTCGACTGACACGTGTCCGTATGTGGAATAATTTATTGAAATATGCTTTTAATCGGGTACAATCTGGCCAATATTAACAAAGGACAAGTCTTATGAATCTGGATAATATGGTGGCGGGCAAGATGCCACCAAAAAAAATGAATGCAATTATTGAAATACCCGAAAATGGGCATGTAAAATATGAAATTGACAAAGAAACAGGCCTGCTGAAGGTGGACAGAATTTTGCATGCGCCAATGGCGTATCCTGCAAACTATGGATATTTTCCGGGAACATTGGGTGACGATGGCGACCCGTTGGACTGTGTTGTCGTTTGTAATGCGCCACTGCGCCCTGGTGTTCTGATTGAAGTGCGACCAATCGGCGCGCTGTTGATGGAAGATCAGGCCGGTGGTGATGAAAAAATTATTTGTGTGCCACGTGATAAAATTGACCCATATTATGAAAAAATAGAATTTATTGAACAGTTGCCTGAAATCTTGCGGTCAAAGATTGAATATTTTTTCAAGCACTACAAGGACTTGCAAGGGGGCGCATGGTCAAAAATTTTGGGTTGGGCAGATCGCGAAACCGCAGATAAACTGATTATGGACAGTATCGACAGATACTGGGCGCACAAGCGTGAAATGCAATAATTGCTTGCGTTTGTGGCAGTTATTCTTATAATCAAAGCGAATTTTAATACCAAGGGGTTTTATTATGGCATCTTATATTGCAAATGATATGCGTGTGGGTTGGGTAATCGCACACAATGGAAAACGTTATTCCGTTACATCTATTACCAAGGTTAAACCAGGCAAGGGCGGCGCATTTGTTCAGGCGGACTTGCGTGATATTGATTCTGGAAACAAGGGCGGCGATCGTTGGCGTGCAGAAGACAAGGTTGAAAAATTGATGGTCGAAGATTTTGATTGTCAATATCTGTATGCAGATGGTACAGATGCGTTCTTTATGAATCTGACCGATTATGAACAGTTTACAATGGCGGTTGATTCTTTGGGCGAAGCAATGAAATTCTTGGCACCAGAAATGGTCGTCAAGGCGAATTTTGTCGAAGGGCAGCCTGTATCAATTTCCCTGCCAAAAACAGTTGTTGCCACTGTTGTTGAAACAGAACCTGCATTAAAGGGACAGACCGTTTCATCCAGTGGTGGTAAACCTGCGATTCTGGATAATGGTGTACGCGTTCAAGTGCCGTTATTCATTGAACAAGATGAAAAGATTGTGGTGAATACGGAAACCCTGGAATACGTAGAACGCGCAAAATAAAATCTAATGGCATATCTGCAACGCGGTGCCGGCAATTCATGTAGCGTTTGTACACTACATTGCCGGCACTGCGTGCATCTATACCATTATCTTTTATTTTCGATAAATAATAATTCATCTACGAACGAACCCGATGGCTCATGTAACGTCTGTACACTACACCATCGGGTTCGTGTCGTATCTAAATCATTCTAATTTATTTTGTGCATTTCTAGGAGGCTGTACACTACGCCATTTCCAACCCGCTTATCTTATACCATTATCTTTTATTTTGTGCATTGGGTCAGAAAATATGCAACCGGGAAATTGTATCGCGTATCATATCCATCTGAACAGGGCCAAATTTCCCCAATACCCAATCTGCTGGATCCATCGGCAAATTAAAATCACGCGGATGACCAATACCAATCCGAATTCGCCGATATTCACGACCAACATGCGCATCAATGGAACGAATCCCATTATGACCCGCAGACCCACCACCAATTTTTTCGCGGCAATCACCAACCGGAATGTCCATGTCATCATGAATCACAATTAAATTTTCTAGTGGTATCTTGTAAAAGGTCATTAATGCCTGAACCGCAACGCCACTGTTATTCATAAATGTTTGCGGTTTTACCAAAATAGCCCGCCGACCATTAATTTCTGTGCGGGCGGTTAATGCATATTTTTCTTTTTTCCAATCTGCATTCGCCGCCAGTGCATCAATCGCCATAAAACCAACGTTATGACGTGTCATGGCGTATTCACCGCCGGGATTGCCCAAGCCGACCACTAAGAATGGTTTATTTTCTTGCATATTCAATACCCTTTTTCTATTATAATATCACACAAAGGAGAAAACATGAAAACAAAATCATTCGGTATTTTAACTGCATCTGCGATTATGTTATCTGTTGGGGCGGCCAACGCAAATATTTTGTTCGATATTTATGCGGGTGGAACGTATGGCGTTGGCGAATATGTTTTATTTGCAGACGGTGAACATCCATCGTTTTCTTCAAAGTCTTATGGTGGGGTATTGGGAATGGATATTCCTGTATTTCGCTTTGAGTTGGAATATAGTTATATTGATGGTGATAATGTGGCCATGAATATTGGTCTGATTAATGCGTATTTGAAAATGCCAACCCCAATATTCAAGCCATATATTGGTGCCGGTGTCGGGTCTTCGTTTTCCAGTAAATATACATCGGAACATGGAACAGAACTGGATATAGATGATGTTATGGCGTATCAGGGAATGTTGGGTATAACACTGGATATACCGGTAATACCGTTTGATGTTGACCTGGAAGGGCGTGTTTTATATGCCCCAGATATATTCAAAGATGTAACCGCGGATGTAACACCTGATTTGTTACAGTACGAAGGGCGTGTAAAGTTACGCTATGTATTTTAACATATAATTAATATTGGGGGGGGCGGTGGCCCCCTGATTTAACCAAATGGAAAATAAACCTATGCTGACACTGATTGATGGAAATTCGTTGTTGTTTCGTGCCTATTATGGTGTGCACAGTCGTTTGACGCGCGCAGATGGAACGCCAACTGGTGCGGTGTATGGCTTTTTGAATATGGTGTTGCCAATATTTGCAGCGGCCCAGTCGGATGACTGTATTGTATGTGTCTTTGATGCATCGCGTACAACTTTCCGCCAAGATATTTATCCTGCATACAAGGCGAATCGTTCTGAAACACCGGCAGATTTGATTTCGCAAAGTATGTTGTTGCGCCGTGGTTTGGTGGATATGGGGGTGCCTGTGTTGTGTGTGCCTGGGGTCGAAGCAGACGATGTTATTGCCACATTGGCGCGACAAAATTGTGGTGGCACAGATACAACACGAATTATCACCAGTGACAAAGACCTGATGCAGTTGGTATCGGGATGTACCTTTTTGTATGACGGGATGAAGGCGCGCGAAATCCGTGAACCGGCGGTTTTGGAAAAATTCGGTGTTAGACCGAATCAGGTTATTGATGTGCAATCACTGATGGGCGATTCGTCTGATAATGTGCCAGGGGTGCCAGGAATCGGCCCGAAAAAGGCAGCCGAATTAATAAATCAATTTGGTGATTTAGATAATTTGTATGCGAATTTAGATGCCGTGAAAAATGAACGTATTCGTAATTTGCTGCGTGATAATCGTGAAATGGCGTATATTTCCCGGCAACTGGTGACACTGAAAGACGATGTGGATTTATCTGAATTGCAAATGGGGGCTTTTCGTTTTAACACGCGTGGGGCATTGGATTTTGTGCGCACACAACTGGAAAGTAATTCTTTGGCCGCCAAGATAGAGAAGATGTTTCCCGCCCAGTCCACCCCAGACACGGCGCATAATATGACTTTTGATTTTCCCAATAATGCGTGTGATATTTCGGGGGGTGAATCTGTGCCATCGCACAATAAAATTGTTCCAACAAGTGAACTGATTACAACGGTGGATGCGCTGGTGCGGTTTTTGGCGCGTGTTGATGGTGTTTTGGCGATTGATACAGAAACCACAGGACTGGATACCATTGCGGATACGATTGTGGGGATTTCTTTGGCCGTGGATGGTACGCATGGGGCTTATGTGCCGATTAATCATCGTATCAGTAATGTTGATTTGTTTGGTGGGGACGGTGTTGCCCCGAATCAGTTGTCTTTGGACGTTGTGCGTAAACATCTGTGGCCGCTGTTAACCAACCCAGATATTATTAAAATAGGTCATAATTTGAAGTATGATTTGCATATATTGGCAAATCATGGGTGGGATGTGACAAAGATTTATCCGATTGATGATACAATGTTGCTGTCGTATATTTTGCATGGGGCAACACATGGGCATGGCTTGGACGAATTGGCGTTAAAATATCTGGGGCATGAAAATATCAAGTTCGCATCGTTATTTCCGCCCAAAACCAAAAATTCAGATATGCGGTTTGACACTTTGCCCATCGAAGCGGCGTGTGAATATGCCGCCGAAGATGCATGTATATGTCGTGCATTGTATGATTTGATGCGGCCACAACTGGATGCAAATGATGTGTTGCGGCATTTGTATGAAACGTGTGATTTGCCATTGATGATTGTATTGTTACAGATGGAACGCGTGGGTGTCTTGGCGGACAGAATAAAATTACAGCAATTATCATCTGTTTTTCATCAGCAATTACAGTCTTTGGAACAGAAAATCTGGGCGCATGCCGGGCATGAATTTAATATTGCCAGTCCAAAGCAACTGGGGGTGGTGTTGTTTGATGAATTGCAATTACCTGCCAATCGCAAGCGTTCTACAGATGCAGGGGCATTGAACGAATTAATTGATACGCACCCGATTATCGAAGATATTATGAATTGGCGTTCTGTGGCAAAGTTGGCGGGAACGTACGCGGACGCATTGCCGCATCAAATTGCATCTGATGGGCGTATTCATACAACTTATCTGCAGACCAGTACAAATACAGGTCGCTTGTCCAGTCGTGATCCGAATTTGCAGAATATTCCGATTAAAACATCGTTGGGCGAAGAAATTCGCAAATGTTTTGTTGCGTCTGATGGGTGTACGTTAATATCTGTGGATTATTCCCAGATTCAGTTGCGATTGTTGGCGGATATTGCCGATGTAAAAACGTTCAAGGATACATTTAATGGTGGGGCCGATATTCATAATCAGACCGCGCGCCGAATATTTAATTTGCCAGATGATGCAGATGTGCCAAAGGAAATGCGCCGCGCGGCCAAGACTGTGAATTTTTCAATAATATATGGTATATCTTCGTTTGGATTGGCGGGGCAACTGGGGGTATCGCGTGCCGCCGCCCAAGAAATAATTAATTCATACATGGCGGGATTGCCGGAAATCAAAGAATATATTGATAAAACGAAACAATTTGCAATGGATAATGCATGTGTTTATACCCCGTGGGGGCGGCGTATTGCATTACCCGAAGCGGGAAATCCGCGCATGCGTGCGTATGCCATGCGTGCGGCGATTAATGCCCCGATTCAAGGGTTCGAGGCCGATTTGATGCGGCGTGCAATGGTTGAAATTTATCAGAATATTGTTGTACCAAATGCCAAACAAATACGCATGATAATGCAGGTGCATGATGAAATTGTGTTTGAATGTCAGACGGAATATGCCACGCACTTTGCCGAACAGATAAAAAGTGCGATGGAAAACATTGCAAAATTGACTGTGCCGTTGGTTGCTGAATATACCATATCGCCGATATGGGGAAAATAGGGCGCGGGCGTGCATTACCTGGGTTCTGGGGTCAAGCCCCAGAATGACAATTTTTTTTGTAAAAACATTGTGGTAAGTAATTATGGTAAACAAATATGCTGATATTCCCTGACCCCTTGTGGGGCGGGTCAGAATTCCCGGCAATTTATTGACGATGGAATTCTGGGGTGGGGGTAATGGCGCACGCACAAATAACAAAGGATTTAATTGTACCTGGGTTCTGGGGTCAAGCCCCAGAATGACAATTTTTTTTTGTAAAAAAAATTGTAGTAAGTAATTATAGTAAATAAATATGCTGATATTTCCTGCCCCCTTGTGGGGCGGGTCAGAATTCCCGGCAATTTATTGACGTTGGAATTCTGGGGTGGGGGTAATGGCGTACGCACAAATAACAAAGGATTAATTGTACCTGGGTTCTGGGGTCAAGCCCCAGAATGACAATTTTTTTTGTAAAAACATTGTAGTAAGGAATTATAGTAAACAAATATGCTGATATTTCCTGCCCCCTTGTGGGGCGGGTCAGAATTCCCGACAATTTATTGGCGTTGGAATTCTGGGGTGGGGGTAATGGCGCACAGTTCATACCCCCCACCCAAGTTTTACTATGCACTCACATACGTTCCCGCAAGTAAAACTATCCCGCCCCACAATGGGGGCAGGTAACAGAAGCACCCACTATTTTGTCATTCCTGCGCCCCGCCTCCGCAGGAGTGACAAGAATTAAAAATTCTTGTAAAAATAAAGGAAATAAACAGAATTTTTTTGTAAAAACATTGTAGTAAGGAATTATAGTAAACAAATATGCTGATATTTCCTGACCCCTTGTGGGGTGGGGGTAATGGCGCACAGTTCATACCCCCCCACCCAAGTTTTACTATGCACTCACATACGTTCCCGCAAGTAAAACTATCCCGCCCCACAAGGGGGGCAGGTAACAGAATCCCCCACTATTTTGTAAATTTTTTCAGCCCCCCTGTTATGTGAAAGCAATAATCCCCGGCGCATATTTTCCAGCCATCATCAATTACACAATCTTCCGGGGATGATTTTCCCGTTTCGTTATTTGTGGTGGTTCCGCGGGGGCATGCGTATTTTATGCCGTTGGTGCAATAATAATTCGCGGGACATTCTGTTAGTTTTAGTTCCAAATCAACACGCGTGCTGGGCAATATAATAATGTCAGAACCGTTGTGTTTGTATTCTGAGTTTTCGTTTTGATCTTTTATTTTCGCGCCGTTGGAATCGGTCAGAATCCATGTTACATTGTTATTATCTGTTTCGCTTTCGTCTTTGTAATAGTAACCATCTTTGAATTCAGAGTTCAAATAATTATCAAATGATATGAGGCATTTGTTCGGTCCGCTGGTACAGGTTTGTGTGTTGTTAGTTGAGTTGCCAAGTTTTAGCTGTTGTCTGTTATTATTCTTATCACGGTGGTAATAATAGATGGTTTTGTCAAGGAATTTTGGGGAAATTATAAATTCTTGAGTTGTTCGTATTATTTCATTTACATTTTCGGACTCTATTGTGTCGTTGGGAGCCCATGTTTTAGTCGTATCTGAGGTGGCATACCAACTGTTAACAATGTACCCAGATTTGTTTTGTATTTCTTTTGTGATGTCAGCATCTGTTGCAGGTAATGTTATATTGTTTGTATTATTGTATGTACTGGGCATAATAGTTCGCCCAGAATTAAGTGTTGTCTCGGTTCCATTGTATGAATAATATTTATACTGGAGTATTGGTGGCTCTGCGCAATCTGCTGTATTCGTTTGGCGATTGTTGTATATGTTGCCATTAAAACCATTTTTATTATAATATCCTCTCTTGCAATAACATCCGTCATAGAAAGCATTTTCGGTGCTTGTTTTGTATGATGATGCGTTGTCACCACAGTATGCGCAGTCATTTATATGGGTGCCGGCACTGGGCGAATAATAGCCATTTGTATTGCAAATGCATGTTGTTTGTTCGGTGTCGGGGGATGAACCCTGATTACATTCTGTGCATGTTTCATGGTTGGTGCCTGTGATTATACTGGTTTCTGGGGGGCAGTATGCACATCCGTGTTTGTCACCGTCCTTCCATTCGGCATAGGTGGTAAAATCTACTTTGTATTCGTAATTCAATGTTGTTCCGCCAAATAATGTATTGATTTCGTGTGGCCAACTAAGGCATGCGCGATTGGTCGGATAGTCTGTGGTTGAATCCCTTTGTATTACGACACCGCCATCATTATTGTTGTAAAAACCATAAACAATAGATGGAAAGTTAAAATCATTAATGGTCATTGTTGCCTTGTACCCTTTATTACCTGAATTTTCATTTGTAACTGTGTACACTACTTTGTTAGCTGTGGCATTATAGTATGGCGCACCAATCCCTTCATAGCATGGCTTGCAAGTTTTGGATACGGACCAACATGGCGAGTTGCGATTGATGCCGCATGTTGATTTCGTGTAGCCTACTGTGGCATCCAGGTATCGGCCATCATCACATGTTGACCACCATGTGCAACTTGAACTGTTAACACCATCACTGGTAAAACAAAGACTTTCTGCATCTGTGGGGTAATCTGGTAAATATCTGGTTTGTTGGGGGTTCCAATTATATGTAATTGCGTAGTCGTATTCGCCACTCACACCACACCCCATACATGTTGATTCTAGCCCGTCTGGATTAGAAGCATATTCTGCGTATGTTTGGCTACATTTGCCACCTATTGGGTCCGTACCGGGGGTAACTGTGGTTCCGCCGCCAAGACCCGATCCGGTGTCGCCGGTGTCGGGGATTGTGCCATCCCAATCGGTGCCGCCGGTGTTGTTCATCCCCATGGCGGGGCAAATTATGAAAAATGATAAAAGTGCAATGGGTATAAGTTTTGACATTATTCATTCCCCCCCAGATTCGGATGGTGTGTTTTCGGCAGATGTGACGGGTTGGTAATCTACCATGATCTTGTTGATATTTTCGATTGTTTCACAAACTGCTTCGGTATCTGAAGTGTCGTAGTATGTACATTTTTGTTGGTCCACATTGGTGTAATACAATTCTGGAATTGTGCTGAAGTCATCACTATCACTGCTATTTGTTGGCTTTATATATTTTAATGAGATGTTGTCATCTTGTACCTTAGTTTGTACCTGTATTAATGTGCCATTGCATGTGATTGTAAGATTGCTTTCATCAGTTTCGGCAGGATACGTAACGGCATCATTCCCGACACATACAGTGTAGGTATTTGTGTCTTGGTTATATTCGATTAATGTTGCCTTGGTATTCGCAGCTGGAACGCAGATTGTGGGCAGCGCTTCATTGGATATTTCCGCTTTGGCGAAATAATATGTCGTTGGTTTTGCTATTTGCTCCGAGGCACCATTTGTACAGCAATTTCCACCGTCATCCGTTTTACCGGTGTCGCAACAATTTGTGATTCCGGTTGTAATTTCTACTTGGCGGTCTTGTTTGCAGTCTATGCCATCGGTTGTTATATTATCTTTGCTGGTGCATACGCCATTCATTAATTGCTGGCCTGGGGGGCATGTCGCCGCATCATAACAACTGAGTGGGTTGCCTGTTGTGCTGGTGTTGTGTGCAAACCACGACAGTAATGTTGCATCGGTTGAACCAGATTTGGTCAAGATTTTATTGTGATCGTCGTGCTCGTCTTTGATAAGGCTGTTGCTGTTTGCTTCACAGTTGCCCCAAATCTGTTCCGCCAGACGGCATACACCACAATCTATGTTTGTGCCAACCCCACATTCATCTGCCTTGCACAGGTCATATAGGGATGTTGGGGTTGTTTGACCTTCTGCTGTGCCCGCAGTTGCAATATCATATTGGTTATATTGTGAACCATATAATTCACCATAAATAGAACCGCTGGTTGTAGATGGTGTGCGGTTGCGCGCATTTAAGATGGCATTGACCGTATCTGCGCCCGCAGCCGCAACACATTCAACAACCTCGTTCCAACAGGCGGAACGATTCAATATAGACTTGCGATTTACAGAACGCGTAATACTGGTGCACAGGTCAAAGTTCCCAGTCGCAGATTTGCACGTGTTTATGATACAGTTGCATCCAACCTCGCGGCAGGTGGATAATATCGTTTCATAGGTCTTGTCTTGGGCAATCGCAGTCATACCAGATTCCCAATCGTTTGTGGTGCCATCGGTAATGGTGGTGTCGGTGGCCTGGATTAATGCAGAACATGCCGTCTTGATTTCGGAACACATCGCGTTAACCGTGCGATCCGCAGATACACCAAATATTGACAAGGCACGTGAATCAAAGTCTTGAATCGAATCGGTCGCAGTGTCCAGACACTGGGTCGTCAGGGTTGTGCAAGATTGACGCATTTCTTCCAGTTTGGCATCTTGGGCCAATTTTATCTGGGCCAAGGCATCGTCCAAAAACGAATCCCATACGTATGATGATAAATCTTGGCAATTTTCCATCGCAGGCTCTAAAAATATCTTTTTGGAATTCAAAAATGATACGAATTGGGAATTCTGGGGTAACTTGGCCCAGGTGTACCCACCGGTCGGGCGTGTTATCAATGTCGATAATTGCGCCAAATCGGTCGTTAAAAATGCCGCGCCAGTGGTCGGATCAATGTAACGACCAGAAATGTCTAAACACTTGCCCAGATTGTCGCCACATACCGTGGAATCAGTTAACATGTCCAACATCTTCTTGCGACAGGTTAAAATGTCATCAGAATTACGCTGCTGATGAATGTCCAAACGCGATATTTCTAGTAAAGCAGAACTTTCCATTAACTTGGCATGGGCTTGGTTTGTTTGGGTCTGGTATGTCTTGGCAACGGTGTTGCACGCCTGTTCAATCATCATTTGATACCCACTTTCGGCGATGGATTGTTCGTCAGGAGAACATACTTCGGCCGCCATTTCGCGACATACAGGCAAGGCCGCCTGATACAGGGCGGTGCCACTTTTCGTGGTGGTGGACGCACCCATCAATGAATCAACGTTGTCAAATGCCGCATCCATGTTCAGTGATAAATTTATCGCGTTCAAACCATTGTCAAAGGCGGAATCATCAAAACTGGTGTTCAATTTCTTGGCAATTTCATCCAACATCTTTTTTGATGCAGATTTATCCTCTTCGTTAAAGGCATTTTCGCCCGCAGTCGCTTGGTTCATGGCGGTGACATCTTCGGCATCCATGTTCACAGTCAGCAGGCGTTCGCCAAATGTTAATAATTTATCTTCGATGTCGGACAGATGATGTTTGGAACGGTCAAATTCAGATATGCGTGTCGAACAGGCACAACGACCCAATTCTGTGTCTTTGTTCGCGCAGAATTCGTCCATACATTCATAAAACGTGTCGCGACATTTACCAAAATCGCGGGTCAAAACCGTTTCCGGGGATACGGGTGTGTCCGTTGTGGCAGCGCGGGATACGGTCGCAGAACGTGAACGTGTTATGCCGGTCGTGGTTGAACGTTCCGTGGTACGCGATTTCGTGCGGGAAATAATGTCAGATGCGCGGGGTGCCGATACGGCACTGCGCGTAATGGTGCCAGATGATACAGGTTGGACAGTGCGGGGCAGAACAGCACCAGTACCGCGAACACCAACCCCACGGGTTTCCGTTGTGGTGGCAGTTCGTGAAACAACGTTCGCAGAACGCGATGATGATGGCGTGGAAACCGTGCGGGTGGTCGTTGTTGATATTGTGCGCGATGCACCACCCCCCGTATTGGTTGTGTCGGTTGCAGATGTTTTTTTGCGTGTGGACGATACCGTGTTGGTCGCACCGCGCCGCGTGGCCGCGCGCGCAATTTCCGCAGCATCATCAGCAGTCGCCGCGTGAAATACAAGCGGTGCAAGCATTACAGCAAAAAGCAGTCTAATTCCCTTCATCCTTTGATACATGGATGTTAGCAAATTTAACAAAACCGGGGCAAGTATAAAATCTGGGAAATATGTATTTTTTTGTCCGTCTGTGCATCCGCACAGCCGAGAGACTAAAATTTTCAACGCGCGTTGCGCTTGCTTGAAAATTTGGTGCGACCAGGGGGAATCGAACCCCCAAGGGTTGCCCCACAGCATCCTTAGTGCTGCGCGTATACCAGTTCCGCCATGGTCGCATGACCGAATTAAAATTTTTTGATATTTTGGCAATATCAAATTTGTTTTTCAACCTTTTTTATGATAAAATTGTCATAAAGTGAAATATGGAAAGGATTTAATATGAATTTTCTGAAGTTTTTGTTTGGTGGTTGTTCTGCCTTCTTGATGATGGCGGCGGCAAATGCGGCGGGTACTTACTATACGGGAAATTATCAGTCGCCACAACAGGCCAGATATACACAAAAATCATACGCAAATAACGCGGCAACACGTGGCGGTACTTATTCGTCCCAAGGTGTGTCCGCATATAACAGAAGTCAATATGCAAATGCAGGATATTCAACCCAAAGGGGGGGACAAAACACTGGGGTAATGACCCGGTCGCAACAGGTATCTGTGGCAAATGCACAAGCAGGGAATGTGGTAAACAAAAATGGGTTCTGGTTGGGGGCAGGATTGTCCAAGCAGACCGCAATGTGGCAGTTTGAAATGAATTCCGCGGGGTCGAAATTGCACTATGATAATGTGGATTGGTTGGTCTTTGATGCCGCAGGTAAGTATGTTTTTGATGTCGGTAATACAAAATTGCAGATTGATGCAGGCTTGCAGTATGGTATGCAGACCGGCGAATCCAGTATGGTGGACGATGATATTTCGCATGGGGGGTATGATGCGGGACAATTTATTGATTCTGAAGGGAACGTGGCAGGACAAAAAATTGGACACGCGTTGTCTGTTGGTACCAGTGATGGCGGCAATATGTTCGGGTTTAATGCCGGAATCGGTGTGACTGACATGTTCAAAATTGGTAATTTGAAAATTACCCCATCGGTCGGTTGGCGGCATTTGAAATATAAACTGGAAACATCTAAAAGTTACGGTATGGTGTTTGTAAATGGTGATTGGGATAATTCTTGTTGGGATGGTGGCGATGGATCAATACAGTGTTGGCCGTTGATTGCGTTGTTTGGTTCAAATGTTGATTATGATCATCCTGAGTATCCAGGGTATGAAAATATAGATTTGACCGGGGATGAATGGGCAGAAATAGCATTGGTGCCACTTGATAATTGGAGCTATGCCGAGGCCGAAGGTACGTTCTATTTTGAACAAATGGGGGTCAGTCATTCTTATGATGTGACATGGTCTGGACCTTATTTGGCGTTGGATATGCAATATGATATTAATCCGAAAAATTTTGTTACCGCACGTGTGGAAGTGGGACTGCCGTCTTATACGGCCGAAGGGGATCAGCCATATCGTTTTGACTGGGCGCATCCAAAGTCGGTTGAAGACAAAGGTGGTATCGGTTCTGCATTCCATTTTGGCGCAGGGGCAAATTGGCTAACCGCGTTGTCAGACAAGGTTTCTTTGTCCATTGGGGTGACTTATGATTACTATAACGTGTCTGGGGCGGATGCGACAACATATTTGAATGCAGAATATTGGACAAATATTTATAACGGTTTGGTGGAAGCGTATATGGATAAATACGCTATAGACGATCCGTTGATTGCAGAAAATATCATGTTAAATGGTGATGCAGAATTGGAACTGAATCCGAATCCAACAGGGGTGTATATATATGATGTCGCCGCCAATGGTTGGAAAGATACGGTTGACAGTGAAATAGAATCATTCTATAAATCCCTGGGGGTGCGTGTGGGATTGAATGTTAGATTCTAGGGAAAAGAGTGAAGGCGTATGTTAAAACGTTTATGTGTTGCAGTTTCGTTTGGTCTGTTGGTGTTGACGGGCGCGTCTGCCGTAGAATTACGGGGGGCGATGCCCGTTAATATCACCAGTGATACCGCGGCAAATGCAAAAAATATCGCTTTTGACGAGGCCAGACGTCAAATTATTGCCGATACACTGCGGCAATATGCAGATGTAAGTATGCTGAAAAGTGCGTTGTCAGATGCGTCTGCAAGTGAATTGATCGGATTAATTGCGATGTCTGGAATTGATAGCGAACAGGTTTCTGATACAACTTATTCCGCAGATATTTCAATGACGTTGGATGCAGATGCGGTGCGTACGTGGCTGACGGAAAAAGGTGTTCAGAATTGGTTACCGGATGATACTAAACAAGATGTGTTTGTGGCCTTTGTTACGCTGCCAAATGGGTTGGAAAGTTGGGCGGAATTAAAGTCTGTGGCGCGGGCAGAACAGGTGGAATTGGATACTAAACATATTTCTGGGAATAACGTGCGCGTGGAATTGCCTGTGTCGAAACGTGGGGCGTTTACGATTGCATTGCGCGAAGCAGGTTGGCGATATGCCAATCAAGATGGAAATTTACGTGTCTGGAAATAGATGCTGATTCAAGGGGTGTAAAATTGAAAAAAATATCGTTGGGTTTGTTGTTAATGCTGTTGCCGTTCGGGGCGTTTGCGGATTTTTCCGATGGGTCTTTGGTGTTGGCGGTGCGGCGTATTGGGTTGGAATGGTCAAAAACAGATGTAAGAAATGCGTATGCATATCAGGATTCGCCTGTGTCGGCACTGAAAGCAGATAGTCAAGATTTTATCAAGGGCGTATTTGATACGGCATTGGAATATAATAATAACCGCTTTCAATGGGATAACAGTCTGTTCATGGAATACGGCGAAACGAAATTGAAACCATACGATGAGCCCGTCACAACCAGTGAAAATGCTGATGATATCTTGTTGTCCAGTAATTTATCTTATGCGTGTTGGGATTTTTCGGGCTTTAAGTTTGGGCCGACTGTGCGTGCGGCATACGATACAGAATTCAAGACCGCGGACAGTACGCCACGTCAAAATATCGTTCGTACAAATGCCGGTATATCTTTGTTTGATAACGAGATTATTAAAAGCTTGTATCTGACCGGTGTGTATGAATATGACTTTACGTATGCCGGGGCCCAGACCAGTAAAATGGCTGCGGAAGTTGGTTGGCGTTTGGAATATCAAGTGCGCGAAGGTGTGAAACTGTCATCCAACGGTTATTATCGTGAATATTTAAGTTATTCTGATTATGTGCCAACAGATTTAGAACGCGATTTAAGTGCGGTTGTACGTCTGGATACAAATTTGTGGGGCGATTTGACAATGGGGCCATACGTTCAATATCGCCGCGCCCGCGCCCGTGGCGAAGATGTTTACGGCAGTAACTTTATTATGGGTATATCGTTCAATTATATAACATCATTTGGGCTGATAACACACGAAACGGCAGAATAATAATCCCCCGCATGGGGGATTTGTCTTGATTTTACACTAATATGTACTATCATATACGTATGAGAGAATGTTTGGATATATATTTATGTGTCCAAAATGGATTTATCCCTGTGTCTTGATATATAATAATAAAGTACAGTGGAAAAGATGGTCGTGCGACCACAGATTCACTACGGATAAGGACATTTGTCTTTATTGGCAATGAATTGGGTGGTCGTGCAAAATGTTAATAAAAACAAAGGATTATAAATGGTAAAAGTAAAAGAAAAAAAGACTGCGCCTAAAAAAAGTGAAAAACCAAAAACGCCCAAGGCTATCAAGGGTATGAATAAACATGAAACAGATGCCAATGATGATAAAATCTATTTTATGGCATTGGGTGGCTTGGAACATATCGGCCAGAATATGTACCTTTACAAATATAAGGGCAAATTCTTGGTGGTTGATTGCGGTATGGGGTTCTTGGATGAAGAAATTGGCGCAGGTGACGTTCAATACTGTGATACAACATGGTTGGAAAAACGTAAAAAAGATGTTGTTGGGTTTGTTATCACCCACGGTCACGAAGATCATATTGGTGCGTTGAAGTATATTTGGCCAAAGTTCAGAAAACCAATCTATTGCACGCGTTTCCCTGCAGAAATTCTGCGCCGTACGTTTGCGGGTATTGAAATGGACTTTAACCCAAATACGGATATTGTTGAATTTGACCATAATGGTGCAACATTGGATTTAGAACCGTTTATGGTTGAAACTTTCCACGTCACCCACAGTGTGCCAGAAGCGCAGATGTTAATTATCCAAACGCCTGCAGGCAAGATATTGCATACTGGTGACTGGACATTTAACGATGATATTCCAATCGAAGCACCAACAGATTTTGCCCGTTTGGCGGAAATCGGGTCTGATCCAAAATTGTTGGCGTGTATGTGTGATTCAACAAACTCTTCACGTCAGACAAAACAAACAACAGAAACACAGGTGCGTGAAACGCTGACAGAAATTATGAAAAATGCCCCAGGGCGTGTTTTGGTCACGGGTTATTCGCGCAGTTTGGCACGTATGAAAATGTTTTCCGAAGCGGCACGTGCCGCCGGTCGTGTTGCGGCGATTAAAGAACGCAGTAATCCAAATCCTGTGCCGTATGTTGGGTTGCCAGAATTCCGTGAAATGGGTGTGAAATTCGGATACTTAAAGAAAGATGATGTTTATTTGCATAGTGAAATCAAAGATTTGCCTGCAGAAAAACAAGCAATCTTCTTGACTGGTTCCCAGGGTGAAAAATTCGCAATGTTGACACGTCTGTGCCATGGCCAGGTAAAAGAATTGAAATTACAGCCAACAGATACAGTCGTATTCAGTGCGATTATTATTCCAGGACGCGAACAAGACGTGTCTTATCTGTATAATAAATTGGCGCGTATGGGTGTTAAAACACATACGATATTTGATACAGATAATCTGCATGCCAGTGGTCACGCGGGTCGCCCAGAATTAGAAAAATTCTATGATATGGTGCATCCACAGGTTTCTGTGCCAATGCATGGTGACTATATCAACGAAATGTTGAATGGTAAGATGGCGATGGAACGTGGTGGCGCAAAACACATGATGGTTTTGCATAATGGTGAAATGTTGGCCTTGGCTGATGGGGCAGAACCATACATTGCAGAAACCATTGAAACCAGTTATGTCGTTATGGAAGGTGAAACAGAACGCAGCGCCAACGATCAGGTTTATAAAAATCGTAAGAAGATTGCGTCCAATGGTGCGGTTTTTGTGACCTTGCCAGTTGATAAACGTGGTTTCTTGAAAGGGGTGCCAGAAGTTTCCAGTGCCGGAATCTTTGAGACAGACGAAACTGGCTTTATGAAACGTCAGATTCAAATTGAAATCACGCGTGCGATTGATGGTTTGACCAAGGCAGAACGCAAGGACAGAAATAACTTGGTTCGTGCGGTCCAAGTCGCGTCCAACAAGGTTGTTCGTGCAGCCTTGGGTGCGGATAAGAAGCCACAGTATAGCGTTCACTTTGTCCAAAAATAACGGTAAATAAATTATAATAATTCATCTACGAACGAACCCGATGGCTCATGTAACTTTTGTACACTACGCCATCGGGTTCGTGTCGTATCTAAATCATTCTAATTTATTTTGTGCATTTCTAGGGGTGTCTGTACACTACATTGCCGGCACTACTTGTATCTAAATCATTCTAAATCTACTCATTGTCGAACCCTCTGGTCGGGTTCAAATCCTTGGATGTGCAACACAAATTAAAACACCGCCAAATGGCGGTGCTTGAATTCGTGGCGCGCCCTAGCGGACGATTTCCGAACTAATTATGTCGCAGAATTGCGTGAAATTCAAGCCGCAAATTGGGATTGGAAACTGCCACAGGCTGCATAACTAATAGATTGTATTTTATTACAAGCAA
>SUUL01000012.1 GCA_015062545.1 Alphaproteobacteria bacterium | reverse complement strand
CTTGTGGGGTTAATCGGACTGATTCTGCGCCCACCCGCAAAATCGTTCTGATTATACAGTTTTTTTTATCAGATGCAACAAAAAATGCCCGTCACGGGCATTTTTTAGACCAAGAAAGGAAACTGAAATAATTATTCGCCAATTTTCAAGTTGGGGCGGGATTTGCGCAGGTTTTGCAAAGACTTTTCCTGTGCTGTGCGGAACGCATCTGGATTCCAGATTTGGAAACTGTTTCCGCGTCCAACAAATATGGCGGTATCTGTTATGCCGGCGTGCGCTAATAAATCTGCGGGGATAACAACGCGACCTGTAACGTCAAAGTTTAATGGGCGTGCATCTGCGAACAGCAGTGCGCTCAGGTCGTCCAGTTCGCTATCAAATACGCCCATTTTATCTGTCGCGGCCGCCATTTGTTCCATGCGGGACATTGTCATGCCTTCTATACAGTTGTTGGTAAAAGAGCGGAAAAGTACGACACCTGCGAATTTTTCTGATGCAACCGAAGCGCGGAAAGATGCCGGCACAGAAATGCGGCCCTTGGTATCCAAACGATTTTCATAAGATGAGAGAAACAATGACATTTTATGATATCTCTTAATTACGGGTTTTCGGCGTTTCTTTCCTTGCTTCATACGGAATGTAGCACGGGGTTTTATGGTTGTCAATGACATTTTATAAATATTTTATGGGATTTTATGGTTTGACCAAGTAAAAATAGAAAAATTAAAATAAAATGAAAATAAATATATTTTGTGCTTGACCTGCGATTCGTTTTTGTTCTAAGATGTTTGTATAGACAAGGGGAAAAGAAATAAAAAGCCCGGAAAACTGCAATATTGGCTGTTTTTTGGGAAAAACAAAACAACAAAACAAACAATAAATTGGTGTTTTTGTAAATACGTTTGTGTTTACATTAATATCAGAAAAAAACGCACAACATACGCCCGAAAGGAGGGGAAACGCGCATGCAAAAAAATATCAAAGAAATCATGATTGCCTTAAATCAAGTCCTGACAACCACAGTTTGGGTTAACGAAGACAGACAGATAATATCATTGGCCGATGAATTAAAAATTGGTCACAATAATGCGCCTCGTTCTATCGAAGATTTGCCACGTACTTCATTGGTTGGCGCGTATGTTTCATTGCAAATCCGTACAGATAATTTCGAGATTGCTGCAGAAAGCATGGATACCAAGACATTGTCGTTGCGTGTCAAAGAAATGGTCTTTGCCGAAGCCAAGAAAATCATGGATGCTGCAGATAATTCAGTTAAGTCCGCAGATTGCGAATTGATGGCTGCATAATTGCCAAGGTAAATGCGCGCATCAGGACAAAAAGTTTCCGGATAACCGGAAGGAAGGGAGCAACCGCCGACAAGTAATTGCCGGCGGTCTGTTTTTATGTCTAAACAAGAATAAAATCCCAATTTATTAAAAAATATAATGAATTTTGCTTGCCAATATGATATTCTTGTGCTTATAATTGCGACTATAACCATGGGGTATTTGTGTTGGGTATTATCAAAAAGGTTTCAATATGGATTTTGGCATTGCCATTAATGGGTTGCACGACTGTGCCGACCACGATTCATGATGCGCGCCTGGATAATTACAGTCCAAAGGTTACCACATCTGACTTCAATTATAATCCATACAGCACCCCGATTGCTCAGGTTTATAAAACAGAATTGGCGACAGGCGATGCGGTATCTGGTGCAACATTAATAGAAGACGGGCTGTCTGCGTTTGTTATTCGTTCTGCGTTTGCGCGCATGGCGACAAAAACTATTGATTTGCAAACATACATTTACAGTAATGATTTTTCATCCAAGGTTTTAATCGCAGAATTGAAAAATGCGGCAGATCGCGGGGTCAAGGTTCGTATTCTGTTGGATGATTATGGAACAAAATCTGATATTGTTGATGTTATGTTGTTGAATCAGCATCCTAATATAGAGGTCAAAGTTTTCAATACGGTCAGCAATCGTTCCAAGTTATTATATTATCCGCAGTTTTTAACAGATTTTAATCGGTTAAATTCGCGTATGCATAACAAATTATTTATTGTTGATAATATTGCCTATATTACAGGCGGTCGCAATGTTGGTTCTAATTATTTTTATCCAGAAACTGCGTCTAATTTTTCAGATACAGACGTTTTATTTGTTGGTGATATGACGCATTATGCCACGGACAGTTTTAATGAATATTGGAATCATCACTTGTCAATACCTGCATCTGTTTTCCCAAAGGCGAAATCCAAAAAGGCCCTGCGCAAGTTAGAACGTTCGTTTGCAGATATGCAACAGCGCAGTACCGAAGCGGTCAGCCGTTATAACACCATTATTGACATGGCGATGCGTGAATACAAGAACAAGCAATTTGATTTCAGTTGGGGGCGCGGTAAATTCTTGGCGGATCCCCCGCAAAAGGTTGAAATGACCATGGCAGAAAAAGAAGAATATCGTGGTGATATTATTCGTGCATTACAGCATTTGTGGGATAAAACAAAACATTCTGTTTATATGTCTGCGGCCTACTTTGTTCCCGGTCAGGGCGGGTTAGAGCACATGTTGCATGAAGAAAACGCAGGTGTTCACATGACGATTGTCACAAATTCTTTGGCATCGACAAACGCGCCGACCGTATATGCGAAATGGGAAAAATACAGACGGCAGTTAATTGAATCTGGTGCCGATGTTTATGAATTCATGGTATCTGCAGAAAATCTGCGTGGCAAAGAGCATGATCGTGAAAGAAAGCAATCCAGTTTTTCTGTCCTGCACAGCAAGACCATGGTATTTGATGACGATATTTCATGGATAGGCAGCTTTAATCTGGACCCGCGCAGCGCGTATTACAATACTGAAAATGTTGCGATATTTGAAAGTCGTGATTTTGCGAACAAATTGCGTGACATGATTGAAAAAGACACACAGACTTCGTGGCGTGTTACATTGGATGAAAATGGTAACCCCATTTGGACGGGCAGTCGCCCCGGCGATAAAAAGCCACGTGTTTACAAGCATGCGCCAGATACCAGTATTTTCCGCCGTATATGGAAATGTATATCTAATCTGGTCCCAGAAAAGTTTGTATAGAAAATGCCCCAAACGGGGCATTTTTTCTTACCATAATTTTACGCGGTTTTCCGGTGCCAGATACATTTGGTTTTCTGGATTAATATTAAAGGCATCATACCATGCGCCAATATGTGGCAGTATTCCATTAACGCGATTGTATCCCAATGAATGTTCATCAATCTTGGTCAGTCGCAATTCTTCTTCTTCGCGAATGTTTTGTGCCCATGCGCCTGCGTATGCAATAAAGAAACGCATATCTGATGTTAAACCTGCAACGGCTTGCGTTGGTGTGCCAAAATTTTTGTATGCTGTAAAAGATATTGTTACACCACCATAATCTGCCAAGTTTTCGCCCAACGTAAATTCACCGTTTGCAAACACTTCGTCATTAATTTGGATTTTGTTAAAGTGTTCTTTCATAACATTTGCGCGTTCAGTGAATTTTTCTGCATCTTCTGCCGTCCACCAGTCTTTCATGTTCCCATCTTTGTCAAAATGACGGCCAGAATCGTCAAATCCATGTGTCATTTCATGACCAATAACCGCGCCAATCGCGCCATAGTTAAATGCATCGTCTGCATCCATATCAAAGAACGGATATTGCAATATCCCTGCTGGAAAACAGATTTCGTTTGTTGTTGGATCGTAATATGCATTTACTTCGTGTGCATTCATATACCAAATTGTTGGGTCTTGCTTTTGTCCGATTTTTGCAATCCAAAAATCATCTTCAAATTGCGCGACACGCATCATATTTTCCCACAGTGAATCGTCTTTGATTTCCAGTTTGGAATAATCGCGCCATTTATCTGGATAACCGATTTTTGCTTTGAATGTGTTCAGTTTTTCCAGTGCTTTTTGTTTCGTTTCGTCTGACATCCAATCCAGGTTTTCAATACGCATTGCGAACGCGCGTTGCAGATTTTTGACTAATGTCTGCATACGTTCTTTTGCTGCGCTGGAAAAATATTTTTCCACGTATAATTTTCCCACTTCTTCACCCAGACTGCCGTCTATCATGGATACGGCGCGTTTCCAACGTGGTTTTGGTTCTTTTTGACCTGCCAAAGTTCTGTTATAGAAATCAAAAGATATATCGTATGTTTTATCGTCTAAAACAGTATCAGATGCGCTGACGATACGATACTTCAGATAAGTTTTGATTAAATCAAAATCAGTATCATTCATAATTGCGATTGATTCTGTTATTGCTTCGGGCTGATTGATATTAATGTGTGTTGCGGCTGTTGCGCCACGTGCAGATAAAAACATATCCCAATCAAAACCGGTAAATTTTGCCTTGATTTCATCAATACTCATTTTGTGATAGTTTGCATGTGGGTCGCGCAATTTTTCTTTTGGATAGAATGATTTTGCCATACGTTCTTCCAATGCGTACAATTTTTGCACATCAACATCAATGCCAAAGTTTTTCATTTGTTTGGTGATGAACTCTTTATACTTTTTGCGTATTTCAACAGATTTTGAATCCGTATCAAAATAATAATCGCGTGACAGCCCCAGCCCACCTTGACCAATGTTGTACAAGAAGTATTCGCTGTCTTTTTCATCCAATGCAACACCGTCTGACCAAAATGCAGATGCGAATTTATGCATATTGCCCAGATACTTTTCCAAATCGGCACGCGTTAATTTGTCTATTTCTGAAATCAGCGATTGCACAGGTGTTGTTTTATCTGTATTTAATCTATCTGCATCCATGGCGATTTTATAGAGTGTGCCAATTTTACCTGTGTCTGTCTCTGCAATTTCACGTGTTCTTTCCAAATTTGTATTACGCAAGACTTCGAATGCGCCATATCGTGAATAGTCATCAGGAATCGGATGTGCCATCTGCCAACCGTATGTGGCGTATTCATAAAAGTCATCCCCTGGATTAAAATTTGTTCCCATGTTTTCGATTTTGATTCCTGCGGTCAATGTTTTCTCCTTTGTTAAAAATCCTGCCAATGTGATTGAGCATATTACTGCAATAATACCAAAAATATTCAAGAATTTATTATTCATTTTTATTTCACCATGTTCAATATTATATCATCCAATACCAACATGCCACGGGTTGTTGCGTGAATGTGATTGTTTGATATTTGTACCAAGTCAGTATGCGACATAATCCATTCTGTATCAATAATTTGTTTTACGTCATCGGTTAATTTGCATCCGCGAATTGTTCGCATACCTGTGATAATTTTTTCTGTGGCGCGCGCATTGTTTGTCATGGGAACATATCGTTCATTTGCCCCCATTTGTTCATACCATATACCATTGTGCAATACGCGTCCTGCGGCCCCTTGGCCAATACCGACATACGGTTGTCCATCCCACACATTCTGGTTGTGTGCACATTCTTGTCCGATTGCGGCATAGTTTGATACTTCGTACCGCGCCAGGTTCAGTGTATTTTCAATGGTTACATACATTTGTGCCATTTCATTATTGTCTGGCATATTCAGATTCATTTTTCCAAATGGGGTACCGGGTTCTATGGTTAATTCATACAAAGAACAATGTTGTAACCCCAAGGTGTTTATTTGGTTGCACAGTTTTTCCGTGTACTTTGCATCATCCCCCGGCAGCCCGTATATAAAATCTGCAGAAACACGCATCCCAAAATCTTGGGCGGCGGTTAATAGGTTTAACGCATCGTTGGCCGTGTGTCTGCGTCCCAAAAACAGTAATCTTTCATCGTCCAGGCTTTGCACCCCGACAGACAGTCTGTTTATGCCAATATCTTGCATTTGTTGCAGTTTATTTTTATTTAGTGTTCCGGGATTTGATTCCAATGTGATTTCAGCATTGTCGGCCACGTTAAAATTTTGTCTGATTGTGGTTAAAATTTTTTCACAACATTCTGTTGGCATCAAAGATGGTGTTCCGCCACCAAAAAATACGGTTGGTACATCTGTTTTGCCCAGTCTGTTTCCCCAATCAGATATTTCGTTGCATATTGTTGCGGTGTATTTACCCCAGTCTGGATTTGCGCATGCCCGTGAAAAAAATGCGCAATAATTGCACTTGGACATGCAATAAGGAACGTGAATATAAATGTTGTGCGCTGCATTATTCATATTGTCGTCATTTTACAACCAGAAATTGTTCATGCAAGCAGTAAATGAAAATACTTTTCACGGGTGCTATTTTATGATATAATAGCAACAACATAGAGCGAAATGAAGGCAGGGACAATATCGTTTTTATCAGGGATTTTTGCGCCGTTGGCGGCATTTGCCGTGAACGAAGGGGTGCCTTCGTACTATCAAACTGCTGCGGCACAAAATGCTAATCAGACCGCTTATGGTCGGTATGCCAGTCAGGGTTACACAAAATACGTTGGGCAATCTGGGAATAAACAGGTTGTTGGTTCGCGTTCTTATTCATATCAGGTTCCACACGCCCAAGTGCCAACGATAATGGGTACGATGACCGCCAATGGTATTGCGATGCCACCAGAAACAGAACCTGCAACATACATATATGCGGGATATGCGCGCCGCTTTGCAGATTTTGAATTTGAAACGGGTGTAAATTCTATTTTGGAATGGGACGATATGGTGTGGAATGAAATTCGTGTTGGGGCCCGCCATAATTTCAGTCTGCGTGATTTCGATTTGTCTGTTTTTGGTGAATATGCGTATGGTAACATGTCGCATGGCGGGTTATCTATGGACTATGACCTAAAGCCATTTGACGATTCAGACCCATCATACGGTATCTTTACGATTTCCATGGGGGATCAATCTGGGCGCAGCAATCATTTCCGTTTTGGATTGTCTGCACATCATATATGGGACATTGGTGGGTGGAAACTGTCACCAACGATTGGTTATGAAATATTCAAACATAACTTGGAAATGGGAAATCATTACTATCCAAATCCAGGGGTTTATTTGCCATTGATGACAAATATGGGTGATTATGTATTTGGTAACGAAGCGGGTGAATATTTTTCTGTGCCTGTGGGTGTAACACCACCTGATGATTGGTACCAGGTATGTATGTCCCCCGAAGATATCAAAGTTGTGACGAACACAGCGTCTGGCACCGGTATCGAAGGGTTTCCGTATCTGGGTGATGCATTAATGACCGGCGATTATCAGATTTCCATGGGTACAATCCCATGGGGGGTTGAATCGGGGGAATGTGTAATCATTGGTGGCGATGGCCCTGTTGTCGTAGAAGGAACAACCCACATCTATAACACAACATGGTCTGGATTTTATGTTGGTTTGGAATTAGAAAAGCAAGTTACCCTAAAAGACAAATTGCGTTTCTATGTTCAATTTGGTTTGCCAGAATACTCGTCCGAAGGTATATGGCCAAATCGTACAGATTGGCAACAGAACCCCAGTTTCTTGGACGAAGGCAGCAATGGCGCATATTCATACACTGCGGAAATGGAATACAATTATAAAATGTCCGACAGGGTTCAGTTATCATTAAAAGTTGATACAAATTTATTCCATGTTGGTAAAATCCCTGGCGAATTGTATGTCGCGGAATACAGCCAATATGTTATTGATGAAAATGGTCAATACGTTACCCAGACCATTATTGCCGAAGATGGAACGCAATATGAAATTCCATTGTTGGAAACGGTGCCTGCGCATACAGAACAAGTTTCTGATTCGTTAAAGCGTGCAACATGGCAGTCGTTTGGTTTGCATTTAGGTATTAAATACGCATTTTAATCTTGGGGGATTTGTATGTTGAAAATATTTATGTGGCTGATTGCTGCAACGATTTGTGTACCTTGTTATGCAACTGTGGACAGGGGGGCGTTTGATTTGGCGCGTTGGAATTCTGTGGTGGATGATTTGCGTGTTCGTGCCACCAATGAAAAGATTTCCACGCGTGTGTTTGACGACACATTTCGTTCGCCTGCTGTTATCCCGTCCATATTGAAAAGTGATGCATCACAATCTGAATTTACATTAACCATGTCGGAATACTTGTCACGTACGGTTAATCCTGCGCGTGTTAAGAATGGTCGTATAATGCGCAAAAAATATCCGACATTATTGTCGCGTGTGAACAACAAGTACGGTGTCCCACCACATGTGATAATGGCATTTTGGGGGTTGGAATCTAATTATGGTGCAACCAAGGCACGACATCAATTAACAGATGCGTTTTTTACATTAATTTATGATGGTCGCCGCCAGGAATTTTTCAGCAATCAGTTGATTGCATTAATGAAAATCGCAGACAAAAACAAATTAAACATTAATGATATTGGTGGCTCGTGGGCGGGTGCGATGGGGCATTTTCAGTTTATTCCAACGACCCTGGCGCAATATGGTGCCGATGGCAATGGCGATGGTCGGATTGATATTATAAACAGTGTTGGTGACGCAATGTTCAGCGCGGGTAATTACTTGAATAAATTAGGTTGGAATAAAAAAGAACGTATTGTTCGCCGTGTTGTATTGCCTGGTGATTTTGATGTTGGTATGTTGGATGGAAAAACCAAGTTAACATTACCACAATGGGCGGCGTTGGGTGTGACAAATCCAGATGGCACGCGATTGCCACAAACAGAAATGTTGGCAGGATTGGTTGCGGATGTAAAAAGTATTGAAATTCAACGTGCAGAAATTGCCAATCAATCTGCATCAATCGCGTCCGATGATGTAAAGTCTGTCGCACCTGCGGACACAGATATTGCGCCTTTGCCGGTCATAAATGCATATTTAACATATCCAAATTTTTACAGAATAAAAAAGTGGAATAATTCAAATTGGTATGCGATTGCGGTTGCGGAATTGGCGGACCAGCTAAAATAATTTTTATTGGGTATATTTGTATCTTAGCACTTGTATAAAATCAAACAAATAGACCTTTTTCTGACCGTGGGAATGTTTTATTTTGATAAAAGGTATAAATCCCATCAGTTTAATTTTAGTAATTTGGTTGTGTATTTCTTTGCTGTGAATAGATTTCCATTCTTCGTAATACATTGGATATTGTTTTCGTGCGTTTATAACAATTTGTGGTGGCAGGTCATACATCTTTTGCCATTGTCGCAGTGTTGTATTTTCACCGGTCCAAATATATTTTAATACCACTTGTTTCAAGTTATGAAAACATGTGTGCGGTATTAAATCTATGAACAGCTTTCTATCCTCGCATGGCGACCAGTTTTCATCGTATCTGACCCCCGAATTCATCAGCACAGATTTACGAATCATGCATCCAGAATGTACAGGGTTGCAAACGTATTTATCGTTTATCAACGATATTTTAATATCATGGTCATGTATGGGGCGTTTTTTGATTGACTGTTCAATATTATTTTTGATTTCAATTACATTCCCGCCAACGGCACCAATATGCGGATTTGCATCCAAAAACATTGCTTCCATTTCAAATCTGCGTGGTGTTGATATGTCATCATGGTCTGCGATTGCCAAGTATTCCCCTTGGGCCAAATCAATCAATTTATTTCTGGATTTTGTAATACCCATATTATGCGAATTTACAATATATTTAATTCGGTCATCGTTATATGATTTTACAATCAGTTCTAATTCTGTGTTATCTGGACTGTCGTTTAGTATAATAAATTCAAAGTCCGTAAATGTTTGTGACAGAATACTTTCCATCATTGCGCGCAGATGTTTTGGTTGAGTGTTGTAAATCGGGGTCAGTACAGAAATCTTTGGTGCGTTATTCATGGCGTTTCCTTGCAAGATTTGGCAAATTGGATGATTTGCATTAAATTTTTTGACGGGTCTATTTTGTCCAAGACTAAACCATGCGTATAATTCTTGATGCGTTCTGCGGGCGCGCCCATATTATAACACGCAACCGCCAGTCCCATAGACATCGCTTCGGATGTGGTATATGAAAAAGTTTCCGGCCATATTGATGAAATAAAAACAATGTCTGCATTGTATTTCTGCATAATATTCGGCAGATGTTTTGGATTATAGCTGCCGTGTACCAGAATATTTTCAGGTGCATCTGGCATTTTGCCGACAACAACAATATTTACATTTTGATATTTGTGTAATTCTGATGCCATTTGTTTTATAACATTTGCGCCTTTTGGATATGATATGTTGCCCAGTACGATAATGTTTATTTCGTCATGTGGTTTAATTTTTGGGTATGGATAACTTTTAACGGTGTGCGGTATTATATTAATTTTGTGCGCGACTGTTGGATATATACTTGTCAGCAGGTTGGCACTGCTTTCAGAAAAAGCGATAATATCATCTGCGGTGTTATCCAAAAAGTTTCGCCATTGACAACGCCAATCACAAATTTTATCTGCGCCGGATTTTAGTATTTTATCTGCTTCATTAATGTCGCTAAGTCGTTTGTGCTTCCAACATGTTTCACAATCGCGATTTTGGCCGCCACCGCAGTATTTTCCATGGTTGTCTATCAGATTAAAACTGGGGCAAATGCATTGAAAATCATGCAGTCGGAATGACACGCGTGGTGCGTTTTTGTGCGTGTGTTTTATATGTTTTACCCATTGCAGTATTTCCAAACTGTCATTATACCCCACCAGATTATTAACGACAATTTCTGATATTTTCATATTGTGACATTGTTCTGTGATTTGATTCAAAGAATCGCTTTGTATCATTATGTGATTGTTGCGTGTATCTGTGACATGAAACATATTTGTATTGTGCCAGAATTGTACCCGTATAATTTGGTATTTGCTTTTCAGGTTTTGAAATTGCGCTTTGGAATATGCTTCTGTGCCACCGCCCAGACTGTGGTCTATCCACAATATTAATGGTTTATTTGCACGGCAGATAAATAATTTGCGCATATTTAATCCTTGATTTTTATAATTGGAATACAGTCAAACAATAACGCCCACTTGTTTTTAATTTTTATCAGCGGTATTTTTCCAAACAGTCTGAAACGTACTTTGCGCATATTTTGTTCAAATGCCATTCTGTACATTGGGAAAGTGTTACAAATTTGCATTTGTATTGATTTATGAGCGATATTCATTTTTGTTTTTTGTCTGTGAGAAGTATTGTTTGTGTCGCATCTATAATCCACCAGTACATTCGGTATGTTATGAAAGTTTGTAACATGCATCAGTCTGCCCCACAATCTGTAATCTTCTGCGGGACTGTATTGTTCTTCGTATCTGATATTGTTGTTCATCAGCACAGATTTTCTTATCATTGCACATGTGTGCATAATTGCACATCTGTCGGTCAGATATATTTTTATATCTGTATCATATTCGGGATTTTTTCTGATGAAATTTCTTGCGCCAAACCATTGTGCCCATGCACCAACCACACCAACGTATGGATTATTATCTAAAAAGCGTACTTGTTCTTCCAAACGTGTGTTGCGTGATATGTCATCATGGTCAAATATGGCCAGATATTCGCCAGTTGCCAAATCTATTAACTTGTTGCGAGATTTAGAAATGCCGATATTTGTATTGTTTTTGATATATTTGATTCTGTTATCTAAATAAGATTCTACAATTTCATCCAAATCTGTATTTTCCGGACTGTCATTCAGGATAATAAATTCAAAATCGGTAAAAGTCTGTCGCAGAACAGAATCAATACATTCCCGCAAATAAAGCGGATTTGTATTATATATGGGCGTTAATACAGATACTTTTGGCATGCCAAATAACCCTCCTTTCATTGGTTCTACAAGGTATTATTTTTTTTACACCTTTGCACTAGGACTCTATTCTTTTGTTGTTGCAGAAAACGATTGAAAATCTGGACTTTGTTTGATATTCTTGGGTGTATAGATTCATAAAGGATATATTGATGGCGATTAAAATTCGTGATTTTGAGGTGCGCTTAACTCGCAACAAAGAAGAAAGAAAACAGGTGCGTCAACTGCGCTATGAAGTATTTGTATTGGAAGAAGGGGCGGGTGCAACCGAAGAACAACGTGCCTTGGGCGAAGAATATGATGCCTATGACAGATTTGCAGAATATATGGCGGTTTTTCACAATGGCCGTGTCGTTGGAACGTATCGTATAATTGATCGCAACGCTGCGGAAAAAATGGGTGGTTTCTATACAGAAAACGAATTTAATATATCCAAGATAAAAAAATATCGTGGCAATATCGCAGAAATGTCACGCGCATGCGTTGCACGTGAATATCGTGATAATGCGTTGGTTATGCGTATGTTGTGGGCGGGGCTTGGTGAAATGATTGTTCGCCGCAAGATTGCAATTTTATTTGGTGTTGCATCATTTGTTGGTACAAAACCTGCACGTTCTGCACAGGCAATATCATATCTGTATTATAATCATTTAACACCTTTGCGTTTGCGTGCAACGGTTTTATCTGAAAATTTTGCAGATGGTGTAAATCCAAAATTGGGGCGTATGAATATCTTGCCACGCGAATTTGTGGACGAAGCAGATGCGAAATCTGAAATGACCCCATTGATTAAAGGGTACTTGCGTTTGGGCGCGACATTTGGTCGTGGTGTATTTGTGGATGTTCCATTTAATTCATACGATGTGTTCGTAATGATTGAAACGCGCAAGATGGATGCCGCATATCAAAAGCATTTCTTGGGACGTGAAAACGCATTGGGTAATCCAACCGATGACAAAGACCATCTTATCAAAACTGTTGGTAAAATTATGACGTTTCCGGTTGTTGGACCGTTCAAGGTTGTTCGTGCATTTGTTGATTTCTTGTTGCGCGAAGATGCCGGTGACGTAGAATACATTGAAGACAGCGAAAAATCAGAAACCGAAGAATAACAATTATGGCAAAGCTACGTAAACAAAATATTTTCAACACAACAACTGCGGCAATTAAATTTATTCTATTTTGGTTTATGGTTGTTGTTCAGTTGCCAATTTTGGCGATATTGCCACGTCGTATGGCGGTTCGCTATATGCCGGTGTTCATGTGGTTTTTGATAAAATTGTCGGGGATAAAGATTGTTGTTCATGGTAAGTTATCCGATAAACGTCCCTTGATGGTTGTGTCCAATCATATATCTGTATTTGAATTGGCAACATTCCCATGTATCTTTCATGGCAGTTTTATTGCCAAGAAAGAAATGGAAAACTGGCCATTGGTTGGTTGGGTTGCAAAAAAGTTTGGCGTGATATTTGTTGATCGTCGCCCATCACATGCGCGTGATGCTTTGGCGGTTGTGCAGAAAACTGTACAAAACGTAAAATATCCCATGATATTGTTCCCCGAAGGCACAACAACAAACGGCGCGTATGTAAAACCGTTCAAAAGCACGCTGTTTAATTTTGTTGAAAATTCCAATGTGACTGTTCAACCGATGGCGATGCATTACAGATACAAGGATGGTTCTGTAATTGATGACCAGACGTTGGCGGATCACTTTGCGTATTTTGATAACAAGAAGATGGATACAGGCCCGCTTTGCAAGCGCGAACGCAGCGCATTCGGTCAGGTTTTTCACATCATGATGCTGGGTGGTTTTATGGTTGAAATAACATTACTGCCCCCACCGCCCTTGGCGGGTATGGACAGAAAGCAGATTGCCGACACGCTGCAAAAAATAGTGTCAGACAAATACATGGAATTAAAAGATAAAAAATAAAAACAAAAGAGATTTATAAAATGAAAACAGCAATTACACCAACACGTAGTGAAGATTTTAGTCAATGGTATCAAAATCTGATTGTGGCGGCCGATTTGGCAGAAAACGCCCCTGTACGTGGTTGTATGACAATTAAGCCTTATGGTTGGGCAATATGGGAACTGATGCGTGACGAAATGGATAGACGTATCAAAGCGCATGGGGTGCAAAATGCAAACTTTCCATTGCTGATACCGATTGAATTTTTTAACAAGGAAGCACAACACGTTGACGGATTTGCCAAAGAATCTGCGGTTGTGACACATCATCGCCTGAAGATGATTGATGGTAAATTACAACCAGACCCAGAATCAAAATTAACAGAACCATATATTATTCGTCCGACATCTGAAACGATTATCGGCGAAGCAATGTCCAGATGGGTTCAATCATATCGTGATTTGCCGATGAAATTGAATCAGTGGGTAAATGTAATGCGCTGGGAAATGCGTCCACGTATGTTCTTGCGCACATCTGAATTTAACTGGCAAGAAGGTCATAATGTGTTCGCAACCCACGAAGAAGCAAATACAGACGCGCGTAAAATGCATAAAATGTACGGCGACTATATGCGTGATGTTTTGGCAATACCATCAATTATGGGCGAAAAAACACCCGAAGAACGCTTTGCAGGTGCGGACCATACATACACATTGGAACATATCATGCAGGACGGCAAGGCTTTACAGGCCGGCACATCGCATGATTTGGGACAACATTTTTCCAAATCATTTGGTATTCAGTTCTTGGGTACTGATGGAAAACTACAGCATGCATGGACAACATCATGGGGAACAACAACGCGTATGATGGGGTCTATGTTTATGGTACATTCTGATGATGATGGTTTGATTTTGCCACCATTTGTCGCGCCATATCAGGTTGTGATTATTCCAATTACACGTGATGATACCGCAGCACAATTAAATGCCTATGCAGAAGAACTGGGCGAAAAACTGCGTGCGGCAGGTGTTCGTGTGTTGGTTGATACGTCTGACATGCGCGCGCCGGATAAGATGTGGAAATGGATTAAACGTGGCGTGCCATTACGTGTTGAAATCGGCAGTCGCGAAATGGAATCTGGTGATGTCACAATTACACGCCGTGACATTGGTCGTGAATCAAAGCGTACAATCAAAGCAGATGAATTAATTTCTTCTGTGTCTGATATTATGTCACAAATTCATTCTGATATGGTTGCACGTGTTGAAAAACGTAATCGT
Organism: Alphaproteobacteria bacterium; assembly: GCA_015062545.1. Taxonomy (GTDB): domain Bacteria; phylum Pseudomonadota; class Alphaproteobacteria; order Rs-D84; family Rs-D84; genus Enterousia. The sequence continues at coordinate 6,530 of SUUL01000012.1, read as the reverse complement.
GAAATGATACACGATGTTGCGGATTTGTCTGAATTGGATTCTGCATTGACTGACGGCAAGATTGGATTTTTCCGCATAAAATATGAATTGACAACAAATGATAAGTTTGATGCCCTGATGGACAAGCATAAGATTACTCGCCGTTGTTTGGACGATAACGATCCAACATACGTCTTTGTTGCAAAATCGTATTAAAACACAACGGGGCGTTGCCCCGTTTTTTTATTTCTATTCCGCATACCAATATGCAGATTTTTATGGTATAATATCATTGATATAACAAAAGAGAGAGAACATGAAAATATCAATCATTGGATTGGGGTCTGTTGGGTCTGCGGTTGCGACTGCGGTTGCGAATACTGGCTTGGCGCGTGAAATGGTTTTGTTTGACAGGGATGGTGTACGCGCGCGTGCCGCGGCCGAAGATTTGGGACATGCCGCGGTATTTTCGTATGATATAAAAATTACTGCTGTAAACAATTATCGTGCAATTCGTGGTTCTGAAATTGTAATTATTGCAGCCGGTGCAAATCAACGTCCTGGTGAAACGCGTACCGACTTGTTGCGTGCCAACACCGCGGTTATCAATGATATTATTCCGCGCGTAATGGCAAACGTTGATCCAAAAAATATAAAGTTAGTAATTGTTACCAATCCGTTGGATGTAATGGTTATGGTTGCCCAGAAATTATCTAAATTGCCAGCATCTCGCGTTATTGGAACTGGTACAATGCTGGATTCTGCGCGCCTGCGTACAATTCTGGCGCGTCAGTTATCTGTATCACCCCAATCTATAAATGCCTATGTTTTGGGCGAACATGGCGACAGCAGCATGATAAATTGGCACTCGGCATGTGTGGGCAGTGTCGGTCTAAATTCATTTTGTCGTCAAACAAAAATCAGCTTGCCTGCCACCACGCGCAAGACGATTGAACATCGTGTACATAATGCTGCGTATGAAATCATTCAAGGGCGTGGTGCGACTTGGGATGGTATTGCCGGTGCGGTTGCAGATTTATTGCGTTGTATTGTTAATGACGAACGGCGTATATTGACTGTTTCCATTGTTGATGGTGTTGGTGACAAGGCTGTTGCGATGTCTTTGCCGCGCATTGTTGGTATTGATGGTGCGGTTGCAACGGTGCATCCAAAAATGGACGGTGCGGAAATTACTGCCCTGCGGCGCAGCGCGCGTATAATTCGCAAGAATTATGATTCTATTTAACAAAACCGCCTGTTGGCGGTTTTTTATTTGAATACTGTCATATAACAATTTTATTTTATGCATGTTATATTATGTACATGCCAAATGAAGTTCAATATTATATATCCCCACACAGCGATGGTTTCGAGGCCTTTTTTCATGGACAAAAGGTTGGCGAGATTACATTTGTTCGTGTTGGTTTTGATAAACTGATTATTGATAACACAGATGTCATCCCAGAATTCAGAAATCGTAATATTGGTTTGACTTTGGTTCGCAACGTTGCGAATTTGGCACGCAGTCAACACAGACATGTTGTAACCTTGTGTCCGTTTGCGCGCGCGATGTTTAACCGTTTCCCAGAATTTGATGACATCAGATTAATGAATGTGCATTAAAAATTGTATTGAATCAATTTTGTATTTTGTCTAGCATACCCAGACGAAAGTCAAGGGAGCTGAATACATGAAAAACTTATCACGCAGCACATTGGTGCTTTTAATATTTCTGAACGGCTATGTCAGTTTATCGTTGGAACTGGTGGTCTTGCGTCAGTTGTCTTTTTATGTTGGTTCCAGTGCTGTTGTCACCAGTATAATTATGGCGATTTTTTTGGGCTTTATGTCTTTGGGGTACACATTGGGTGAATTCAAGCGTATCCAAGATAAAAAAATTCCACTTATTTTGCACGGCAGTTTTCTCTTTATCGCGTTGCTGTCTGTTGTTGCAGCCAGTTTCCCATTGATTACCCATTATTTTATTTGGTTGTATCGCGGTGGTATAACATCTGGCGCGTTGCAGACATTTATTTATTCGTTGGTATTTTTATCAGCGGGGCCATTTTTATTTGGCTTTAATACGACATTGTTGTCGCGCCTGTTGCATTTGCATGATAAAAATTGCACGGGAAATATTATGGCATGGGATACAATCGGCTCGGTGTTTGGCTCGATTGCCACAACTCTTATATTGATGCCATTTTTGGGTGTAAATTATACAGTTGTCTTGATAACGGTTTTATCTATTTTTGCGGCATTAACCTTAAGACGAGCATGGTGGTCATGGTTTATTTGTGCGTGTGTATTTATTACATCGTTGATGATAAACAGCAACACGTATCAGCGTATGCATCTGGGGATATTGGTTAACAATGCGAATTCTACCATATCTGTGACCGAATTTTCTGGCCAGCGTATCTTGTATATGAATGGCTTGCCGATGTCGGTTTTTTCGTCTGACGGTTCGTTTGCCCCCTACATAGATTATCTGAACAGGAATTTCATCGATACGATGTTGCCGAACAAAACGTATAAAATTTTAGTTCTTGGGGCAGGGGGCTTTACCTTGGGGCTTGATGATGTTCGCAATGATTATACCTTTGTAGATATAGAACACACGCTAAAAGATGTGTCTGAACGGTATTTTCTGGGGCGTAAATTACCTGCGAACAAGAAGTTTATCGTAGAAGATGCCAGTCAATTCTTAAAGAATACACCCGAACAATATGATTTTATTTTATTGGACGTATATTCTAATTCGTTTCAGGTTCCAGAAGGCTTGATAACAGTTGAATTTATGGAACGTCTGCGTTCACGCATTGCCCCAAATGGTATAATTGCGATGAATATGATTGTTTCACCAGAATTCAGCAACAAATACAGTCGTGTTTTTGATAATACATTCCGTGCAGTATTTCCATACAACACATCGCGTCAAACCATAGGTGTTTTTGATCCATGGCGACATGAAGACGATACATCAAATATTCTGTATTTCTTTTATAATGTGCCAAACGATGGTCGTATTTACAGTATTAACAAAACCCCGGTTATTTACGACAGATAAAAAATAAAACGCCCCTTGTGGGGCATTTAATTTTTCTGGCGGATGGTGAGGGATTCGAACCCCCGGTGGAGTTGCCCCCACAACGGTTTTCAAGACCGCCGCATTCGACCGCTCTGCCAACCATCCGAAACATATTGTTTGCGAACGGTGTGCATTGTACATTATTTTTTTCACAATGCAAACATAAAAATTCCCAATATGTAATTTATTGTATCATTGGCGCAAATTTTCTGCCACGAAATCCCAGTTTACCAGGTGGTCCAGAAAAGAATCTATAAAATCTGCGCGTTTGTTTTTATAGTCCAAATAATACGAGTGTTCCCACACGTCCAGTGTTAATATGGGTTTCATATTATGCACCATTGGTGTATCTGCATTCGGCATGTTTATGATACGCAGCTCATCTCCATCGCGCACCAGCCACGTATAGCCGCTGCCAAACAATGATGTTGCGGCAGACTTAAAGGCTTCCTTGAATTTTTCCGCAGAACCAAACGTATCAATAATTTCGCGTGGTATATTTTTTGTGCAGTCTGGACACATGCCATGAAAAAAGAAGTTGTGATTATAGATTTGTGCTGCGTTGTTAAATATTTTCGCTTGCTCTGGTGTGTCGGACGATTCTTGAATGATTTCCATCAAAGACACCTGTTCATAAGGTGTGTCTGTAATTAGCTTGTTCAGGTTGTCTATATATGTTGCAACGTGTTTTCCATGGTGTGTTTCCATCGTTTCTTGTGATATATATGGGCTCAAGGCATCGGTTGCGTATGGTAATGGAAATTGTGTTAGTGTAAACATGTTCTTCTCTCCGTTGGTTAATATGGTTCTATGGTGCGACAGTTGTAAAAAATATCAACAGGAAAGATTTATTAAAAAGCACTTGCGACATGCGATAAATATTTTCTATAATCACCCTAAACGAAAGGAGTATTGATATGAAAAAATCATTGTTATTATCATTATTTGGGGTGGTATTTATGGGGACTGCGATGGCTGCGGATATAACGTTGTATTACTCTCCACATTGTCCACATTGTCATCATGCGCGTGAATTTATTGCAGAAACACTGGTTTATGAATATCCAGAATTAAAGGTAACGGCGGTTAATGTCACAGATCAGGCAAATCGTCCAGATTTTCAGGCTGCATTAAGCAAGTGTGGTTTTAATTCTGGTGGTGTACCTGTATTGGTTATTGGCGACAAGTGTGAACAGGGCTATGCGGATTTTATGCAAGACGACTTGCGCGCCTTGGTCGAAGCGGACATGACTGATGCCCAGAAAGAAGCCGCGACCGCGAATAAAAAGGCATTGTCCGAAGATGCGACAAAATTCAAATCTGAACATGCAGATCGCGCCAATGCTATAACAGAATATATTGCGACACCATCTGATAAAACTGCGGATGCTGCGGTGCAAAAAAAAAATAACAACGGCGGCATAGTTTGGTTTTGGGGGGTATTAATTGCCTTGGTTGCAGGTCTTGGGTTTGTTCTGGTGCGCAAGGACAAGAAATAAAAAAATATGCAATAAATCGGTGCGAACATGTTTGATTTGACTGTTTTAGATTATGTTTATGTGGGAATTTTATTAGCATCCACGATATGGGCGACCCTGCGTGGCGGTGTTTATGAAACGATTGCGACATTGTCATGGGTTATTGCGGCGGTTGGTGCCCGTTTTGCATCCCCTTGGTTGGACAGACTGTTACAGTCTTGGTTTGAATTACCCGAATCTACGGTTGGGACATTGGTTGCATCGTATTTTGTTGTATTTTTTGCCATCTTGATTTTGGTTGGTTTTTTGAACCAGAAATTGCGTGACAAAATCCAGGACAGCATTATGAATGTCACCGACAAGACATTGGGGGTGATATTTGGCATTATACGTGGCATTGTTGTGATGGGGGTATTTTATTGGGTGGCATTATGGTATTATTCTGATGTGCCTTTTTTGCCCAAATGGTTATCTCAGTCGCGTACCCGCCCAATTATGCAGATGACTGCATTAAAACTGGACGAATGGTTTTTCCCGGGGCCTGAAAACAAGTTGTTAGCGCGTGATATGGCGGGCACTCATCAGGCAATAGAAATATACAAGAACCTGATAAATCCTGCAATTACAACCAAGGCATCTGTTGCGCCTGCAGATGGTGCGACTGTTACCCCCGAAGCGGAAACGGGTTATAAATCTTCGGAACGTGCAGCCCTGGAAAATCAGTTGTTACAGTTAGAGACAGTTGCGCGTGTTGTCGAAGAACATGCGGACGAAGATACCGATACAGATGACATAGAAGAAACTGTGGCGGAATAAGATACATTTCCTTGGAATACATACCTGCTGACAAGGCAGGTATTTTTTTACACAATATCTATACCAGAAGGAGAGAGAGGACCTATCATGTTAATGAAATCAAAAATTTGTTTTACCGCATTGGCGGTCTATGAAATGTTTGCAGTGACATTTTTGCACTTTAAACGACTGTGTGACACGTTTTTTTCCACCCAGTTCTGTGACAGTTGGTACAGATACTTTTTATTTTGTGTTATTGTACCGCTGATAGTCATGCTGATATTGATGTGGATACGTGAAATTGTGCGCTATCGCCGCCGCCGTGCATTTATACGCCGTGCGCGCAACACAATCAGCGGTATAGTCAACAGTATTCGTGGTCGTGTTTCCGAACATATTGATATGCGCGATATGGAAAAGATAATTACTGCGGCGGTTTTGGTTGGTATAAAAAAGTACGCAGATCGTCATCCGGGGTTACGTAAAAATGTTAATCATGTAATGGATGTTGCAGACGGCAAAGTTGAATTGGATATAATGTCTGATGCAGATGTGGTCAAAGTATCACGCGCCCGCGCCACAAACAGCACGTTGCGTAAAAAATCCACACGTTCTGTAAAAAAGAAAAAATAAACAGTGTTTCTGGCACCCAAAAACCGCCCGTTTTTTGGGCGGTGGGTTATATTGTTATTCGTGCTGTGTTGTCGCCTGTTGTTTTATCAAATCCATTTCCATTTGTTTGACGATTTCCGAAACACGATTACGAATTCCTGATGGGTTTATTATTTTTCCACCAACGGGGTGTTCGATGGCGGTTGTTTTTAACATTTCATCCAGTTCGTCTTGCCAATTAGGTCTTGTAAAGAAAAGTTCGTTTCCTTGGCAGGCGCATGCGTAAACCCCTGCCAGATAAGGGAATGTCGAACTGGTGCCACCATTACGAGTATAGTAATAACCGCCCATGTGAAATGGTGTTGTTTTGCCATTTGTTGGTATGCCGATAAGGTTTTTGTTTTTTATAGCAAATCGTTTGTCACACGGAATCCGTTCGGTCATATTTTCTCTGAAAAAGGCACCGCCAATTACCATAATTCCATTTTGTTCACATTCTGCAAACAATTTATATGTTTCGTCTGCAAATTGGTCGTCTGGGCCGCCCCAACTGCACGATAAAAATCGTATTTTTT
>SUUL01000011.1 GCA_015062545.1 Alphaproteobacteria bacterium | reverse complement strand
TGAGCAACAACAAGTGCGCGTGCAAAAGCGGTTATACATATCTCAGCAGCAAAAACACATGCGTTGATAACAAACAGATTAACTGTGAAAGCAACCATGGTACGTGGGATGGCACGACATGTTCATGTGACACGGGATACAAACAGAGTGAAGACAAACTGACATGCGTAAAAGAAGGTGGTACAATCGACATACCACCTGCAGACACCGGTGGTGATACCGGTGAGAATAGCGATTCATGCACGGGCGGCAGTTTCTGGGATGAAGATAGCCAACAGTGCCTGAACTGTACGGCTTATGAAACAATCGCAGAATATAATGACAAAACAGGAACAACACAAAATCAATTCAGAAATCTGAAAACATATTGCGCTTGTAACGGTGGTACATACAGTGTTTTGCCCGCAATCACGAACGGACGCTGCGCAGGATATTATTATGACACAGATAACAATAATAGGTTGGGTTTTCATATTTGGAAGCCCGCCGATGGTGAAAGCTGTCCTGTCACGATTCCAGAACGAGAATTATGCGAAACAGGTAATCAGGATATAGTAAGTTTTATAGATAAATATTGCGATGAAGATTATGCGTTGTTCACTAGAAGTTGGATTGGTAATGTTGCCTATGGGTTAAAAGCACCAATACAGTATGCGGATACAAGCACAGATGATGCAATCGTGTTTTTAAACGGTTCTACTTATGTTCACAACATGGATATGTTTCTTTCATATCCAACATCAAAAGATATATATGGTAAAACAGTAGATTTGGATTTTTGGTATTCACCAACCACTGGTGGTTATTATCCATTATATTACTGTCCGTACGGTATGGTTGGTGCAGAATTACGACATGATAAATACTATGATACGGACGGCGATGGAACCAACGATAAAATAACGCAAGTATGGAATTTTTATGCTGAAGCAGAAAGTACGTATTATCGGTGCTTTGGGACAAAGGATATTATGGATAAACTAAGCCAGAATACAACAGATGAAGAACGCAAACAGTATTGTCTATTGGACCTGAATAGTAATGAATATGATGCAACCGACAAATCCTGCACAATAACAAAAACAGATGGCACCAGGACTAAATATTGGTTTCTGTGGGATGGAGTATGAAGACAGTGCGGCAAACTTACCAGAAGCGGTAAAACAGTGTCCAACAGATCCAGGCGAGGGTTGGACTTGTGAAATTACGAAAATATTAAAATCTGGTTTTGTTCGAATGGGATTGCGCGGAGGTGGGAACAACGGCGATGACAGCAGATGGTACACGTGCGATTCCGGTATGCGTGACGAGAATACAGGGATATGCAAATGCCCAGATGGGCAGCAATGGTTTACAGCAAATAACGCGGGGTGGCGTTGTGTACCATCGAATGAGGTACAAAAAGCATTATCGATTGGTAAAGTCTCTAACAACTGTAGAGAAACGCAGATACTAAGACCGGTTACAAATTAAGGGAAAGTTATATTGCTGTGTTGGGGTTATGCAATAAAAATTAAAACCGCCATTTGGCGGTTTTTTATAAATGTTCGTCTGTGGTGTGTTCCGGTTGATATATTTCTACATCACGGGTCATCGCCAAAAATTTATCCGAACGCTGGGCGGGTAATTCAGATGCAGGTATTGATTGCAACTGTGTTATATGGTTTGCAACAGTATTCGCCAATAATTCCATTGTCGTTTGCCAATCTGTGTGTGCACCACCCGCAGGCTCTGGAATGACTTCGTCCACAACATTCAAATCTGCCATGTCGCGTGCGGTTAATTTCATGGCAGCACTGGCAGTTGCCTTGAATTTATTGTCGCGCCACAAAATGCTGGCGCATGATTCGGGGGCAATAACCGAATAAATCGCGTTTTCCATCATTAAAATACGATCCCCTGTGCCAATCGCGATTGCACCACCGGATCCGCCTTGGCCCACGTTGACCGCAACGTATGGTGTCGCAATAGACAACCCCGTTGCAATAGAAGATGCAACCGCCTGGGATTGTCCGCGTTCTTCACCTTCGCGGCCAGCAAATGCACCCGCAGTATCAAACAATGATATTAACGGCAGGTTGAATTTTTCCGCCAGACGCATCATGCGTTGTGCCTTGCGATATCCGTCCGGATTCGCCATACCAAAACGATGCTTTTGACGGGTTTCAATGGTACGACCCTGCTCTTGCCCAATTATTACAGCGGGAATACCGCGCCAATACCCAATACCAGATCCCATCGCAGGATCTTCGGCAAAGCAACGGTCGCCTGCCAAATATGTCCAGCAATCCACAATGCCGTTGATATAGTCCAAGAAATGCGGACGATTTTCATTACGTGCCAGCAATACTTTGTCGTATGCCTCGTTCTCGCCCATGCCGCGTATCTTTTTGGATATATCGTGTGCAGGTGTCGTTACATTTATTTGCTTTGGTTCACGTGGCTGTTTGGTTAATACAGACAAAATATTTGCAATCGTGTCATGCAAATCGCCACGCGCAACAACCATATCAACCATCCCATGTTCGTACAAATAATCTGCCGTTTGAAAATTGGATGGTAATTTTTCGCGAATGTTTTGTTCAATTACACGGCGGCCAGCAAATCCAATTCGTGCGCCCTTTTCCGCAATATGTATGTCACCCAACATTGCAAATGATGCAGTTACACCACCAAATGTAGGGTCTGTTAATAAAACAATATACGGTATGCCGTTTGCGTGCAATTTATTAACCGCCGCAGTTGTGCGCGCCATCTGCATCAATGATAAAATGTTTTCTTGCATGCGGGCACCACCACTGGATGTGACCATAATAAATGGGCGGTGTTCAGAAATTGCATGTTCCATCGCAGCGATAATTGCATCGCCCGCAGCGCGCCCCATTGAACCCATCATAAAATAACCGTTCAAGACACAGATTGTTGATGGTACACCACCAATCGTGCCGTCTGCAGAAGTTATGGCATCGTATGTGCCGGTTTCTGAACGCGCAGCGGTCAATCTGTCCTGGTATGAAATTCTGTCGGTAAACTGTAATGGGTCATCGGATACACTGGGGGGTGTTAGACGTTCCCAAGAATTATCATCAAATAACAAATCAAAACGCTGCTTGGGACTCATAATAAAAGCGCGACCACAACGTGGACAAATATATTTGTTTTCTTTATAGTCTTTGTAATAAACCAAACGGCCGCATGATTCACATTTTATCCACATCAAACGCCGAACACGTTCATATCGTTCGCGATTATGGTTCTTGATGCCGGATTTTTTACCAAATAACATAATTATTATCCATTCATCTTTTTGGTTAATTCACGACTGGGCTTGAAAAGAATTGTCGTGCTGGCCGGTAATGGCATTGGCTGTCCGGTGCATGGATTGTATCCAATCTTGGTCGCACGGGCGCGTGGCTGAAAAGTGCCAAAACCACGAATTTCAATGCGATTGCCATTTGCCACAGATTCAATCATGTGGTCTGATACCGTGTCCAAAATTGCCGCGGCATCCGATGCGCGCATGTGTTTGAAACGTACCTGGATAGAACGAACTATATCTGATCTTTTCATTTTATGTATCCTTTGTCTTGCCCTTTATTATTCATGTCTTGGAATATTTTTTCAAGGACAAAGTTATATTTTATAAATGAATAGGTTCCTGTGCAGAAAAAATATGAAAAATGATATTCTGAAATAACAATAAACCAAGGGAGTTTTTTATGGCAGACGTAATAGATTTCTGTGAATGTAGTACAAAAATGCCTTTGATTGGAGACAAAGCACCAAAGTTTACGGCAAATACCACAAATGGCCCGATTGATTTCCCAGATGATTTTGCAGGCAAATGGATTGTTTTGTTTTCTCACCCGTCTGATTTTACACCCGTGTGTACAACAGAATTTATCGCTTTCCAGCGCGATATGGCGGGTTTTCAAGAATTAAATACTCAATTAATCGGGCTGTCGGTGGGGGCATTATCTTCGCATTTGGCGTGGTTTGATGCCATCGCGCGAATGCCTGACGGGGTAAATATATCCTTTCCGGTGATTGATGATTTGCGTATGGATGTGGCAAAACTGTACGGGATGTTCCATCCAAAGGCATCTGATACGTCCGCAATTCGCGCAGTGTTTATAATCGATACCGCCGGCATTATCAGGGCGATACTGTATTACCCGCCAAATCTGGGCAGAAACATCACAGAAATACAACGTATATTGGTCGGGTTGCAGACCGCAGATGCGTTCAAAGTCGCAATGCCTGCAAATTGGATGCCAGGTGATTCTGTGCTGACCCCTGCCCCAACAACCAGTGCGGCCATATACAAACATCATAAGGACACACCTTGGTTTTTGACCTATAAAAATCTGAGTGAGGGAACAATTTATGCGAAAATTACCAACAAGAAAACAACAAAAAAATAATCCAGGGGCGGACAGACCTGTGTATTTCTGGCTTAGAATACCAGGGGAAAATCCCGTATGTCCATGGGCGCGTTGTCGCAAGCAGGATTCCACTGAAAATCAGGCATGATTACTGTCTTGTCCGGCGTAAATTTTACCCCTTCGGATTTCAGCATGCGATACTGTTCAGATGCGAATCCAGAACACAAGCTGCCGTCTTTGAAGACCACGCGGTGCCATGGCAGATGCCAGGATGCCTTGTTGTTGGATGCGTATCCAACAAAGCGCGCCATGCGTGGACGGCCAATCATTTGCGCAATTTGACCAAAGGTTGCCACGCGCCCCGCAGGGATGCGCGCAACAATATCATACACTTGTTCGTTAAATGTTTTTGGCATGTTTTATATAGTAGCAAGCATGTCGCAGATGTCAAATATTAACCCTTGCAAAATAATCCCATGGTATTTATAATACCACGCACGGAGACATGGCAGAGCGGTTGAATGCGCGCGACTCGAAATCGTGTATACGGTAACCCCGTATCAAGGGTTCAAATCCCTTTGTCTCCGCCAGAATTAACCCGCCGTGTGGCGGGTGTTTTATTAAACTTCGAAATTATAGTTTTTTACAGAACGCACAATCGCGTCAACAATTCTATCTTGGTGAGCACCAGATTTTAATAATTTTTCTTCGGATTGGTTGGATAAATGACCTATTTCCAACAAAGCCCCAGGAACCGTGGAACGCAACACTGCAAATGGCGCATGACGTACGTCTGGGCCAGGCTGTTGTTCGATAGAAGATTTTTTGAAGGATTTTGCACAACCTGTGGCATATTCTTCGGACATTTCTGCAACAGCATGTTGCTGCAACGATGACAGTGCAATACGAATGTTTTCTTCAAATTCGGTGAACCCCTCTACCCCGATTTTGTCAGCAGCATTTTCAGCCTCGGCCAATTTCTTGGCCTCTTCGTCAGATGCTTTTTCAGATAATGTATAAATAGAAAAACCTTTCATTTTACGACTGGGGTTCGCGTTGGCATGTAATGATATAAACAAATCAGCATGACGAGATTCGGCAATAGATGCGCGTTCCGCCAATTTCAAATATCTGTCATCACTGCGTGTTAAATATGTCTTGAACCCGTTAGAGTCCAACTTGGTCTTTAATTTTTTCGCAACGGATAAAACAATGTCTTTTTCACGGGTTCCACCCTTGCCGATACAACCAGGATCTTTGCCGCCATGTCCGGCATCAACAACAATAACATATTTGCGCGCCGCCGTAATCGCGGTTGTTGGCGTGGCAGACGTTGTTGTGTACATAGATGACACAGATTTCGCGGTTGCGCCACCCGATGCAGGTTTGGATGCGGTTGTCGGGGTTCCTGCAACAAAGTCCAACACCAAACGATAATCATTATCGCCATTCGGTTCCAAAATCATAATTTGGGATTTCTGTATTGTGGCAATGGATTTTTTCAGGTTGGCAACAATTTGTAATGTGTCACCATTTTGAACCTGGCTGATAGATTTTACCAACCCATCAGAAGCCAATGTTGGTTTTATCCCATTATTTGCAGTTGCGTTGGATATGTTTATCACCAGTTGGTTTTGCGGGTACGACAGCGAGTACGTTGGTCGTGACGAAGTTTCCACCACCAGACGAGTTTTACTGCCTGGCTGAACCCCTGTGCGTAACGAGCGTAATGTATTGCGCGCAGCAAACGCCATGCGTGGCAACATTGCCATCGCCATAATGGAAAAACCAGATATTTTTAGAATGTCCCGCCTGCTGAAGTTCATGTTGAACATTATATCAGAAATTGTGTCGCCGTTCAAGCCGATTTCAGGAATAAAAATCCCCCAAAATGTGGGGGATTTTTTTATTTGCTGATACAACCAGACAATGATTGCGCAATCAAAGATTGCTCTTGCATGGTGGGTTGTGATATCGGAACGATATAGCAACGCGCACTGTCGCGTAATACAATTACTTTTGTGCCGCGCGTATAAGCATTTTTCATATTGTCCATTTGTGCACTGGTTAAAAATGCATTTTGTGTCAGTGATGAATTTGATAATGCCGCCATTACAACCTGGGACGCGGTATTATAATCAAAGATTTCGGACATCGACTGAACTTCGTACCATAATGATTGGTTTTCGTATGGGTTTTCAATAACAGGTGGTTGATTTTGTGCCATCATACCCCCAACCGCCAATGCAGCAACCGTCTGTAATGCAGTTGGCGCATTAGAACCCGAAGATGCGTGTGGTACAGTATTTATTTGCATATTATCGCCGCATGCCAAATTCATACGATTGGTATAACCCGCCAATACCGCATCAACCGCGGCTTGCCAGTCTTCGCCTTTTTTATTCAAATCCAACGAAACAATTTTTTCAGCCCATCCCCATATATCTGCCCCAACATTACCGGCATTACTGAAACGCGTAACCATTTCGGCACTGCCCCCGGGAACACCGGCACCACAATAATCTGTTAACATTGTTGTCAGCTTGCTGTTGGTTTCATTGCCGTATGCCAATGCGACAGAATGACATGACATCGCAGCTTCTAATTCCTGGCGGCGTTGAATACACAAATCAGAATTGGATTTGGATAATTGTGTCGCCATGTTTGCCATTGATAAATATGACATGACTTCTTGTTGGACATACGAAGGACACAAACGCGCAGCGGTATTCATCCCACCTTGGCCATTAACAGTGTTCACGCCATATTGGGGCAATAAAACTTCGGTGTCTTTTTGCAAACATAATAAAGCATAATTATATAATTCACTTTCGGTGGCATACTTGCATTTGGATTCGCGTTGTCCTGGAACAACCGTTACATCACCGCAATAATCAGACAAACATGCATAAATCTTCTGACGACATGCGGTGTCCACATCAGGTTGGGTTACCATAAAATAAGTATTGCGTTGATTGGTTTTATATGTGTTTGCCAGACCTGCTTTGCCGCGCGCTTGGCCACCTGTGGTTGTGGTTGTTAACTGAATTCCACGTCCAGAATCCGCCGCGCCAACCGTTCCTGCGGATACCGCAAATGCAGAATTCCCCAAGACACATGCACTGATAAGACCGAATATGTATATAAAATGTTTCATAAAATCCCCTCTCGTTATTTCGGATAATATCATATTTAAACAAAAAAGGCAAACATTCATTTGATTTATTCAAATAAATTGCTACTATATTTATTGTCATGATAGTAATTAATGAATTATTCACACAAATCTTGGACGACATTAATGCCGTCAGGGGGTTTCTTTGACCCTGAAAAACTAAGCCAACAAATCGCAGATTTAGAAGAACAAACAAACGCGCCGGATTTATGGGACAATCCGGACAGTGCGCGTGTTCTGTTACAGAAAAAGGCCACAATGGAAAAAACACTTAATGATTTAGCAAACCTGGATGCCGAATATCAAAATCTGCGCGAATTGTATGATATGGCACCAGATGACCCAGAAATCATTGATGCAATTCAAAAATTATCCGCGGATGCACACAAGGCGAAATTTGTTACACTGTTTCGCGAACCTGCAGATAATAATGGGGCCTTCTTGTTTATTCAAGCCGGCGCAGGCGGTACCGAAGCCCAAGATTGGGCGCAGATGTTGTCGCGCATGTACATGCGTTGGGCCGAAAGACACAATTTTGCCATCGAAGTTATCGAAGAACACGAAGGAGATACCGCCGGAATAAAAAATGTAACATATAGAATATCTGGGATGCGCGCTTATGGATGGCTGAAGAATGAGATTGGGGTGCATCGTTTGGTGCGCATATCACCCTTTAATGCCAACGGTAAACGCCAGACCAGTTTCGCATCTGTGGATGTATGGCCAGATGTTGATGATACGATTGAAATTGAAATAAATGCCAAAGATTTAAGAATCGATACATATCGCGCATCTGGTGCAGGCGGTCAGCACGTTAATAAAACCGACAGTGCGGTACGTATTACGCATATTCCGACAAATATCGTGGTAACATGTCAAAATGAACGCAGTCAAATTCAAAACAAAGAAATGGCTATGAAAATGTTACGCAGTAAATTATATGAACTGGAAATGCAAAAAAGAGCCGCCGAAGAAGACGCAGCCAAGGCCGCACAAAAGAAAATCGAGTGGGGCAGCCAGATAAGAAATTATGTCTTGTATCCATATCAACTGGTCAAAGATGTGCGCACAAATGTGGAAAAAACTGATTCTGCGGCTGTGTTGGATGGTGATTTGGATGATTTTATGTTGGCATCGCTGCAATCAAATTAACTGTTCGCTTGACTTTATTAATATGCTGAATATTATTTGGAGCCCTGTAACAAATAACGGAATATTTTATGGAAACGAAAAAATATAATCTTTATCGCGATGCAATTTTAAGTCAGTACCCAAAGGCAACTGACGTGCGTACGCCAGACGTTTGCGGCAGCCAGGATAATGTGTTATTTGCAAAAACACCTGTGGGTGAACGTGTGTTCAAATTTTCTACAGAAGATATGGTAAAAAAGAATGCCAGGGTTAGCTATGTCTATTCTGTACGCGGTATTCCAACGCCAAAGATTACACCACGCGAATATAAAAATTTACACTTTGAAGATTATGCCAAAATTGACGGCACAACATTACATGGTGCAATACAGATGGGAATGGACGAAGAACAAGTAAAGGCCGTGTATCGCAGTGTTTTGAAAGAATTTGTCAAAATGGAACGTATTTGGCCGCAAATTTTAGGTGGCGAGCCATTGAATTATGGACACAATGTGGCGGGCAGATATTTTGAAACAAAATACAATATGTTGGTGGGACAGCTGGTACGTACATTCATGTATCTTATTGATAACTCAAATGAATATGGCCTGTTTCACTTTGATTTGTCACCAAAGAATATAATTGTATCTGATGACGGTTCGTTTAAGTCAATGATTGATTTGGAATCGGCGGCAATTTGTTCCAAAAGCATTGCTTTTGCAATGTTAGCAGCGCGCTATCAGCAACTGGGGTTTGATATCAAGGATTTGTTCAAACATTATAATATATTGACCGATGCGCACTTGGATTATGGCAAAATTGTACGTCTGGCAAATTTCCGCCGAATGGTTAACAAAATTCGCTGATGCGTTAAGACAACAGAATCCCTTGCATTTTTTTGGCAAGTACGTATAATTACGCACAAATGCACCCGTGGCTTAATTGGATAGAGCATCGCCCTCCGAAGGCGGGGATTGCGCGTTCGAATCGCGCCGGGTGCGCCAGTTTTTTCTTGTTATGGGGTACGTCATGCGTTTTACTGTTTTTATCTTATTTGCGTTGTTGGGACTGACGGGGTGTAATCACGTAACAATAAAGCCAAATACACTAGAACCCAACAGTATTATTTATGCGGATCGTGGCGGATATTCTATGCGCCGTGCTGTCAAAGATGTATTAGAACAGCATGGACACAAAGTGGTAGTGGGAATCGCAGTCGATGGCACAACAAAATCGGACGATACGGCAGATATTGAATACGATACATACAAGGTGCCAAAAGATGCACAATATGTGATAAAAGTACGTGAACGCGAAGAAGCCTTTCGTACAACATGGTGTGCATTTAATGGATTCTGGTGGTGGCGATATAATGTTTCTATTGCAAACCAAAGGACAGGTGAAGAAATTTTGGCTTGGTTTGGACACGGTTGTGCAAACAGCGCAACACGAATTTTTGATAATTTATTAGACCAACTGGAAATGCAGGAAAATACACCCACTGATAAATAGTGGCATTATTTATAAACCTGTTGACATTATTTGCGTAAATTTACTATGCTTTTATCAAAGCGAGGGATATGCATGACAAGATATTTTCATGGCGCACTTAATCGTATGACTTTGTTTGCCGCACTGTTGGTCGCAGGCATCATGTATTTCTTTGCGGATTTTATGCAAATTGCGATTGCAAACATTTGGTTGAATGGTGTAATTATTGGAACGTCTTTGTTTGGAATCGGACTGTGTTTTGTTCAGATTTTTCAGCTGTTGCCGGAATACAGATGGCTGCATGAATATACCCATGGACATCGCGCGATTGCCCTGCCCCCACGTTTGTTAAAACCTGTGGCGCAAATGCTGGCTGTACGACCAAAGCGGATATCTGCATCCACACTAAATGGATTGTTGGATATGATTATGGTGCGTTTCGAAGATTCACGCGAATCTGTGCGATATGTAACAAATACATTGATATTTTTGGGACTGTTGGGAACATTCTGGGGATTGATATTGACGGTTGGTGGATTTGCCGAATTAATCAGCGGGTTGGATTTCTCTGATGAAAATGTTATGTATGCAATGCAGGTCGGACTGTCCAGACCGTTGGCAGGTATGGCGACCGCGTTTACCAGTTCACTGTTGGGTTTGGGTGGAAGTTTGACTATCGGTTTCCTGGGGCTGCAGGTTCAGTCTGCACAAAACGGTATATTCCGTGAACTGGAAGATTATTTGGCGGCACATACACATCCTGTATCTGTTGACGAAGCAGTTAATGTTTTGCCGCAAATCAATTTGGCAACACGTGAATTAACAAAAACTGTTCAAAGTCTGGATAATAAAATATCTGAACTTTAGGGACAAATCAAAGACGAGAGAGATAGATATGATGAACGTTCGTTATCGCACATCAACAAATGCATGGCCAGGATTCGTGGACTTGTTTTCCAACTTGGTTATTATATTGATATTCTTGCTGATTGTGTTTGTGTTTCTGTGGACAACGACATCGGTATTTAACAAGGCCGATGGCGTAAAAACCGTAGCAGGATTAAAGCAAGCCAATGCAGAACAAGCCGCAACGATTCAACAAATGAAGATGGATGAACAAGAAGCAAAAAGATTGCTGTTATTGGCACGGGCCCAGTTGGAAAATCTGGAACAAAATAACGCAGCATTAAATAACGAATTGGTCGAAGTGGATGTCAGTATCGAAGATGTCTTGAATGCATACGAAAACAAGGTAAACGAATTGCAATCACGCGATTTAGATATGCAACAGAAACTGGCAGAATTAACCAGACAATTAACACAAGCAAATCTGGACAAAGAAAAAACTGCACAACTGGAGGCAGAACGCAAGCTGTTACATGACGAAATGATGGTGCAACGTGCGGCATTGTCGGATCAACTGGCACAATTACAGGCCGCGTTGGATGCATCCGAAGAGAAGGCACGCGTTCAAGAAATACAATACGTGGAAATGTCCAGCCGCTTGAACAAGGCTTTGGCTGACAAGGTTGCAGAATTGAATGACGTAAGAAAATATCAGTCTGAATTCTATAAAGCTGTGAAATTGGCGTTGGGTGACACAAAGTCCGTGACAACAGATGGCGACAGATTTATTGTTAACAGCGATATCTTGTTTTCAAGTGGTTCATATAAATTAACACCTGACGGGCAGAAGCAGTTGATGGCGATTGCAAATGTTATCAAAGAAATGGAAAACACAATTCCAACAGATATTGATTGGATTATCCGCGTTGATGGACACACTGATAACAAGGCCGTTATCCCTGGTACGCATGGATATAAAAATAACACAGAATTGTCTTTGTTGCGTGCAACTGCAGTGGCGAACGAATTAACCAAAGATGGCGTTGCCAGAAGGCGTTTGATTCCAAGTGGATTTGGGGATATGTATCCGTTCGTTTTGGGAAACACCCCCGCCGATTTGCAACAAAATCGCCGTATAGAATTACAATTAACAAACCGTTAAAACACCCCGTCATGGGCGGGGCGGTAATAAAAATCCCCCATTTGGGGGATTTTTGTTATCTTATATACAGAATTAGTCTTCGATATTTGCATATTCGCAGAAGCCTTCATTCGTGTCACAACGAGAGATTGTGCCTTCGCTGATGAAATAGCCCTGTTCGTGCAAACATGCAGGACATACAGATGGCGCGGTCGTGCCGATGTGCCACATGCCACAATTTGTGCAACGCCACATAACAATATTATTCTGTTTGAACAATGTGCCGTCTTCAATCGCTTCGGCCAAGGCGCGAAAACGTGATTCGTGATAACGTTCTGCCAAACCGATATTCTTTAAGATTTCTGCAATCGCAGGAAAACCTTCTTGGGCAGCCACTTGTGCAAACTTTGGATACATGTCTGTATTTTCTTCGTGTTCACCGTATGCCGCAGCCTGCAGATTTTCTAATGTTGTGCCGATTTTGCCCGCTGGGAATGATGCGGTGATTTCCAATTCGCCACCTTCCAAAAATTTGAACAAGCGTGATGCGTGTTCTTTTTCTTGATCTGCTGTTTCCAAAAAGATTTTAGAAATCGCCTGGAATCCGTCTTTCTTGGCCTGGGATGCGTACATTGTATAACGGTTGCGTGCCTGGGATTCACCAGCAAATGCAATCAACAAATTCTTTTCAGTTTGGGTGCCTTTTAATGATACCATTTTATACTTCTCCTTTTTGTGTTTTGTTCGTGACAAAATTCTAACAGAGAAAGTATAAAAATGCAAAAATTTATTTTTTCTGGCGCGATAATTGATTTTTGCATGCGTGCCTGTGAATCAAGTCCATGTGTTCGTCATACAATTTAATCCCCAAGAACGCACGTGCCTGTTCTAATGTCCTGCCATATCCCCAAAAAACGCCGTTATCAGTTGTGTATTTAGCAACAATATAATCTGAATTGTTCAATATAAATGGCCCGTAACAGTTATACCCAACCACAGCAGCGGTATAATAATCAAATAAAACATGGTCTTGGTGTGGTAATTGTTTTAACAAAACCATTTCGCGATCACGTATCATTTGAATTTTATAAGGGAACTTGTTCTGAATACGCCAACGGCCACCAATAAATTCAACAGAATTCATTGTTAATTGTTTCAAGGGAACTGTGGTCAAATCTTGACGGTATGCAACCTCGCCACGTTGTTGGGCGGCGGTGAATTCTATTTTCTTGATTTCTTGGTTTTTATGTGTTGCCAGTTTATTTTTTATCATCGGTTATCCCCAGGAATTTCTTTTCGATTGCACTGACCAATGTCTGCACCCCTATTCTCCCTGCGGCACTGATAGTTAATATTTCAGGTTTCTTTTTACGCCCAAAAGACTTTTTGAACGCGGTTAATTTTTCGTTTAATTCGTCTTCGCTGATTGCATCAATTTTATTGATTACAATCATTTCAGGCTTGGATATTAAATCACCACCATACAAATCCATTTCATGGCGAATTGCTGCATAACGTGCCGCCCAATCGGATTCTGTGCCCTCAATCACGTGCAGAATCATTTTGGTGCGTTCGGCATGCCCCAAAAATTGGTCGCCAAGACCAACACCCGTGTGCGCACCTTCGATTAAGCCCGGCAAGTCCACCAAAACAAATTCGCGGTCATGCGCGTACATAACACCCAGTTGAGGATTCAATGTCGTAAATGGGTAATTCGCAATCTTTGGGCGTGCCGCCGTTACCGCAGACAATAATGTCGACTTCCCAGCATTTGGAAAACCAACCAATCCAATATCTGCAATTAATTTCAGACGCAGCACAACCGTGCGTTCTTCGCCGGGCAGACCGTCATTTGCCTGCTTGGGCGCGCGATTTGTTGGGCTTTTGAAGTGCAAATTTCCCCAACCGCCATTACCACCGCGTGCCGCACGATACTTCATGCCGTCTTCGTTTAAGTCGGCGTATTCAATTTCTTCGTTTTCAGACAAAATTACTGTTCCGGTTGGAACGGGCAATACCAATGTTTCGCCAGATGCGCCTGTGCGCATTTTGCCCATGCCATTTTCGCCACGTTCGGCAACAAATTTTGTTTTGTAACGATAATCAATCAGTGTGTTCACATTTGGCACAGCAACAAATACAACATCACCACCGCGACCGCCATCACCACCATTTGGGCCACCAAATTCAATATACTTTTCACGGCGAAAACTGGCGGAACCATTTCCACCGTCACCTGCTTTGATATATATCTTTGCCCTGTCTAAAAACTTCATTTTTTATCCTCTTGATTGGCATTATAATCTAAAAACTTGCAATTTCCAGTACAAAAGACTATAATTAGTGGGCTGCATGGCAGTGATGATTCTGAATCCGTTGTGAAATAGTCATTATGGACTGGGGGGCAGTACCCCACAGCTCCACCATCTGATATGATTAATGGTCGTATTTGATTATGGGGCTGACATAGATTCGACAGATGATGAAAGACAAATTGGGTGAATCCGACATGGTGTCGTAAAAAACCAACTAAAAACTGAATGGCGATAGAATCGCTGCGAACGACAATGTTCGCCTTGCAATGGCTGCCTAATGATGGCTTGAATATGGTTGGCAATGGTTGATCATATTCGTTTTAGCGATTGCGGGGTTTGCCGGTACCTGGCACCAGAAATCCGGCACATAACTTTATAAATCTATAATCACAAGAAAGGACATAAGAAATGTTTGGAAAAATTAAAAAAGTATTCTTTACAGGTGTATTCGGTGTTTTGTATCTGTCTTTTGTTGCACAGTTGGTTTATGTATTGGGCTGGGTTTCCGGCATTGAAAACAAATTGGCAGGTCTGGCAGCGTTGACATTTGAATGGTTGGTTTTGATTGCAGCACGCTATCTGTCAAAGCGTTCCAGCAACAGCGCACAACACAATGGTGGCGGGTATCGTCGTCGTTAAAAAAACAATCCCGCAACACGCGGGATTTTTTATTCATATATGAAATTTATTCGTCTTGAAATCTGTATAAAATATACTATATTTATTTCACTATGAAATACTATATTTTACCTTTTCGTGACGTAGTTGTATCGCCTGGTATGACCGCGCCTGCATTAATTGATACGCCCGTGGCTGTGAACTGCATTAAAAACATCACAGGTAATGGACAACAGCAAATCGTACTTGTTCCACAACACAGTTGGGCATATCCCACACGGGTGGAAGATTTATATTCTGTGGGAACATTGGCGGACCTGGTTCAGGTTCTGAATATGCCTGATGGGGCGGCACATGTTTTAATGCGTACCACAGATGTGGTATCTTTGCGTGATATAGAAATGAAAGACGGACAATTCTTGGCAGATATAGAAATTATTCAGATTGCCAACGACACGGAATCGGAACAGGTTATTGCATTACGCGATTTGTTGGTGGAACATTTGCAAAATTTGTCTGTGCAAACACGCAGATTCAAGATGGATAAACTGCGCAATGTGTTGGAAAAATATCCCCTGCCCGCATTTGTTGATACTGTTATCCAAACGTTGGATATTGATACAGATGTTGCTGTAAAGATTTTATGCGCGCCAACATGGGTGGAAAAATTAACTATATTGTTAGAATCTGTAAAACTGGTGTTGGAAACCGTCAAGATAGATGAATCCATTAACAGACGAATTCATCAGCAAATGGAAAACGGCCGCCGCGAGGCAATTCTGCAAGAAAAAATGCGCGCCATACAAAAAGAAATGGGTGAAGATGATGGCGAAATGGACACCCAGAATTTGCGCAAGAAAATTCTGCGTTCCAACATGCCGGCTGATGCCAAAGAAAAGGCATTAAGCGAATGGAAACGCATGCGTTCTATGTCGCCAATGTCAAATGAAGGCGGATTGCTGAAAACGTATCTGGATGAACTGTTGGCGATGCCATGGGGCGTGTCAGATAACGCACCGATTGATTTGAAGCGTGCGCGCGAAGTGTTGGACAGCGAACATTCCGGCATGCAGGGTGTCAAAGAACGTATCTTGGAACATATTGCGGTTATGAAAAAAACCGGTGGAAATCAGGGGACAATACTGTGCTTTGTTGGCGCGCCAGGTGTTGGTAAAACGTCTTTGGGAAAATCTATCGCAACGGCATTGGGGCGAAAATATCAACGTATATCATTGGGTGGAATTTCGGACGAAGCGCACTTTCGTGGACATCGTAAAACATATATTGGTGCGCAGACTGGACGTATTATGGATGCGCTTAAACGTTGCAAGGTAAACAACCCTGTGATTGTGTTGGATGAAATTGACAAGATGGGACGTGATTGGCGTGGCGATCCAGAATCTGCATTGTTGGAAATTCTGGACCCCGAACAGAACAAGACTTTCCGCGATCATTATCTGGAGGTAGATTTTGATTTGTCCAACGTGATGTTTATTGCAACGGCAAATTCGTTAAACATGTCAAACGCATTAAAAGATCGTATGGAAATTATCGAAATCCCAGGATATTCCATGGACGACAAAGTAAAAATTGCACGCGAACATTTAATTGAACGCGCGGCACGTGACACCGGGTGGAATACAGAAAATATTGTTATGTCTGATGATGCGTTAAAGCATATTATTCAGAACTATACATCCGAACAAGGGGTACGTCAGGTACAACGTGAAATAACCGCGGTGCTGCGCCGTTCGCTGTTGGAAAACGATTGCGAAGATATAAAAACAGAATTTACGCCAGAAAAGATTGATGAATTATTATCTGCACGTAAAACAATCGGATTGAATAAAAAAATTGGATTCAGCGCACATATCTAAAAAGGGAAAAAATGAATATTATTAAACAGATAAAATTATATCGTGAAGTTAAAGATTATGTTATTAAGAACCCACAAGATGTAAAGATGTGGGCAAAAATGTATCCAACATACGGAGATATAGATACATCTTATGAAGTCAAGCTGAATAATTTATCGTTGCGCAGTAGTCAAGAGTCAAGGGCATTAGGTGCAAAAGAATATAGTGTATCGGTTACCAATCAAAACAATGATACTGATTGTTTTTTTGAACCGATTGCAATATTCGTCTATCGTATGTTGCAGCAGACATACAACAAACAAAATAAACGATAGCCATAGAGGAAGAATTTATGAATATCATACAGAAATACAAAGCATATAAAGATTTGAAGAATTATCTGGATAAAAATTTTGAACAGGTCGAACTGGTCACAGAATGTCCAAAAATAGATATATGCCGCAAGGAAAACAACTACTGTTTTTATGGCAGATCCATTTACAAATCATGTATGTCATATGAAATAAAAACAGATGGTCTGAGCATGAAGTCTGTACTACACAGAAACAGATACAGACGACCAATGGATGATGTTCAATTTAGGGTAAATGTTGTTAATGAAGGTGGTGTATTACCAAATACGCCAGATTTTGTTGCCTTTACTGACAAGATTTTGGCACGACATATTTATAATTTATTCGCAGATGCATACAGACGTAAACTGGGTGCAGGACTTGCAAAGTTTTATCACAAATAATCATTGGGTGGAAATATGATTTTAATTATCAACACATCGGGGAAAGATTTAGAATTTGTATTGGGTGATAAATACAAATCTGTGGCGGTGGAAAAACAGTCTGTTGCCCTGCCCGTGGAATGTGAAAAATTTATCACGGAATCTGGCGCATCATGGCGCGACATTTCTGCAATCGGCGTTGTTGTGGGCCCGGGCAGTTTTACAGGGATACGTCTGGGTATCGCATACGCCAAGGGAATTGGTATGGGATTGAATATCCCTGTTGTTGGTATCAGTGCATTTGACTTATATCTGGCCGCGACACCAGATGCATTTGTTGCGATTGATTCTGGACGCGGGGACTTCTTTGTCGCGGCAGATGGTTTAGAACCGCAAGTTATGCAAATAGAAGAACTGGAAACAAAACAAATGGATTGGCCACGTACCGTTGGACACAAACCTTTTGATTTGAAATTAGGGATACAAATTGTTGAACAGAAGATTGCAGGTGGCGATACAGAACCTGCTGTACCGATGTATCTGCGCCCCAGTTATGCCGAAGAAAGCAAAGGTAAATAATATGAGCAATATAAATGTAAATGATTTATTCAACAAATATGTCCATGGCAAGATTGAACGCATGGCACGTAACGGTAAGCCCAGATTTGTGTCACGCAGACCACAATATTTTGTTACGCGACCACAATATGAACTGATAGAAGAATATCATATAACCCAGCCAAATGAAGAATTAGCGCTGTACGGCATCGTAAAAGATATTGCACATAAGAAAATCAGTTGGGATTTGCACTATGATATGAATATTGGGGAAACAGCCGTACATATTCAAGAAACAAACACAGAATTTGTTAAACATGTTCAGCAGTTGCTTTATGACAATTACATGAAACAAAATGTTAGATAATCTGGCAAATCTTCATAAATTATGTTTCCCGCACAAACCGTGGACGGCGGCGGACTTTGCAGATCTGAAAAAATCAGGGTGTGAAATTATCGCCAGTCAAAATGGATTTATCGTATATCGTCAAACGTTGGACGAAGCAGAAATAATTACCATTGGTGTTGCGCCCGATGCCAGACGTGGCGGAATTGCAGCGGCAATGCTGGGGATAATGGAAGCAGACTTGAAAAAGTCAGGCGTAAAACATATATTTCTAGAGGTGGCGGCTGATAATGCCCCTGCCCGCGCGTTGTATGAACAAAATGGGTTTGTTCAAATCGGCGTGCGACCAAAGTACTATGACGGCATTGATGCCATTATGATGCGGAAGGATATATGACACAAAAAGAATATATTTTTAGTAATGCAGGATTAATTAAATCTGTGGAACGTTCCGCAGAGCATCCTTATGCAGTAAAAGAAGTGGACACCATAGATGTTGGCAAGCCTACCTTGGTTTTGTTTGGAGGCGAATATACGTATGTTCCACAAAGTGCAAATCATTATATAAAACAGATGAAATCTGTGTTGGAAATATCTGATATTAATATTGCGGACATTGATATTTATTCCGTTTACTATGAATTTGGTTCAAGACATGCAGATGTTGAAAGAACAGAGTTGTTCAGGGCAGCAGGACGAAAGATTAAAGAACAAGGACATAAAAACGCCATACAATTCCGTCATGAAAAATCCCAGTTAATGAAACAAAACGAACCAACACCAAAATATATTGAAAAATTGTATCTATCTATTATACAACCCTTGATTGTAAGTTCCGATGGGGTGTTGCTGGATAAAAAAACAATTACAGACAATCTAAAAAAATTGCGTATGTATGGCTATTCTCATGGTGCTGCGGCGATTTATATGTTGGGGCAATATGCACAAAACGAACTGAAAAGATTGGGATTCAAAGCAGCGGAAATCCATCAAATGTTGCAAAATGTTATTGTAATTCAGTTTGGACCCGTATCGCCGTTGGAACATCCTGCGTTCAAGACGTTGTCTTTTATGTCGGGTGCGGATACACGTGTGGACGGATTTAATAAATTTTCCGAATATATGTATGATAATGCAGAAAATTTATATCCTGCATATTTTAATCAGTTGGGAACACACTTGTTTATTGCAGGGAAACTTAGCGAACGTTTTGATAGTGAACACAATGATGACGGATTATTAAACGAAAGAAATTTGACCGAAGATGGTAAATTAATCTTTAACGCGGAACGTTACGCAATCAACAATGCTGTACGCAGCGCAATAGAATCTTCAACGCCAGATATTAAGACATTGGTCAGTGGACCTGGGGTTGACTTTGATGAAATGAAAAGTAATGGCGAAATATTCTATGACAGAATGGTTAGCCGTCTGCGTGCTCAGAAACAAAATCTAAAATCCGACTATCAAAAATAACATCACGCGGTTGCAATGGTGATGCAATATGCATATCAGATGCATGACGCGTGCGCGATAGTGCAACGTATGTTTGACCGTGCGCAAAGCATCCACGCGACACATCAACAACAACAGTATCAAGTGTTTTGCCCTGTGCCTTGTGTATCGTCATGGCATATCCCAGATTCAGTGGGAACTGTTTATAAGAGCCAACTTCATTTTCAACCAAGCGATCGTTTTCATCACGTGAATATTCTATCTTTTCCCATTTGTCAGGCTTGACAGATACCAATTCACGATCGTCTGATAATAACTGTACAATAATGTCGCGCACGCCCAAAGAACGCACAATCCCCATAGAGCCGTTATGCCATTTATCACCATTCTTTACAAAAACTACCAATGCACCGACCTTTAATGTCAGGTTTAGCGGTGCCGGAACATCACGTTCGGAAAAATTGCCGGATAATGTACCGTTATACATAACCTCGGTTTCAGGAAGTTGCGCCAGACGTGTTGCATTTATGCGTTCTGCAACGGCACGAAATGGCGTGATAATCACCGCATTTTCACGGCGCGATGTATCTTCTATGCGACAGTTATTAAAGAAACTTAATGCGCTTTTGTCATTGTTGCGCAGTTTTACCAGATTTTCCAATAATGGCAAATCGTTTTGACGATATACAAAATCAAAATTATACGCTATAAAATTGGCACGTTTATATACATTACTGTCAAAGAAATATGCGTTGGAATGCCCATATTCTGACTGATAATATTGGGTGGCTTCACGTGTGATAACTGGTGGTAATTGAAACAAATCACCAATGGCAACAACTTGAATACCCCCAAACGGTTCATTGTTATGACGTGCATATCGTGCCAATATATCAATCGCATCCAATAAATCTGGGGCAACCATTGAAATTTCATCAATTATTAAAACATCTGTCGCGTTCAAAATATTACGTGGTTTTGCCTTTAGTTTTAACAGTTCTGGCATTATAAAATCACGTGGTTGAATCTGAAACAATGAATGAATTGTTTGACCACCAACATTTAACGCAGACACAGCGGTTGGGCACGCACAGATAATACGCTTTTTAGATGCACTTTTAAGATAGTTTACAAATGTGGATTTGCCTGTTCCCGCAGGCCCCAATATCAACAAATTTGAATTTGTGTGTTCTATCGCATCAAATGCAGATAATTGTGTTGCGTTCAAGATTGGTTTTAGACTGTCCATGCTTTGTATGATGACATAAAAATTATGTCACTGCAATTTGAAACATATATCCTAATAAATAAAATGTTGATGTTTTATAGTCCCACTCATGCCTGCGCAGGAGTGACAAAAATTAGAAATTCTTGTAAAAATAAAGGAAATAAACAGAATTTTTGTGAAAAAATTCTGTCATTCTGAACAGAGGTCAGAACCCAGGTAATGCGCGCACGCGCGCACAAATAACATAGGATTAATTGTACCTAGGTTCTGGGGTCAAGCCCCAGAATGACAATTTTTTGTAAAAAATTGTAGTAAGTAATTATGGTAAACAAATATGCTGATATTCCCTGCCCCCTTGTGGGGCGGGTCAGAATTCCCGACAATTTATTGGCGTTGGAATTCTGGGGTGGGGGTAATGGCGCACAGTTCATACCCCCCCACCCAAGTTTTACTATGCACTCACATACGTTCCCGCAAGTAAAACTATCCCGCCCCACAATGGGGGCAGGAAACAGAAGCCCCACCACCACCACAAGCAGGGGGGCAACAAAAAACCGCCAAATGGCGGTTTCTTATTCAATCCAAATCTTGGCAGATGTCGTTGACGTTGCAGAACCCGCAGGTATCGTACCCCACGTGGCAACCCCGGCTATTGTTGCATTGGCGGACACAACGGTAACAACAGGATCATCACTCTCCTCAGTAAAATCAACAACTAAACCATTTCCAAACTTTATCTGACTTTCATAAACGGCCACTTTATCTGCCGTACCATCATCACCACCAACCCCAATCCCCGAAACATAACACACGGTACCATCTTCGCCATCACACGAACTATCTAACTGAACAGGCACCCCTTTTACAACGCCATCTGGTTCAATCACAACAAACCCCGAAACATCGGCACCATCTTCTTCATCTG